>NZ_JBITIL010000007.1:0-324211 GCF_044458905.1 Nocardia sp. NPDC050408 | reverse complement strand
GTGAAGTACGGACTGTCACCGGCCTGACCACCGGTAATCAGGACCGCCAACGGCGCCAAACCCTGTTCACAGGCCAGGTGCAGCTTCGTCGACCATCCACCCCGAGACCGGCCGAGCGCGTGATCGGCCGGCTCGACCTCGACCCCACCCGGGGGCTCGGCCTGAGCGCTGCCATCGCGGACAGCCCCAGCGGCATGCTGATGGGCCCGCATGATGGTCGAGTCCACACTCACCTGCCAGCAGATACCGCCATTCGCATCGGCGAGTATCTGCAACAACTTCAGCAGCAACGCCCAGTTCCCAGCACGCTGCCACCGCCGGAACAACCCATACACCGTCTGCCAGGGCCCATACCGATCCGGCACATCCCGCCACGGCGCACCCACCCGAATGCGCCACCGAATCCCGTCGATGATCTGGCGTTTGCTCCACTTCGGCGGACGACCCGCCTTCTTGCCACGAGGCAGCAACGGCTCCAACCGCGCCCACTGGGCATCGGTCAAATCCGCTCGCCCCGCCACCGCTACGCTGGCCACGAGGTCTCCGGTATTCAGGTTCTGCTTGGTCGCTGAACCCATCTACCGGAGACCTCACCCATCTCACGGCATCGACACACCCACCCCGGCAACGACTTTCAGCCGCAATCACGACGGCGGCGATCACCCCTCAGCACTTATGAAACACGCCCTAGGTGGGAGCCCAGTGCGACGCGGACCTGTCAGCGGCGGACTCCGGCCACGGCAACTGGCCGATTTTCGTGTCGCGAAAGTTCGCATGCTTCAGCGATATAGAACGCTTCGAGTGCGTCGGCGGGCGTGCAGGGGCTGGCGAGTTCGCCAGATACTACGGAGAGGAACGCCGCGAGTTCGTCGGTGTAGGCCCGACGGAAGCGTTCCATGAAGCTGGGGTAGGCGGGGTATGGCGAAGGGGCGTAGTCGGGTTCGACGGAAGTCAACGGTGACCGGTCGTCGAGGCCGACGACGGCATTTCCGAGGGAGCCGAGGGCTTCTAGACGGACGTCGTAGCCTGCGCCGTTGTAGCGGCCGAGGGAGACTGTGGCCAGAGCGCCGTCGTCCAGGCGCAGCAGCACCGCTGCGGTGTCCACATCGCCCGCGTCGGCGAAGAATTGCCCGCCGCGGTTGGCTCCGGTTGCGTAGACCTCCACTACTTCGCGCCCCGTAACCCACCGGATGATGTCGAAATCGTGTACGCCGCAGTCGCGGAAGATGCCACCGGAGTGGGGAATGTATTCGGCGGGTGGGGGAGTGGGGTCGAGGGTGGTGGCGCGCAAGGTGTGCAGCCAGCCGAGTGAACCGGAGGCGATGGCATCGCGGGCGGCGCGGTAGCCGGCGTCGAAGCGGCGTTGGAAGCCGATTTGGACTGGAACGGTGGAGTTTTCGAGGTGGGCGATGACGGCGCGGGTGCCTTGGATGTCGGTGGCTACTGGTTTTTCGCAGAAGACCGGGATGCCTTGATCGACGGCGCGGGTGATGAGTTCGGGGTGGGAGTCGGTGGCGGTGGCGATGATGAGGCCGTCGAGTGGGGCGGCGAAGAGTGTGTCGATGTCGGGGACGGCTTGAACGCCGAGTTTGGTGGCGGCGGCGTGGGCGCGTTCGGCGTCGGCATCCGCGACGATGACGGTCTCGACACCGGGTAGGTGTTTCAGTGTTTCGGCATGGGAGGTGCCGATACGGCCGGTGCCCGCCAGGCCCAGCGTGACGGTGTGTGCTGATGTCATCGGCTCTCCTCCTGGTGAAATGCGAATTGGCGGTGGGTATACGAAAGCGTCAGTTGCGTGGTGCTGCGGTCGTCGCGCGAACGACCAGTGAAGGTTCCAGGCGGCGGCGCATTGGGTCGGTACGGCCGTCGCGCAGGCGCTCGACCAATGCCTCGATTGCCAAGCGGCCCATCTGAATTCGCGGCTGATCGATGGTGGTAAGGGAGACGTGGCGCAGGGCGGCAAGAGAGGTGTTGTCATAGCCGATGACCGAAACATCGTGCGGCACCGAAAGTCCGGCTTCTTCGAGTGCCGACATCGCGCCGACGGCATTGAAGTCGTTGCCGCACACCAGTGCGGTGGGGAAGTTCTCACGAGAGAACAGATTCAGCAGTTTCTGGACCGCCGTGATGCCTCCCGAGTCGGTGTGCTCGCTGGCGATGATCATGGGCTCCAGCCCTTTTCGTGCCATCGCGGCACGGTAACCGCGACGGCGCGCGGCAGCGGTGAAGGCCCCGCCGCCGTCGAGATGCACGATCCGGCGGTGGCCGAGCGAGACCAGATGATCCACGGCCAGCGCGGCGCCGATCTCGCCGTCGTCATTGACGGTATCGACGTCCGCGATCGTAGAGCTGCGCGAAATGAGCACGATCGGGCATTTCTCGGCGGCGTCGCGAATGGCCGCCACCGGCAGTACGGGTGAAAGCAGGATGATTCCGCCGGGGCGGAAGGACAGCAGGCTTTCCAGTGCCGTGCGCTCACGGGCGGCGCTGCGGCGTCCGGTATTGAGGATCAGTTCCAGGTCTGCGTCCTGCGCGGCCGCGTCCATACCCTCCACCACATCGGCGAAGAACGCGTTGCGCAGGTCGGAGACCGTGACGCCGATGATGTTGGAGGTCCGGCTGGCCAGCGACCGCGCCATGATGTGCGGCTGATAGCCGAGCTCCTTCGCGGCCGCCAGCACCGCGCGGCGACGATGTTCGCTGACCTTCGGGGAGTTGCGCATGACGAGGGAGACCAGCGCGCGGGACACCCCGGCGCGGGCGGCGACGTCTTCCATGGTCGGTCGCGCCATCTCGCCTCCGTTCCGCATCCCACCGTGCTCCTGCAGTGTCGGACGTTACAAGGTTGGCCTGGCCTTATCAATAGAGCGCTCTAATCCGACATTTTTCTCACCGTCAGCGTCGGGTATTTTCGCTGCAAATACGAATTTTCGCAGGTAGCAGCGATGAAACAGCGACCGATGCAGTACTTGACACTCTATGACCTACGTTACATAGTTGGAGCGCTCCAACAGCGCCAGATCGACACCGAAGGTCGGAGAGCCGGATGACCCAACCTCGCTATCCGCTACGTATCGCGGCCGCACCGATCTCCTGGGGTGTCTGCGAAGTCCCCGGTTGGGGTCACGTGCTCGACGCGCGGACCGTCCTTACCGAGATGTCCGCCCTCGGCATCTCCGCGACGGAACTGGGCCCGCCCGGCTACCTACCGCAGAATCCAGCCGAATTGCGCTCGCTGCTCGATGATTTCGGCATCACCGCCGTCGGGGGCTTCCTCGCCCTCCCGCTGCACTGCGGCCCGGCACAGGCAATCGAGACCGCCCGCGAAAACGCCGCGCTTTTCGCAGCGACGGGTGCGGAGGTGGTCGTCCTCGCGGCCGCGACCGGGCTCGACGGATACGACATGCGCCCAACACTTTCCGATGAAGAATGGCGGACCCTGATCCGAACCGCTGGCGCCATCCGAGATGTCGCCGCCGAATTCGGATTGCGCACCACCCTGCATCCGCACGTCGGCACCTACATCGAGAGCGACGCCGAAGTCGACAGGTTCCTTACCGATTCCGATCTGGACCTCTGCCTGGATACCGGCCATCTGCTGATCGGCGGCACCGATCCGGTGCGTCTCGCGCAGCGCCATCCGGATCGCATCGGACATATCCATCTCAAGGATGTGCGCAACGCCATTGCCGACCGAGTACGCAGCGGCGCAATGGAATACAGCGATGCCGTCCGCCGCGGCATCTACGCCCCGCTCGGCGACGGCGATATCGACATCGAGGCTCTGGTACGCGGCGTACACGCCGCAGGCTACCGCGGCTGGTACGTCATCGAACAGGACACGGCATTGCGCCCGAAGGATTCGGCAGAACTGCCCAGCCGCGACGCCGCCCGCAGTCTGATCCACCTTGCGGGCATAGCTTCCGCGCTGGGCTCAGTCCGAATCTAGATGGGAAGTGATGACAACGATGTCGCTGGAAATACGCACGGCATGGTGGCGGCGATCCCGTCGCGTGCTGCCGTGGCTGGCTGCGGCCACCCTCCTCGCCGCGTGTACGGGTCCGGGTGCGGATGTTTCCGCCCCGACCCAATCCCCGGTCGCGCAAGGCAAATTGGGCTCCGTCGCGGTGGTGACCCACGGCAGCCCAGGCGACGCCTTCTGGAACGTCGTCAAGAATGGCGCGGAGGCGGCGGGCAAGGATCTCGGCGTCCGCGTCGAGTACAACTCCTCGGGCGATCCGGGGCAGCAGGCCAAACTCATCGATAACGCTGTCGCACAAGGCGTGGACGGTCTCGTTGTATCGATGGCGAATCCTGAAGCTCTGAGATCCTCGATCGAAAAGGCCATTGCCGCGGGCATTCCGGTGGTGACCATCAACTCCGGTGAGAGCGAGAGCACCGAGTTCGGTGCGATCGGCCATGTGGGGCAGAGCGAAACACTGGCCGGACAGGCCGCGGGCAAGCGCCTCGCCGACGCTGGTCGCAAGAAGTTGCTGTGCGTGATCCACGAGGCGGGCAATATCGGTGCCAACCAGCGCTGTGACGGCGCGACCAAGGCCTTCGGCAATGGCACCACGCTGCAGGTGGATATCAACAATCCCACTGACGCGCAGTCCCGCATCAAGGGCGCATTGGAGGCGGACAGGTCCATCGACGCCGTGCTCACGCTGAATTCACAGGTAGCCGCCCGTGCGGTGGACGGTGTGAAGGAATCGCTGTCGACGGCGACAGTCGCGACCTTCGATCTGAATACCGATGTGGTCGAGGCCATTCGGGCCGGGAAGCTGCTGTTCGCCGTGGACCAGCAGCAGTACGAACAGGGCTATCTGCCGATCGTGCTGCTGCAGCTGTATCGGACGAATCTGAACTCGGTGGGTGGTGGCGCACCGGTGCAGACGGGTCCCGCCTTCGTCGACAAGAACAATGTCGAAGCTGTCGCGGCCCGCGTGGCACTGGGTATGCGCTGAGGGAGTGGATGAAATGACTATTGCCACAAAAACTTCCGAGGTCACGCCCAACACCCCGCCCGACGGGCCGTCGCTGTTGCAGCGGGTGGTCGTGCGTCCGGAGATCGGCGCATTGCTCGGCGCCGCACTGGTCTTCGTATTCTTCTCGATCATTACCGACCGTTTCCTCAGCTCACTCGGTGTCGCGACCTGGCTGGACGATTCATCCACGCTCGGCATCATGGCGGTCGCGGTCGCATTGCTGATGATCGGCGGCGAATTCGACCTCTCGGCCGGTGTCATGACCGCTTCTACCGCGCTGGTCACCGCATTGCTCGCGGTGCACGCGGGTTGGAATGTCTGGCTCGCGCTCCTGGTTTCGCTGCTCTTCGCGCTTATGGTGGGTGCCTTCAACGGCTGGCTCGTGATGCGAACGGGGCTACCGAGTTTCATCGTTACTCTTGGCACTTTCCTTGCGCTGCAAGGTCTCAACCTCGGCGTCACCCGTCTGGTTACCGGAACCGTTCAGGTGTCGGGCATTCGAGCCGCCGACGGATACAACTCGGCGGGCTGGGTCTTCGCCTCGACATTGGACATCGGCGATACGCACCTGCAAGCGTCGGTCGTCTGGTGGGTGGTCCTCACCGCGATCGCCGCACTTGTCCTGGTGCGCACCAAGTTCGGCAACTGGATTTTCGCGGTGGGCGGTGCGCTGCCGAGCGCGCGGGCTGTCGGCGTCCCCGCCGATCGGACGAAGATCCTGCTCTTCATGACCACCGCCTTCGCCGGTTGGGTAGTCGGATCTTGCAGTATCCTCCGGTTCTCCAGCGTGCAGGCGAATCAGGGCGTCGGGCTGGAACTGCACTACATCATCGCGGCCGTGGTCGGCGGCTGCCTGCTGACCGGCGGATTCGGTTCCGCGATCGGCGCCGCCATCGGCGCGCTGATCTTCGGCATGGCACGGCAGGGCATCGTTTTCGCCGGGTGGGACAGCGACTGGTTCATGCTGTTCCTCGGCGTGCTGCTGCTGGCCGCGGTGTTGGTCAACAACATATTCAAGAAGCGAGCCGAAAGGGTACGCCGATGAACACAGCATCGCGTAGCGATTCTGGTGGTCGGGTGACGGGTGGGCCACCCCTGATCGAAGCGATCGATATCGGCAAGAGCTACGGCGGTGTCGTCGCACTACGTGACGTCTCCACCGTGGTTAATGCCGGACAGGTCACCTGCATCCTCGGCGATAACGGTGCGGGCAAGTCGACCCTGATCAAGGTTCTCGCCGGAGTACATCAGCACGATCGCGGTGAACTGAAGCTGGATGGCCGGCCGACCCGGTTGTCTTCGCCCCGCGAGGCTTTGGACCACGGCATCGCGACCGTCTACCAGGATCTCGCCGTGGTGCCGCTGATGAGCGTCTGGCGCAACTTCGTACTCGGCTCCGAGCCGACCATCGGCTACGGTCCGCTGCGACTGCTCGACCGTCGCAGAGGCCGCGATATCGCGCGAGAGGCGTTGGCGGACATGGGGATCGAGATCCGGGACATGGAACAGCCGGTCGGCACGCTGTCGGGCGGACAACGCCAGTGCATCGCGATCGCCAGGGCCGTGCACTACGGGGCCAAGGTGCTCATCCTGGATGAACCGACCGCCGCCCTGGGGGTGAAACAGGCCGGTGTCGTACTGAAGTACGTTGTGCAGGCCCGGGATCGCGGGCTCGGGGTCATCCTCATCACCCACAACCCGCACCATGCTTATCCGGTTGGCGACCGCTTCCTGCTGCTCAAACGCGGTGCGATGCTCGGCTCGTACGAGAAGTCGAAGATCGACCTGCCGGAGTTGACAAGACAAATGGCCGGCGGTGCCGAATTGGACGCACTGCAGCACGAATTGCAGCGCGTGGTGACGCCGTGAGGCTGACAACGGCGCAGGCACTGGTCGGCTGGCTGGTCGCCCAGCATTCGGAGACCTTCGACGGCCGCGAAGTACCGTTGTTCCCGGCGGCTTTCGCGATATTCGGGCACGGCAATGTGCTCGGCCTCGGCACCGCACTATCCGAGCGTCGCGATGAAATCCCGGTCTGGCGTGGGCATACCGAGCAGGGAATGGCGCTGGCAGCCGTCGGCCTGGCGAAGGCGACCCACCGACGTCAGGTCGGAATCGCGACGTCCTCGATCGGTCCCGGCGCGCTGAATATGGTGACGGCCGCCGGAGTGGCACATGCGAATCGTCTTCCGCTGCTGCTGCTTCCGGGGGATACCTTCACCAACCGCGCACCGGATCCGGTGCTGCAACAGGTCGAACACTTCGGCGACCCGACCATTACCGTCAACGATGCCTTCCGCGCGGTCAGCCGCTACTTCGACCGCATCACCCGACCGGAACAACTGATTGCCACCTTGCCCCAGGCGGCGCGGGTGCTGACCGATGCGGCTGATGTGGGCCCTGTGACATTGGCATTGCCACAGGACGTCCAAGCCGAGACCTACGACTTTCCCGAGGCGCTTTTCGAGCCGGTCGTACACCGAATCACACGTTCGCGCCCAGACTCTCGGGTGCTGGCCGAGACAGCGCGGGCACTGCGATCGGCGCGACGTCCACTGTTGGTCCTCGGCGGCGGTGTGCGCTATTCGGGTGCGGGCCGGCTGGTACTCGAATTCGCTGAGCGGCACGGAATTCCGATAACCGAAACGACGGCTGGGCGCACTCTCGTACCGCACGACCACGAGTTGTATGCCGGTCCGCTGGGCATTACCGGCTCGGCGTCGGCCAATGCCGCTGCAGCACAGGCGGATCTGGTGTTGGCCATCGGCACCCGACTTCAGGACTTCACGACCGCCTCCTGGACCGTCTTCGCGCCCGACGTCCGGCTGATCACCGTCAACACGGCCCGTTTCGACGCGGTGAAGCACGGTGCGCTCGCGGTCGTGGGTGATGCCGACGCGACGGTGCGGGAATTGGCTGCGCTCCTGGCGAATTGGCAAGTCGATACCGAATGGTCCGAGCGCGCGGAAGGACTCCGCACCACCTGGGACGCCCATATCGACAAGCTGCGCGCACCGACACCGGGCATTCCGAGCTACGCCCAAATCGTCGGCGTCGTCAACGAATTGAGTGCACCCGACGACTATGTGATGACCGCCTCGGGCGGTATGCCCGGCGAGCTGATCGGCGGCTGGCGGGCCACCGGCACCGTGCCGACCATGGACGTCGAGTACGGGTTCTCCTGCATGGGTTACGAACTCGCGGGTGCCTGGGGTGCGGCGATGGCGCATGTGCACGGTCTGGTCACCACCATGCTGGGCGACGGCTCCTATTTGATGCTCAACTCGGAGCTGTTCTCCGCGGCCTTCGCGGGCCACCGATTCGTCGCGGTCGTCTGCGACAACGACGGCTACGCGGTGATCGCCCGGCTCCAAGAAGGTCAGGGCGGCGACCCCTTCAACAACTTCTATGCCGACTGCCGCACCAACCACGTGCGACCGCCGCGCGTCGACTTCGCAAGCCACGCAAGATCATTGGGCTGCGCGGTCTTCACCGCGACCGATCTGACCGAGTTCCGCGGCGCGTATGCGCGGGCCAGGGCAGCGGCACTGAGCGAGTCCCGGCCGGCCGTTGTGGTCGTGCGCACCCAGCCGTCCGCCTGGACCGATGCGGGTGCCTGGTGGGAGGTCGGTGTGCCAGAGCACCTGGCGGGCCGCGCGGCCTACGACCAGGCCAAGACGGCGCAGCTGCGTTACCTGAACAGAGCCGAATCAGCGGACTAGCCGGTCGTGGCCTGCGGCCGGAAATTCCATCAATATGACGATCGCATGGCTCACTTGGTCACGGCTGCATAACTGAAAACCGACCACTTAGTGCACATCTGAGCCCGAACTGTCGTATTTTCTTTGCGAATTCTCAGTTCCGGTGCGAGGTCTATGTCGAGCGTGGTTGCTGGGATTTCGGCCGAGTCCGCATCGGTAGCCGAAACTGCGCGCTGACCTGGCGATCTATGCTCCGCTACCGGTCGATGATCAGGGTAGCCAGCCCTTCGCAACCGATGTTGCGTCCGCGGCCACACCGTTGCTCCAACGTCGGCTTGCTCACAGTTGCCACTGCTGGAAGTGGCCGAATTCGTCCGATGATGGCATTGTTGATCACGAGATCGGGCTTATCGAAGTGATCTGCTCGGCTCATCAACAGGAAGTAAGAAGTAAAGAACATGGCTCAAGGCAGTGTGAAGTGGTTCAACAGCGAGAAGGGCTTCGGCTTTATCGCTCAAGACGGAGGCGGCCCTGACGTCTTCGTGCATTACTCGGCCGTTTCCGGCTCGGGTTTCCGGTCCCTCGAAGAGGGCCAGCGCGTGGAGTTCGAGATCGGCCAGGGCCAGAAGGGCCCGCAGGCCCAGGACGTCCGCGCTATCTGATCAAGCGTGACTTAGGAGGCTCGCACCCGGCAGGGGGTGCGGGCCTCTCGTCGTTTTCGGGGACATTCAGGCGCTCTTGCCGAAGGTGACATGGGTGACCGCGGGGGAGTGAACCACCGAACTGATCTCGTAGCCCGGCAGGGTGGCGAGATCGTCGTAGAGCCGCTCGCCCGCGCCGAGCAGGATCGGGACCACCGCGAGATGCATCTCGTCCACCAGACCGGCGCGCAGAAACTGCCGAATCGCCGATGAGCCGCCCGCGAGCCGCACATCCTGACCGTCCGCGGCCTTGAATGCTTGGCGCAGAACGGCTTCCGGCGTTTGGTTCACGAAATGGAACGTTGTGCCACCCTCCATCGGCAGCGACGGCCGCGCGTGGTGGGTCATCACGAAGGTGTCGTGGTGGTAGGGCGGGTTGTCGCCCCACCAACCCTTCCATTCGTGATCGGTCCACGGACCGCGGATCGGGCCGAACATGTTGCGCCCCATGATGGTTGCGCCGATGCCGGCATCGCCCGCGACCATGAAATCGTTGTCCACGCCGGTCTCGCCGGTGTTCGCGCCGTCCATCTGGTGCGCGTAGCGCGTGGCCCACACCCAATCGTGCAGCCGCAATCCGCCCTCGCCGAGCGGGTTCTCGGGTCCCTGATTCGGTCCGGCGATGTAGCCGTCGAGCGAGATCGCGATGTTGTGCACGCGCAACTTTGCCATGATGTGTCTCTTCTCTGATCTGATTGCATTTTGCAATCGCTTGTGGGCAGCCTATGCGCAACTGGTTGTAGAATGCAAGCAGAAATGTCGAGGGAAGGAGCGCCACATGCGCGACGATGGACGTTCGGGCTGCCCGATCAACGCGACCATCGAGGTGATCGGCGATCGATGGACGCTGCTGGTGCTGCGTGACGTGATGTTCGGCAATCGCCGCCACTTCCGCGAGCTGCTGGCCGGATCGGAGGAGGGGATCGCGTCCAATATTCTGTCCGACCGGCTCAAGCGCCTGGTCGCGGCCGGACTACTCAGTCGAGAGGACACTCGTCCCGGCCAGAAGGCCGAGTACCGGCTCACCGAGCCCGCGATCCAGTTGGTGCCGATCATGGCGCAATTGGGCGCATGGGGGCTGCGGCATCGCCCGACGACGAAGCGCCTGCGCGTGCGAGCGGAACTCCTCGAGGAGGGTGGACCGCAGCTGTGGGCCGAGTTCATGAACGAACTGCGTGAGTCGCACCTCGGGATTCCGCGTCCCGATCCGGACGCGCCGACCGCCACCGACCGTTTGGCCCGCGCTTACGCGGCTGCGGTCGCCGAGGTGTGACCGGCGGACCAGTGGCGCCTCGATGACATCTGTCATCGGCGAACCCGCTGAGCGGCACTGCCTGACCGAATCCGATACCGCCGCCGCGATGACGGCGTCGGCCGACACTGCCGCCATCGTGCCGGCGACACCCGCGGTGCTGATCGCCGCCGGACCCGGCTCGTTCCACTGCCATCGAGGCCGCACAACCGACCGCACCACCACCGCCGACCCTTCGTGGCGTTCCGCTGGACCCACGACCTTGTCCCGCCTGGTGCTGAGGTCCGCTCGTCGGCATCGGCATGATCGTCGCCGGCATCGGCTCGGCGGCAGTCTTTGGGTCCGGCACTGTCATGATCGCCATCGACGTGCTGTACACCGGCGCGGCCTGAGGCGGCATACGGCCGCCGGGTCTGCGCCCCGCGTATCTGCTCTCCGGGCTGATCGAGTTTCCGGCGCTGTTCTACTTCCTGGTGATCGGCTTCGACGAGCCACTACACGTCACGGCGGCGGTCATGCTGTTTCCTACGTTCCTGCTCGCGGTGTGACGCAAGCCGACCACGCCGCATTGGACGGCGCCGTCGGAATGTCCCGAGCGCCGCGCGCTCGGAGGCCGCCTGCTGGTGATCGCGACCGGGGTCGGCGTCCTCATCGCCGGATTCGGTGGCGCGCTGATGGCTACGGCGGTGGCGATCGTCGCCTCGGGCTGTGGGGTTGGCGACAGTGGCGAGGTGTGGGTGGATACTGCGCGGCACGGCTGCCGCGGGCTCGGCCAGCGCGCTGGTGATCCCCTTCTCCATCCGCTACACCGCGTTCATTCCTCTGCTGCCCGTGTATACAAGTAGCGCCATGCTTGCTGTCGCGTTGATCTTGGCGCGGCCGTATCTGACGTATCGCGCCGATTAATACGCTGACTCGCGATGAGGCGGCAATGCAGTCTGTTATGTACGAAGGTTGCCGGGGTTGCACCGCGTCCTATCTCGGACAGATCTCAGGCGCTGTCGAACATTCTCTCAGAGATCTCTTAGAAAACTTCTTTTGCTGATCTAATTACCGCGCGAAAAAGCGCTTCCGACCTGCGTTCATGCATATATCGCCTGATCAGTAGAGTGTTGGTCGGTTGTCCAGATCACAATGAAAAGCGATATGTAGTCTGCGTCACAATTCGTCAGAATTTCGTAACCGGATTTGTTCACGCTCCGATGTGTCATGTGTCAGCCAGTTCGACTGGATTAGTTTTCGACGAAGAGGAATTTCATGATCCCCGTTATCATCGACACCGGTTCCGCCGCCCTGAACGGCCTGTTCTCCACCGGTAGCGCTGCTCTGCACGGTATTCTCAACACCCTGTGGACGGGTTCTTTCGGCGGCTGATAGCGCTGTCTCGGTCGATCGAATCGATCGTGCCGACGCCGCCGTGACGGCGTGCGACGAGGGAAGGCCTCGCACCGTTGGTGCGGGGCCTTCCTCCATGTTGAGGCACCCGCCTACCGGGGGAGTAGGCCGCGGCGGATTCCGGCCAACTAAGCTTGGGCGCGGTAATTGCCGACCCCTTTCCTCCCAGGAGTACCCCACAGTGAGCCAAGCAGGCCGTCCTGTTGTTCTGATCGCCGACAAGCTCGCCCAGTCGACCGTCGACGCGCTCGGTGACGGTGTCGAGGTCCGCTGGGTCGACGGCCCCGACCGTCCGGCGCTGCTGGCCGCGGTGCCCGAGGCGGATGCCCTACTCGTCCGCTCGGCGACCACCGTCGACGCCGAGGTGCTCGAGGCCGGGAAGAACCTGAAGATCGTCGCCCGCGCCGGCGTCGGCCTCGACAATGTCGATGTGCCCGCGGCCACCGAGCGCGGCGTCATGGTGGTCAACGCGCCCACCTCCAACATCCACACCGCCGCCGAGCACGCCGTCACGCTGCTACTGGCCGCGGCCCGCCAGATCCCGGCCGCCGATTCCACTCTGCGCGAGCGGACCTGGCAGCGCAGCAAGTTCAACGGCGTCGAGATCTTCGACAAGACCGTCGGTGTGGTCGGCCTCGGCCGCATCGGCCAGCTGTTCGCCGCGCGTCTGGCCGCCTTCGAGACCAAGGTGATCGCGTACGACCCCTACGTCTCCCCGGCCCGCGCCGCCCAGCTCGGCATCGAACTGCTGAGCCTGGACGAGCTGCTCGAGCGCGCCGACCTGATCTCGGTGCACCTGCCGAAGACCCCGGAGACCAAGGGCATCATCGGCAAGGAAGCCATCGCCAAGACCAAGCCGGGCGTCATCATCGTCAATGCCGCACGCGGTGGGCTGGTCGATGAGCAGGCGCTCGCCGACGCCATCAAGTCGGGTCACGTGCGTGCCGCCGGTCTGGATGTATTCGACACCGAGCCGTGCACCGACAGTCCGCTGTTCGACCTGCCGCAGGTCGTGGTGACCCCGCACCTGGGTGCATCCACCGCCGAGGCACAGGACCGCGCGGGCACCGATGTCGCCAAGTCCGTACTGCTGGCCCTGGCCGGTGAGTTCGTGCCGGGTGCGGTGAATGTCACCGGTGGCGCCGTCGGCGACGAGGTCGCGCCGTGGCTGGAGATCGTGCGCAAGCAGGGGCATTTGCTCGGTGCGGTGTCCAACGAGCTGCCGGTCAGCGTCGAGGTGCAGGTGCGTGGCGAGCTGGCCGCACAAGATGTTGCGGTGCTGGAGCTTTCGGCGCTGCGCGGCATCTTCTCCGCGCTGGTCGAGGACCAGGTCACCTTCGTCAACGCTCCCGCCTTGGCCAAGGACCGCGGCATTACCACCGAGGTCACCAAGGTTTCGGAGAGCCCGAGCCACCGCAGCGTCGTCGACCTGCGCGCGGTCTTCGGCGACGGCAGCACCCTGAATGTGGCGGGCACGCTGACCGAGCCGCAGCAGGTGCAGAAGATCGTCAACATCAACGGTCGCAACTACGACATGCGCGCCGAAGGTCTGAATCTGGCCGTGCTGAACTACGAGGACAAGCCGGGCGCCCTGGGCAAGATCGGCACCAAGCTCGGTGAGGCCGAGATCGACATCCTCGCCGCGCAGCTGAGCCAGGATGTCGATAAGGAGGGCGCGACCGTGGTTCTACGTGTGGCCCGCGAAGTCCCCGCCGACGTCCAGGCCGCGATCGCCGAATCCGTCGGCGCCGCCAAGATCGTCGTCGTCGACCTCTTCTGACCGCCACCGCCGCCGCGCACACCTACCCGTGCGCGGCGTCGTCACATGTGCCGCGCACGAAGTGTCGCGCCGCGCACGTGATTGCCGGACGAAACAGTGCGCGGCGTGCGGAAACCTGCGCTGCGATGCCTGGCAGCGGTGAGCGGTGCTGGGCGAAGTACGGTGGCGGTCGGCATTACTGAACGGAGCATTGGTGTTATGAAGCTTGCTGTTATCGCTGGTGATGGGATCGGGCCCGAGGTCATCGCCGAGGCGCTCAAGGTGCTCGACGTGGTGCAGCCGGGGGTCGAGAAGACCGAATACGACCTTGGCGCGCGGCGCTACCACGCGACCGGCGAGATCCTGCCGGATTCGGTACTGCCCGAGCTGAAGCAGCACGATGCGATCCTGCTCGGCGCGATCGGCGATCCGTCGGTGCCCAGCGGTGTACTCGAGCGCGGACTGCTGCTGCGCACCCGGTTCGCGCTCGATCATCATGTGAACCTGCGTCCGTCGAAGCTGTACCCGGGTGTGACCAGTCCGCTCGCGGGCAATCCGGATATCGACTTCGTGGTCGTGCGCGAGGGCACCGAGGGCCCCTACACCGGCACCGGCGGCGCGATCCGGGTAGAGACGCCGCACGAGGTGGCCACCGAGGTGAGCACCAACACCCGCTTCGGCATCGAGCGGGTCGTGCGCTACGCCTTCGCCAAGGCGCAGGCCCGGCGCAAGCACCTCACCCTGGTGCACAAGAACAATGTGCTGACCTTCGCCGGTTCGCTGTGGCAGCGCACGGTGAATGAGGTCGCGGCGGAGTTCCCCGAGGTGCAGACCGCCTACCAGCACATCGACGCCGCCACCATCCATATGGTGAACGATCCGGGCCGCTACGATGTGATCGTCACCGACAACCTCTTCGGCGACATCATCACCGACCTCGCGGCCGCGGTCAGCGGTGGTATCGGCCTGGCGGCCAGCGGCAATATCGATGCCTCCGGCACCAACCCGAGCATGTTCGAGCCGGTCCACGGCAGCGCCCCCGATATCGCGGGTCAGTCCAAGGCCGATCCGACCGCCGCGATTCTGTCGGTGGCGTTGCTGCTCAACCATCTCGGAAATACCGAAGGCGCCGCCCGCATCGAAGCGGCGGTCGCCAAGGATCTCGCGTCGCGCACCGGTGGGGCTTCGACCGTCGAGATCGGAGATCGGATCGCCGCGGCGGTCTGACGTGTTCTGTCTGAGGCCCGCGCTCGAGCGAGTTTCGAGTGCGGGCCTTTCCGCTCCGCAGGAACACGAGGGAATCCAATGACCGAGCGTCGGGGACCGTTTACCGATGTCGATCTGCGCCGTTTGCCGAACGGCGGTAAGGGTTTCGAGCTCGAGGACGGATGGTTGATCGAGATCGTGGGCGGTGCGCGTCACGATTTCGTGGTGCAGCGGGTCGGGCGGCTCATCGATGTCGCGGCCGGTGGGGCCGCGGTGCATGTATTTATCGGCGGTGGTTGGGAAGTCAACACGCCCAGCGGCATTCGCAAGCCCGATATCGTGGTGATCCCGAGAGATGTGGCACGGGCTGCGATTATCGCCGAAACGCCCAGACTGGTTGCCGGTGCGGAGGTGCTGCTCGCCGTGGAGGTCGTCACGCCGGGCGACGGCAGCGAACGCACCGATCGGGTCAGGAAGGTTCGCGAGTACGCGGCCATCGACATTCCGCAGTACTGGATAGTCGAACATCATCCGGAGGTCCGGATCCACCGAATGCTGCTCGCGGACGGTGCCTTTAGCGCCCATCCAGTGGTGCCGGCAGGAACCGTATTCACCGCGTCGATCCGCGCCGAGCCACCGTTCCGGGTGAGTTTCGATCCAGCTGTTTTGATCGAGATCTGAACTATTCGCGCTCGGTCAGTGCGGCGCCGATCCGCGCGGCAATGCATCGAATCGACTCATGGATGACACCCGCGATAGCATCGTGGACCCGCGCCGTAGGCTCGGCGATCGGCCCGATGGCCGCCAACATCGCAGCGGGCGACCGCTGGACTGCTGTTCGACGACCGTGGCTGCCGCACTGACGGATTCGGTGACGACTGGTCCGAGCTTGCGAGGTCGGCCAATTGTTCCGCGGTGGGCCCTGCATGTGCGGTCATGATGGCGGCCCGATTGCGTCGTCGGGGTTGGCCGGCCGACGCACATCCATCGCGCTCGCACCGGCGAACCGGAACGGGCGCGAATTCCTAAGGGGCCGTTAATCGGATCGGCGGTGAACAGGGACCAGTGGAACCGCCGCCATTGCCAACACGGCGGCCAGCAGGTAGGCGGCAGGGAATCCGCTTGCGGTGATCAGCGCGCCGAAAACCGGTGGTATAGCGGCCATTGCGAGGTTCTGGCCGGTGTTCTGGATACCCAGTCCGCGTCCACTCCAGAACGGTCCGGCGATCTCGGCGACCGCCGTGAAAGCCAAACCGTTATCGGAGACCGTGATGATCGACGCGGCGATCAGCAACGGAATCGCGGCCCACCATGCATGCGTCCACGCGGCCAAAGCCAAGGCGCCCATGGAGATTACGGCGGCGATGGCGACGGTGCGCAGCGGCCCCAGTCGGCTGCCGACGCGGTCGGACCAGGCGCCGGCGCCGATTCGTCCTAGGGCGCCGAGGAATTGGGTTCCGGTCACCAGAGCACCCGCTACGGGCAGCGACCAGCCAACGTCATTGTGCAACCACAATAATGCGAAAGTCCATACGGTCCCTTGGGGAATGCACAGCAGTACCGACACCGCATGGATGCGCCACAGGGTGGAATCGCCGCGATACGGGTTGACCCGATCCGCTGCGCGGCCCGCGGGCCGTGGCGGATCGACGATCCCGATCAGGCAGCCGAGCGCGGCGACCCCCGCCATCACCGCGGGCACCAGAATGGCCGCCGAGACACCGTGCGCGGCCGCGACGGCCGGAATGCTGAGCGCGCCGATACCGACGCCGATCGGCTGTGCGGTCTGTCGAATTCCCATTGCCAGTCCGCGTCGCTGCGGCGGGAACCATCCGACGATCACCCGGCCGCTGGCGCCATTCGTACTCGCCGCGCCGACGCCGCCAAGGAACAACAATGCGCCGAGCAGCACGTAATCGGAGACGGTAGCCGCCGCGACACCGGCACCGAACATCAGCAGCGGTCCGCTGACCAGCACCTTGTGCTCGCCGATCCGGTCCACGACATATCCCCAGGCGATCAGCGTGCACACCAACCCGACGGTCGGCATGGCTACGAGCAGGCCCGCGGTAGCCAGCGGCATGCCGTCGGCGGTCAGCGCGGGCAGTAGAAATGGCACGCCGTGGATGAAGACGGCACTGGAGGCCTGCGCGAACACGCCGAGACCGAGCATGGACCACCGTCGGATGTCGCGCATCTGCGTCACCGTCGTAGCCATCGGCCTCACCTCGGAATCTCAATATATGGGACTGAGTTCTCATTGTGTGAACATCGAGACTTACCGTACACCCGGTGAGCAACTGGATTCCGCTGTGGTTCTGTCGAACTGCTCACATCGCGGGCCGCCGAACCCGCCACCCCGTACGGTTCCGGACCGCTCGGTCGGGCGCGTTCGAGCAGGTCGAGGGCGGTCGATAGACTGCGGTGCATGCGTCTAGGTCGAATCGCCAGTCCCGATGGAGTCGCTTTCGTCAGCATCGAAGGGGAGGGGAGCCAGAGCGTCGCCAAGGAGATCGCGGAACATCCGTTCGGTACTCCGACATTCACCGGGCGGAGTTGGCCGCTGGCCGACGTGCGCCTGCTCGCGCCGATTCTGGCCAGCAAGGTGGTCTGCATCGGTAAGAACTACGCCGCGCACGCGGCCGAAATGGGTGGGGTCGCACCGGCGGATCCGGTGATCTTCATGAAGCCGAGCACCTCGATCATCGGCCCGAATGCGTCGATCGTATTGCCGCCCAGCTCATCCCAGGTGGACTACGAGGGCGAGCTGGCAATCGTCATCGGCCGTCCGTGCAAGGATGTGCCCGCCGCCCGCGCGCTCGATGTGGTGCTCGGCTACACCGTCGCCAACGATGTGACCGCGCGCGATCAGCAGAAGCACGACGGTCAGTGGACCCGGGGCAAGGGCTACGACACCTTCTGCCCGCTCGGCCCGTGGATCGAAACCTCGCTCGACCCTTCGGATCTGGAGATCGTCACCGAAGTCGACGGCGAGGTCCGCCAGCGCAGCCGCACTTCGCTTCTGCTGCATGATATTCCGAAGTTCATCGAGTGGGTGACCACGGTGATGACACTGCTGCCCGGCGATGTGCTGCTCACCGGCACCCCGGAGGGCGTCGGCCCACTGCAGGCCGGACAGAACGTCTCCGTCACCGTCGAGGGCATCGGAACCCTCACCAATCCTGTTGCCGCCAAGCGCTAGTCGAAAGAGAGCCATGACTGAAGTACGGGTCCGCTTCTGCCCGTCACCGACCGGAACGCCGCATGTCGGCCTGGTCCGGACGGCGCTGTTCAATTGGGCGTACGCCCGCCACACCGGCGGCAAGTTCGTCTTTCGCATCGAAGATACCGATGCCGCACGCGATTCCGAAGAATCCTACGGTGCGATCCTGGACGCGCTGCGCTGGCTCGGCCTCACCTGGGACGAGGGGCCGGAGGTCGGCGGGCCCTATGCGCCCTATCGGCAATCGCAGCGACGCGAGCTGCATATGGAGGTCGTGCGGAATTTGCTGGCCGCCGGTGAAGCCTACGAATCCTTTTCGACGGCCGAGGAAGTCGAAGAGCGCCATCGCGCCGCGGGCCGGGATCCGAAACTCGGCTACGACAACTATGACCGCGATCTCACCCCCGGGGAGATCGCGGCCCATCGTGCCGCCGGACGCCCGGCGGTAATCCGACTCCGAATGCCCGATGAAGACATCACCTGGCACGATCTCGTGCGCGGCGAAACCACCTTCAAAGCGGGTACCGTGCCCGATTTCGCACTCACTCGCGGTAATGGCGATCCGCTCTATACGCTGGTTAACCCGGTCGACGACGCATTGATGAAGATCACCCATGTGTTGCGCGGTGAGGACATTCTCTCGTCCACTCCCCGTCAAATCGCGCTCTATGCGGCTATGCGCCGGATCGGCGTCGCCGAGTTCACTCCCGAGTTCGGTCATCTGCCGTTCGTGATGGGGCAGGGCAACAAGAAGTTGTCCAAGCGCGATCCGGAGTCGAATCTGTTCGTCCATCGGGATAGGGGATTCATCCCGGAGGGTTTGCTGAATTACCTGGCGCTACTCGGCTGGGGCATCGCGGATGATCGCGATGTTTTCTCGATGGCAGAGATGGTGGCAGCCTTCGATATCTCGAAGGTGAATTCGAATCCGGCCCGTTTCGATCAGAAGAAGGCCGACGCACTCAACGCCGAACACATCCGATTGCTGGAGCCGGGTGATTTCACGCACCGCTTGCGTGAGTTCCTCACCGAACACGGCCACATCGGCGCCGACATCGACGACAAGTTGTTCGCCGCGGCCGCCGAACTGGTGCAGACCCGGATCGTGGTGTTGTCCGACGCATGGGATCTGCTGCGTTTCTTGTTGGCGCCCGCGGAACAGTTCGCGATTGATCCGGCGGCGGGGTCGAAGAATCTCGGTTCCGAAGCGACGCCGGTATTGGATGCCGCCATTGCCGCGCTCGAGCCGCTGCCGGCCTGGACCACCCCCGCTATCGAGGATGCGCTCAAAACGGCGCTCATCGATGATCTGGGGCTCAAACCGCGCAAGGCGTTCGCACCAGTGCGAGTGGCAGTGACGGGTTCGCATATCAGCCCGCCGCTGTACGAATCGCTGGAGCTTCTCGGCCGCGAGACGAGCCTGGCTCGACTGCGCTCGGCGCGGGACTGGACGGCACCGGCCTGAAAATCTGTCTCTGACCAAAAAACAGGGCGTTGAGCAGGCGATTTGTAGTAAACCGTATGCGGTTTGGTACTCTACTTCTCGGCTCGGAACAGGGCCTCGGGTCAGCCGGACACGAGGTCGAACGTCCTGGTCATTGGGGTATGGTGTAATTGGCAACACAGCTGATTCTGGTTCAGCCATTCTAGGTTCGAGTCCTGGTACCCCAGCGGAAATGTTGTTCTCCTCTCGGCGCGCGACCGAAAGTTGTTCAGCATCCGGCGATTTGGTCGCCGAGCTCCGGTCGGCTAAGCTAACCGAGCTTCCACTGATCGAAAGATCAACCGGAAAGATCTCCCACTGAAATGTGGGAGATCCAGTCCTGGCCCCGTCGTCTAGCGGCCTAGGACGCCGCCCTCTCAAGGCGGTAGCGCGGGTTCGAATCCCGTCGGGGCTACGCAGAATGGGAGGCCCATGCTCATGGAGAGCATGGGCCTTTTTCTGCTTCGCATTGTCTTGTGGGGGTGAAACCCCCACACCCCCACCCGGAGGGCTTTGCCCCCGGACCCCCGAGTTCGGCCGGAGGCTTCGCCCCGGAACAGCAGGTCATGGGTGTCATTTGGGTGGGTGTGGGTCTGTTTCCTCGCTGCTGCTGGGGGCGTTTGTCGCGGTGGTGGGGAGTGGGATCATCAGGTTGTTGTGAGTGGGAGCCGATGTCCCTAGCCAGAGGGCTGCGCTCCTAGGGCACTTACTCGGGACGTTGGTGCGCCCGGGATAACGTCAGCTCAGGGTGCCGTTATCCGGGAGGCGGTTGGTTGCCGCTGGGGGCTTTGTGCCTCATGGGCCGCTGGCTCGGGATGGCGCTGCTTGGTCGGGGCTGGGCCGGCATTGTGCCGTTGAGCAGGTGACCCGAGTTCCTTGTGATCCGCCGGAGTTGGGGTCTCGACAGGGCCGCGATACGCAAGAGGCCCTCCAGCGGTCCGCTGGAGGGCCTCTTGCGTATCGGTTGGGCTTCCTATCCGCTCTTGCGGCGGAATTCCCGCTTATGGCTCGCGTTGCCTTGGGCGGAGGTGGCCTTGGAGCGGCCGTCGAGGTGGTCGTTCGACTTGGCGTGGTGCTGGTTTTTGCGCTCCAGAGCTTCCTTGAACTTGCGTTTTACCTCTTCGGTGCTTGGTGCCGCCTTGCCGTTGGAACTTTCTGCTTCCGCCATGTCTGCTCCTCGTCGTCGCGGCCGGGTGGCGCGCGCCACGGGGCGTCGCCGCGCTGCCGATTCGGGTCGAACAGGGTTGACGCTACTGTGCCGCACCCGGCGTGTCAGGCGGATTTTGTCCGCGTGGCGCGATCAGTCGAGGGGTTGGGCGGTGGTGCCGCCTACCGGGAGTTGGGGGAGGCCGAGTTTGCGGTGGTCCCAGCTGCGCAGGCGATCTGGGATAACGCGGACCGCTATGCGCTTGTTGAGCATCTGCTCGACGAGCGGGCGGACCTCTTCGCTGTAGGGGCCGGTGTAGCGCTCCCAAACGCTCACGCCGACGGCGAAGAGCTTGTCCGCATCATCGATGATCTCGGCGTGGCCTTCGATCGAGACGCCGCGCAGCTGGTCGTAGGTCTGGCCCGCCTCGACCATGCAGGTTACGCGGGGGTCGCGGCGTAGGTTCACCGCTTTTTGCGATTTGGCTTTGGTCTCGAACCAGATCTCGCCGTCGATCAGGGCGTACCACATCGCGGTCAGATGCGGTGCACCGTTCGGGCCGATGGTGGCCAGCGTCGCGATGCGGCTGCGCTCCAGGAATTCGGAAATCTCGGCGTCGGACATGACGATCTGTGCCCGTTGGTTTACTCCCATGCGCACCAACTTTAGAGGGTCGAAACTAGAACGCGTTACAGTCGCTTGTGAAGTGCGTCAGCGGCGGCGACCAGGTCGGCCGCCCAGCGCGCGCCCGGCCTGCGGCCAATGCGATCGATCGGTCCGGATACCGAGACGGCCGCGATGACGTGGCCCGCAGCGTCGCGCACTGGTGCGGAGACGCTGGCCACACCGCTGGCCCGCTCGGCGGCGCTCTGGGCCCAGCCGCGCTTGCGGACCTCGGCCAGTGCCCGCTCGCCGAATACCGCGTCGGCCAGGATGATGCGCTGCAGTTCCGGATCTGCCCAGGCGACCAGCACCTTGGCCGCCGAGCCCGCGGTGAGCGGCAGTCGCGCCCCGATCGGCACGGTGTCGCGCAGGCCGACTGGCGGTTCGAGGGCCGCGATGCAGACCCGCGCATTGCCGTCCCGGCAGTAGATCTGAACGCTCTCGCCGGTGATCTCGCGCAGGCGGGGGAGAATGGCCGTAGCCGCCTCGTGCAGTGGATCGGTGGCCCCGGCAGCGAGTTCGGCCAGGGCGGGTCCGGGCCGCCACAGGCCGTTGTTGTCGCGGGACAGCAGCCGGTGCACCTCGAGCCCGACGGCTAGGCGATGGGCGGTGGCCCGGGGCAGGCCGGTGCGGGTGCACAGTTCGTTGAGACCGCATGGGTGCTCGGCGACGGCATATAACACTGACACCGCTTTATCGAGGACGCCGATACCGCTATGCTGTCTCATAGAACGATATTAGCGTCTCGGATACTGAGAAAGCCATTTTAGTGGACTGCTCGCTCCGGACGCGTCGGAAACAGTCGAAAACTTGTGCAGCCGTGAGCGCGTCTCAGCCCGGATCGCGTACCCCGGTTGCTCGTCGGAAAGGTGATCGAGAATGGCCGAGCGTCGCACACTGGCCGAGAAGGTGTGGGAGCAGCATGTCGTCGCCCGCGGACAGGGCGAGGGCGCCTCGCGGGAGCCCGATCTGATCTACATCGATCTGCACCTCGTACACGAGGTGACCAGCCCGCAGGCCTTCGACGGACTTCGCGCCGCGGGGCGTCCCGTGCGCCGTCCCGATCTCACCATCGCGACCGAGGACCACAACGTCCCGACGATCGATATCGATAAGCCGATCGCGGACCCTATTTCGCGCACCCAGGTCGAGACGCTGCGCCGCAATTGCGCGGAATTCGGTGTGCGACTGCACCCGATGGGGGATCTGGATCAGGGCATCGTGCACGTCGTCGGGCCGCAATTGGGTTTGACCCAGCCCGGAATGACGGTGGTGTGCGGCGATAGCCACACCTCCACGCACGGCGCGTTCGGCGCGCTGGCCATGGGCATCGGTACCAGCGAGGTCGAGCACGTCCTTGCCACGCAGACACTCTCGCTGCGCCCGTTCAAGACCATGGCGATCACCGTGGACGGCCAATTGCCGCCCGGTGTGACGAGCAAGGACCTGATTCTGGCGGTCATCGCCCAGATCGGTACCGGCGGTGGTCAGGGCTATGTGCTCGAGTATCGCGGCGAGGCCATTCGCGCCATGTCCATGGAGGCGCGAATGACGATCTGCAACATGTCGATCGAGGCGGGCGCGCGGGCCGGCATGATCGCTGCTGACGAAACCACCTACGAATTCCTCAAAGGCCGCCCGCACGCGCCGCAGGGAGCCGACTGGGATGCCGCAGTGGCCGCCTGGGATGCGCTCGCGACCGATGAGGGGGCGGTTTTCGACGCTGAGGTGCACATCGACGCCGCCTCGCTGACCCCGTTCGTAACCTGGGGTACCAACCCGGGGCAGGGTGCGCCACTGGGTGCGCAGGTACCCGATCCCGCGCAGATTACCGACGAGACGGCGCGCGAGTCCGCGGAGAAAGCGTTGCGATACATGGATTTGGAGCCGGGTACTCCGCTTCGTGATGTATCGGTCGACGCCGTATTCGTCGGTTCGTGCACCAACGGACGCATCGAGGATTTGCGTGCGGTCGCCGGGATTTTGAAGGGACGCCGCGTCGCCGACGGGGTGCGAATGTTGGTTGTACCGGGATCTATGCGGGTGCGCGCTCAGGCGGAAAAAGAAGGATTGGGCGAGATTTTCACCGCGGCGGGCGCCGAATGGCGTCAGGCGGGCTGCTCGATGTGCTTGGGAATGAATCCCGATCAGCTCGCGCCGGGTCAGCGTTGTGCTTCGACTTCGAACCGTAACTTCGAGGGTCGGCAGGGCAAAGGTGGCCGTACACACCTGGTTTCCCCGCTCGTAGCGGCCGCTACGGCAGTCCGCGGCACCCTGTCCTCGCCTACGGATCTGGACTGATCGGCGCGCGGACGCCGTTGTGTCCGCGCCGATTCGTTCTGCTGGCGGCCAGCGACTGCTTGCAGGTCACTCGAAACAGCGCCGCTAGTGACTGCTTGCAAGTCACTCGAAACAGCCAGCCCAAATCGTCTAATGACCCAGGAGAATCAGCAAATGGAAGCCTTCACTGTGCACAAGGGGATCGGAGTGCCGCTGCGCCGATCCAATGTCGACACCGATCAGATCATTCCGGCCGTGTACCTGAAGCGGGTGACGCGAACGGGATTCGAGGACGGACTGTTCGCAGCATGGCGATCGGATCCGGACTTCATTCTGAACACCGAACCGTATAACCGTGGCAGTGTGCTGGTGGCCGGCACGGACTTCGGTACCGGATCCTCCCGCGAGCACGCTGTATGGGCGCTGTCGGACTACGGCTTTCGAGTCGTCATCTCCGCGCGCTTCGCTGACATCTTCCGCGGCAATGCGGGTAAGGGTGGACTGTTGGCCGCGCAGATGTCACAGAACGATGTCGAAATGCTCTGGAAGTTGCTCGAGGAACAGCCCGGTCTCGAATTGGTAGTAGACCTCGAGGCGCGCACGGTGACGGCCGGAACCGTCGTGTTGCCGTTCGATATTGATGACTACACGCGGTGGCGTCTGCTCGAAGGATTGGACGACATCGGGCTGACACTACGGCGTAGTGACGTCATCGGCGAGTTCGAAAAGGCAAGGCCAAGTTGGAAACCCACAACCCTTCCGGCGCATATTTCGCAGGTGTAATCGCCCGGTAGCGATAGCTGAGTTAGCCTTGGGGTGGTAGCTGGACGTGTGCTAAACCACATGAATTTTGGCGTGGCACATAGACTCTTGCTCAAAGTGGGTTTACCGTGGTACCTAGTCGGTCCGACGACGGGCCATTAGTCTGCGGAGGATTCAATGAACAAGGCGGAACTGATCGACGTTCTGACCGAAAAGTTGGGTACGGACAGGCGCACGGCCACCGCGGCAGTCGAGCACGTGGTCGACACCATCGTGCGCGCGGTGCACAAGGGTCAGAGCGTCACAATCACCGGATTCGGTGTGTTCGAACAGCGTAAGCGTGCGGCTCGCGTCGCGCGGAACCCGCGTACCGGTGAAACCGTGAAGGTGAAGCCCACTTCGGTGCCAGCGTTCCGTCCGGGCGCGCAGTTCAAAGCCGTAATTGCGGGTAAGCAGAAGCTGACCGCGAGCGGCCCTGCGGTAAAGCGCGGCGCGAATGCACCGGTGGCAGCCAAGAAGGCGGCCGCAAAGAAGACGGCGGCGAAGAAGGCCGCCGCCAAGAAGACGACCGCCACCAAGGCGCCCGCGAAGAAGACGGCGGCCAAGAAGGCCCCGGCAAAGACGACGGCGCGCAAGGCAACTGCCACCAAGACTGCCGCGAAGAAGGCACCCGCCAAGAAGACCGTCGCCAAGAAGGCGACAGCGGCCAAGAAGTCGACTACGGCGGCCAAGAAGACCACCACCACCGCCGCCAAGAAGACGGTCGCGAAGAAGGCACCCGCGAAGAAGTCTGCGGCCAAGAAGGCTCCGGCTCGCCGCGCGCGCTGACGCTGACGCTGAAGGCGCAGTGCCGCCGAGTGATTCGGCTCCGCTAGGCGGAATCACCGGCATAACCGACTCGAAACGGCCCCGAGGTTCGCCCCGGGGCCGTTTCGGCTGTCCACGTCTGGATTTGGTCCGCAGAAGCGACCGTATGACGGTTGTGGTCCCTGCGGGCGTCAGGACTTGACGATGGCGTCCGAGAGTGACCGGTCGAGGTGGTCGGCGGCGACCAGTCGACCCGAGCCGAACGACAGCACCCACACACTGCCCTTGCGGTTGCGCGCGGACGGCAGCGTGATGCCATCCCGATCGGCCCACCAGCGCAGCAGATCGGGAATCACCTTGCCCTGACTGCACAGAACGCGCACCGCACGATCGGACACAAGAGCAACGGCGCGCTGTCGAGCCTTGTCCGGCGCTGCGGCATAAGCGGTTTCGGAAAAATCCGGTTCGATGTTGATGAGTGCGCCGAGTTTCTCGGCCAGCGGTTGCACCGTCTGGACGCAGCGCTCCGGATCGGCCGAATAGATCTCAGATGCACCGAATGCCAGTAGATTCGGGACCAACGCGTCGGCTTGGGCCCGACCGGCCCGCTCCAGCGGGCGCTGCTCGTCCGGACCGTCGAATCGGTCCCTGCTGCCCGCTTTGGCATGCCGCACTACAAGCAGCGTGCTGGTGGCGGCGGGCAGGCGGGTGAAGGCGCGCATCACCTGTCGGTCCATCGGATACGACAATTGGTCCATCACCCGGTCCAAGGTGTGCCAGGACAGCACATCGACCTCGGAATTGGCACTGAATTCACCGCCGCAAACCTCGGCGGCCCAATAGTCGACCCGCTTGAGTTTCCGATGCCCCGGAATCGGATAGGTGACGTGCCCGAGGTAGCGACCGAGCCGGCAGTCGAGGCCGGTTTCCTCACGGACCTCACGCACAGCGGCGAGCACCGGCGTCTCGCCCGGATCGAGTTTGCCTTTCGGCAGCGACCAATCCTGGTACTTGGGACGGTGCACCACGGCGATCTCGATGCCACCGGAGTCAGTGGCCGCTCTGCGCCACAGCACCGCACCCGCGGCGTGAATGTTGGCTGTTACCCGGGGATCCCAGAACGGTCCCCCGTCCATTTCGTATCCCGTCATACTCACTGCTGATCCGGTCTCCGCACTCGCATCATGAATTGCTGGTGGTCTCGCACCTCGACGCCGTCGCGTTCGGCGCCGTCGGGCGAGGCATGCCAGCTGCCGTCGGCTTGGAGTACCCAGCAGCGGGTCGTCGGATACAGCGCCGAGTCGAATACCGAGCCCAACTGCTCGCACAGCTTCGGATCCTTCACCTGCGCCATGACTTCCACGCGCCGGTCCAGATTCCGGTGCATCATGTCGGCGCTGCCGATCCAGTATTGGTCTTGGGCCTGGAAGTGCATGATCCGCGAATGTTCCAGGAAGCGTCCGAGAATCGAGCGCACCTCGATGTTCTCGCTCATTCCCTCGACACCGGGTCGCAGACCGCAGATGCCGCGCACCACGATCTGCACCGGTACACCGGCCTGAGAAGCTCGGTAGAGCGCGTCGATGACTTGCTCGTCGACAATTGCATTGGCCTTCATCCGGATTCGGGCCGGGATGCCCTGCTGCGCCAGCTCGATCTCGCGCTGGATCCGTTCGATGATTCCGGCGCGCACACCCTGCGGTGCGACAAGCAGGTTGCGGTAGTTGGCCTTTCGCGAGTAACCGGTCAGCGAATTGAACAGATCGGTCAGGTCGGCACCGATTTCGGGTGCGGCGGTGAGTAACCCGACGTCCTCGTAGAGACGCGCGGTCTTCGGGTTGTAGTTGCCGGTGCCGATGTGGCAGTAGCGGCGGATGGTCGAACCCTCGCGGCGCACCACCAAGCAGGTCTTGCAGTGCGTCTTGAGTCCGATGAGGCCGTAGACCACATGCACGCCCGCCTGCTCCAGCGCGCGGGCCCATTTGATATTGGCCTGTTCGTCGAAGCGGGCCTTGATCTCGACCAGCGCGACGACCTGTTTACCGGCCTCGGCCGCGTCGATGAGCGCGTTCACAATCGGGGAGTCACCGGAAGTGCGGTACAGGGTCTGCTTGATCGCCAGCACCTGCGGGTCGGCGGCGGCCTGTTCGATGAAGCGCTGCACGCTGGTGGAAAAGGAGTCGTAGGGGTGGTGCACCAGCACATCGCCCTCGCGCAGTGCCTGGAAGACATTGCGCGGTGTTTCGCGCTCGCCGAACGCGGGCGGCGTCGCGGGCACATACGGTGCGTCCTTGAGATTGGGCCGGTCCACGCCGCACACCTGCCACAGGCAGGACAGGTCGAGCAGCCCGGGCACCTGGATCACATCGCCGGGATCGACCTCGAGCTCGCGCAACAGCAGATCGAGCATGTGCTCGGTCATATCGTCGGAGACCTCTAGTCGAACCGGCGAACCGAAGCGTCGACGGGCGAGTTCGCGCTCGAGCGCCTGCAGCAGATCCTCGTCGCGATCCTCGTCGACCTCGAAATCGGCATTGCGGGTGATTCGGAACGAGTGGTGTTCGACCACCTTCATACCCGGGAACAGCAGATCGAGGTGCGCGGCAATCAGTTCTTCCATCGGCAGGAAGGCCGCGACCGGGGAGCCGGAGTCGGTGCGCCGCACCCGAATGAAGCGGTCGACGTTGTCGGGCACCTTGACGCGGGCGAAATGCTCGCCGCCGGTGGAGGCATCCTTCACCGTCACCGCGAGGTTGAGACTCAGGCCGCTGATGTAGGGGAACGGGTGCGCCGGATCCACCGCGAGCGGGGTGAGTACCGGAAAGACCTGATCCTGAAAGTAGGCCGAGAGGCGTTGGCGCTCATCGTCATCCAGATCGGACCAGACGATGACCGCGATGCCCTCCGCGGTCAGCGCGGGCAGTACCGAGTCGAGGAAGACGCGAGCATGCCGGTCGGCGATCTCCTGGGCGCGCGCCGTGATCAGCTCCAATTGTTCGGTGGGCGAGCGGCCGTCGGCCGAACGCACCGAAAGCCCGGTCTCCGCACGGCGTTTGAGGCCGGCGACGCGGACCATATAGAACTCGTCCAGATTGGAGGCGAAGATCGCCAGGAACTTCGCGCGCTCCAACAATGGCAGCGACGCGTCCTCGGCAAGCGCGAGCACTCGGGTGTTGAAGTCGAGCCAACTGAGTTCGCGGTTCAGGTAGCGATCACGTGGCAACCGTTGCGCGCCGGCATCCTCGGCCGGCGGTGTCGCGGCGGGCAGTGCGGCCGGCAGCACTTGTTGTTTGACGGTTTCGATATCGCTCATGCCCGCGCCTCGCTGGCACGCGGCACCGACATGCGCGACGCACGCTGGTTCCGGAATCGCTTGCTTCGCTCACTCACGACAACGATCATCCCCTACGAAGCGGGCCATGTGCAGCCCGACAGCATCTTTGCCGTGCGTATCACCCCGGATGTGGCGACCGGCTAGCACACCCGGCGTACCCGCTCGTGAATGCGAATCGGCCAACCGATGTCGTGCAGGACAGCACTTGTCGAATCGCCCGCGCCGAGTTCGACGGCACGGTCCAGATCGTCGGCGGTATCGACGTCGAGCCGCAATCCGGGCCAGTCACCGGGAAGGTCGACCGCGCCCGCGGCGATATGCCGACGCGCCGAGTCGGGACCGAAACGCGGATCCAGCGGGGCGACGGTATCGCGGAGCAAAAGCGCGGCCGTGCCGCTGCCCGTGTGGTCGACAACGACCGACCGGACGCCCACCGGCGCGGCGGTGAGCATGGCCGAGAGTTCGTCGGGGCGCAACGCGGGCAGATCCGCTTGCAGGGCCAGCAGTTCGATCGGACCGTGCCGGTGCCGCAATGCGGTGGCAGCGTCGGTGAGTGCGGTATTCAGGCCGTCTGGATCTGTCGCATCGATCACCTCGCGGCGAGGTTCGGGATGGACCACCGCGCCGAGCGTGCGCGCCAGCTCGGTGACGACCGGATCCGGGGTCACCACGGTGACCGACGCGATCCGCGGAACCGCGACGGCGGCGGCGACGGTGTCGGCGAGCATCGCGAGCACCAACCGGGCCCGATTTTCCGGGCGCAGCCGATCGGCCAGGCGGCTCTTGGCCTTATCGAGGCTCTTCACCGCGATCACGGCGTGCAACGCATGCATGGTGTTGATCCTTCCATGAGTGGTTCCGTGGCATATTGGGCAGATGACGAGGGCGGCAGTGCTGGGCGCGGGATCATGGGGGACGGCGTTCGCGAAGGTGTTGGCGGACGCGGGAACCGACGTCACGATCTGGGCCAGGCGGCCCGAGGTGGCCAAGGCCCTGGCCACCGAACATCGCAATCCGTTCTATCTGCCCGATGTGCAACTACCCAGCGTGGCGGCTACTCACGATCACGCCGAGGCGCTCGACGGCGCCGATATCGTCGTGCTCGCGGTCCCGTCCCAATCCCTGCGCGCGAACCTCGAAACGTGGCGGGACTCGATCGGACCGGATGCCGCGCTGCTGAGCCTGGCCAAGGGCATCGAGACCGGAACGCTGCTGCGGATGAGCCAGGTCATCGGTGCGGTCACCGGTGCCGATGAGAGCCGCATCGCGGTGCTGTCCGGCCCGAATCTGGCCAAGGAGATCGCGGCCGAGCAACCCGCGGCCACCGTGATCGCGTGCAGTGACGCCGCGCGGGCGGTCGCGCTGCAGCAGGCCTGCGCCAACGGCTACTTCCGGCCCTACACCAATACCGATGTGATCGGCTGCGAGATCGGCGGCGCCTGCAAGAACGTTATCGCGCTGGCCTGCGGAATCGCCTCGGGGATGGGGTTGGGCGACAACTCGATTGCCAGCCTGATCACCCGCGGGCTGGCCGAGATCATCCGGCTCGGGGTCGCGCTCGGCGCGGAGCCGGTCACGTTGGCGGGACTGGCCGGGGTCGGCGATCTGGTCGCCACCTGTACTTCGCCGCTGTCGCGCAACCGGTCGTTCGGGCATGTGCTCGGGGCGGGCGGGTCCATGGAGGCGGCTCAGGAGGCCACCCATGGTCAGGTCGCCGAGGGTGTGAAGTCGTGCACATCGGTTCGGGCGCTCGCCGCGGCGCACGATGTCGAGATGCCGCTCACTACGTCGGTGCACCAGGTATGCCATGAGGGCCTTTCGGTGCGCGAGGCGGTCGACAATCTGCTGGGTCGGCGGATCAAACCGGAATAGGGGCGAATGCGGGCGCTAGGTTGGTTCGGCATCCATAACGGGTACGGTTCGGTGCATGACGAACCGGATCAGGGTTGCTGTGGTGTTCGGCGGGCGCAGTAACGAGCACGCCGTCTCGTGTGTGTCGGCCGGCAGCGTGCTGCGCAACCTCGATCCGGAGAAGTACGAGGCAGTGCCCATCGGTATCACCCGCGACGGCGCCTGGGTGCTCGGTGGCTCCGAGATCGCGGTGCTCGGGTTCAAGGACAATGCGCTGCCCGCCGTCGACAGCAGCGGCACGGCGTTGACACTCGCTGCCGATCCGAGCCGGTCCGGCTCGTTGGTCGCGCTCGACGACCCGCGACCGGCGCTCGGGTCGGTGGACGTGGTGTTCCCGATCCTGCACGGTCCGTTCGGTGAGGACGGCACGCTGCAGGGCATGCTCGAATTGGCCGGGGTGCCGTATGTCGGGCCGGGCGTGCTGGCCAGTGCGGCGGGCATGGATAAGGAATTCACCAAGAAGCTGCTAGCCGCGGAGGGGCTGCCGATCGGGCGGCAGGTGGTCTTGCGGCGCGGGACCGACACCATCCACGCGGACGATCGGGCGATGCTGGGCCTGCCGGTGTTCGTCAAACCGGCGCGCGGTGGTTCCTCGATCGGCATCACCAAGGTCACCGACTGGAGCGAGTTGGACGCGGCGATCGCGACGGCGCGCGAACACGATCCGAAGGTGATCGTGGAGGCGGGCATCGTCGGACGCGAAGTCGAATGCGGCGTGCTGGAATTCCCGGACGGACGGGTGGCAGCCAGTGTGGTCGCCGAGATCCGGATGCCCGAGGCCGATGCCGCGGCACCGGAGTTCTACGACTTCGACACCAAATACCTCGACGACGTCTGCGAATTCGATGTTCCGGCGAAGCTGGACGACGAAGTTTCCGACAGCGTCAGGGAACTCGCGGTGCGGGCGTTCAAAGCGCTTGACTGCCAAGGGTTGGCGCGGGTGGACTTCTTCGTCACGCCGGAGGGGCCGGTGATCAATGAGATCAATACGATGCCCGGGTTCACCTCGATTTCCATGTATCCGCGGATGTGGGAGGCGACCGGAATCGACTACCGGGCACTGGTTTCCACGCTGATCGAGACCGCGCTCGCACGGGGTACCGGGTTGCGGTGAGCGACACTCTCTCTTTTGGAGCCGGCTCAGGGAATGGGCGCGGTCGCGTGTCCGCTCGCAATCGGCGGATGTGTCCTCGACTCGCACACTCGGTGTCGTAAGTACACACCCCGTATACGGATGTGGAGCGGCCATGCGGGGTGTGCACGTCAGTTCGGCAGCGGCCCGGGATCGATCGGCTGGGCCGATAGTTTGGCGGTGATCGTGTCCGAAACTCCTTGCAGCGGAGTGGGACCGGAGCCGTCGGGGACGGTCAGCGCTATATAGGTTTCGCGGTCGACGGCGAACCAGGTGCTTGCCTTGGCGGCCGCATCGCGGACCTCGAACCACTGGACCCCATTGACGATCTGCAACGGCGATGCGCGGTTGAACTCCAGCGGACGTTCCAGACCGCAGCGCAGCACGATGGGGTCGCCGCCGTCCTTGCGCTGCCAGGCGCGGGTCGCGGGGGGAGCCGGTTCCACCAGCGTGGATTTCGAGTAGTCGCCGAGATCGACGGGCAGTGCGGGCAGCAGGCCGGTGCACGCGGGCCCGTCCGCGGCGGGTGCCGGTACCGGACCGAGGACCAGGGGTTCGCGTTCGGTCGGCGCGCGGTGGGCCAGCACTGCGGCGACCAGAACGGCGACTACCAGCACCACCGGGAGTGCGACTGCGGTCGCGATCAGGGCGGGCGGGTAGCCGCTGGATTCGTCCGCGGATTCGGAGCTCACGGCCTCGGCGTCTTTCGACAGCTCGGCCTTCGACGACTCCGTCTCCGACGAATCTCGGTTCGACGACTCCGCCGCCATGCTCACCGATCCTTCCTGCTCGCGCTGGTGGGGTCCGGTCACCTGCGGGATGGGTGCCGCGCACCGGCCTGGTAGTACTCGATTGCCCTGGAAAGGGTACCCTCGGGGCGATTTCAGCCAGCACGACGCCGGGAAGGGGCCAGGTCATCAGCGACAGCATGCGGCCGAAGACAGTGCGTGAGCTGGGGGAGTTCGCACTGATCGAGCGGATCAACACGGGACGGGTGCAGGCGCCCGGCGTGCTGCTCGGCCCCGGTGACGACGCCGCCGTGGTGGCCGCGCCGGACGGCCGGTTCGTGGTCACCACCGACATGCTGATCCAGGATCGACATTTCCGGCTCGACTGGTCCGATCCGCGCGATATCGGGCGTAAGGCGATCGCGCAGAATGCCGCCGATGTGGTCGCGATGGGAGCTGTCCCGACCGCATTCGTGGTGGCGTTCGGCTGTCCGGCCGATACGCCACTCGAGCTGGTGGACGGACTCACCGACGGAATGTGGGCCGAGGCGCGGCGCGCGGGCGGCTCCATCGCGGGCGGCGATGTGGTGCGCAGCCCTCAGTTGGTCATCTCGGTCACCGCGTTCGGCGATCTGGACGGCCGCGCGCCGATCACCAGAGCCGGTGCGCGCGTGGGGGATACGGTCGCGGTGGTTGGCCGTCTCGGCTGGTCTGCTGCTGGGTTGGCGGTGTTGACCGGCGGATTCGATCCGGCAGACGAACTCTTCGCCGAAGTGCTCGCGGCCCATCGGGCCCCGCGGCCGCCCTATTCGGCGGTGCTGGCCGTGGTCGCCGATTCCGTTGCTGGAGTCGGCAACTCGGGTGCCGCCTTGGCGGATGGACTGCTCGGCTCGGAGCACATCGGGGTGTCGGATCAGTCGAACGCGACGGAGTTCGGATCCGAAGGCATTATCGGATCTCCCACCGAATGGCCGCCGATACCCACCGCGCTCACCGATATCTCGGACGGATTGCTCGCGGATCTGGGGCACATCGCCGAGGCATCCGCTGTCGCCATCGACGTCGACTCGAAATCATTGCGCGATCCCGCTTTGGCGAATATCGCGCGGCGTCTGGATGCCGATGCGACGCAATGGATTCTGACCGGCGGTGAGGATCACGCCTTCGTCGGAACCTGGCCCGCGCACCGGGAGCTACCGCCCGGCTGGTTGCCGATCGGACGGGTGCTGGCAGGTCACGGCGTCACCGTAGACGGGGTGCGGCATCCGGGCAATGGGGGCTGGGAATCGTTCAGCGGGGTGGACTCGGCATCCGAGCCCGAGCCACGATAGGTTGTGCGGTCATGGGCGCGAAACCACTGACGGAAATCATGGATCCGGGCTGGGCGAAGGCTCTCGAACCGGTTGCGGCACAGATCTCGGCGATGGGCGAATTCCTGCGCGCGGAGAATGCGGCGGGCCGCGGTTATCTACCGGCCGGTGACAATGTGCTGCGGGCCTTCCAGCGTCCGTTCGATGCGGTGCGCGTATTGATCGTCGGCCAGGATCCGTATCCGACGCCGGGACATCCGATGGGCCTGAGTTTCTCTGTCGCCCCGGATGTTTCGCCGGTTCCGCGCAGCCTGGCCAATATCTTCGCCGAATACAGTAAGGACCTCGGCTACCAGACGCCATCCAATGGCGACCTGAGCCCGTGGTCGGATCAGGGCGTGCTGCTGCTGAACCGAGTTCTGACGGTTTCGCCGGGGCAACCCGCCTCACACCGCGGCAAGGGCTGGGAAGCGGTGACCGACCAGGCGATTCGCGCGCTGGTGGCCCGGGACGAGCCGCTGGTCGCGATCCTGTGGGGTCGTGACGCGCAAACACTGAAACCGCAGCTCACCGCGGCCGAGGTGCCCTATATCGAATCCGTGCACCCGTCGCCCCTGTCGGCCTCGCGCGGCTTTTTTGGTTCGCGACCCTTCTCACGAGTGAATGAACTACTCGACGAATTGGGTGCTGAACCTGTTGACTGGCGCCTGCCCTAGATCTCGGGCGTCGAGGTTAAAACACAGTAGAGGAGCATAATTTCATGCAGAACAAGACCGTTCGCGGCGCACTGCGCGGCACCACCGCCACGCTGGCCCTGTGCGCGGCCCTGGCCGGCGGCAGTGCGGCGGCGAATGCGGCCGGGTTGCCGCTCGAGCCCGCCACGGAGACCTCCGCGCCGAATACCGCCGCTCCGGTCGGCGAGGAATTCACCTCCAATGGCTCCTCGACCATCTCGTCCTCGGTGAATGCCAAGGTCGCGTGCCTGCTGCAGAACACCATCAGCGCGCAGGGCAAGTGGGACTGCTGAGGTCCCATTTATCGGGGCTCGCATGAGTCCCCGCGGTAGCTGTGCGATCGTAGGATCGTGAGTAATGCGAACAACCTTCTCGATCCGATCCGGCTGCGACTGCGCGGTTCGGATGGGATCGAGCTGGCCGCCGACCAGTTCGGCCCGGCGGACGGCCCGCTCGTCCTGTTCCTGCACGGTGGTGGTCAGACCAGACACTCGTGGAAGCAGACCGGTGCGAAGCTGGCCGCCGCCGGGATGCGGGTCGTCACGCTGGACGCGCGCGGCCACGGCGACAGCGCTTGGTCGTCGACCGCTGATTACCGGCGTCACACGATGGTCGCGGACCTGGTGGCGGTCCTCGAACAGCTGGCTGCCCCCGCGGTCGTGGTCGGTGCGAGCATGGGCGGGATCACCGGCCTGCTCACCACCGCGGATCCGGGCGGCGCGCCGATCACCGCACTGGTGCTCGTCGACATCGTCACCCGACCCGAACCCGCCGGTGTCGCGCGGGTGATCGACTTCCTCGGCAAACATCGCGACGGCTTCGACAGCCTCGAGCAGGCAGCCGACGCGGTCGCGGAATACATGCCGCATCGGCCACGGCCCAAGAACACCGACGGCCTGCTGCGCAATCTGCGCCAGCGCGACGGCCGATGGTACTGGCATTGGGATCCGGATATGCTCGGCGACCGCGTCGAGGATGCGAGCGAAATGGTCCCGCAGCTGGAGGCCGCCGCGCGCGCCCTCACCATTCCGGTGCTGCTGGTACGCGGCATGCAATCCGATGTGGTGACGCCGGAAGGCGCCGCGGAATTCCAGGCATTGGTGCCGCATGCGCAGCTGGTCGAGATCGGCGGCGCGGCGCATACCGCGGCCGGTGACGACAATGATTCGTTCACCGACGCGGTCGCGAAATTCGTGCTCCAGGTGCGCGGTTAGCTACCGGTTCTGGTAGTCGGGCTTGCGCTTCTCGACGAAGGCATCCACACCCTCGCGCCCGGCCGGGCTGTTCGCCGCGGCGCTGATGGCGTCGCGCTCGTAGTCGAGCTGATCGCTCAGCGTCGACGAATTCGACCGTGCCAGTAGCGATTTGATGCTCGCGTAGGCCGATCGCGGTCCGGCGGCGAGGGTTCGGGCCACATTCAGTGCCTCGGCCCGCACCTGCTCGTCAGCGACGAGCCGACTCAGGATGCCGAGGCGCACCGCCGTTTCGGCGTCGAGAATCGCATCGGTGAGCAGGATTTCGCGGGCGCGTCCAGCGCCGACGATCCGCGGCAGCGTCCAGGACATGCCGCCGTCCGGGCTCAACGCAATGCCCGGATACGCCGGGCGCAGCTTGGTGCTCGGACCGCCGATCGCGATATCCGTCGCGCACACCAGGCTCATCCCGGCTCCGGCCGCCCAACCCTGCACCCCGGCGACGACGGGCACTATGGTCTCGTCGAGCGCGCGCACGAAATCGTGCAGATCCGTCGCGAGGCCGTAGATATGACCGGCCCGGTCCTCGGCCGCCGCGAAGCCGCGCACATTGCCACCCGCGGAGAAATTCGGTCCGGCGCCCGTCAACAGCACGGCACCGATCTCGCGGCCCGCGGCCCGCAGTGCCTCGGTGCCCGCGTTGATACCCGCGAAGTCCAGCGAAGTGCCGTTCGCGGCGGTCGAGATGGTGATTTGTAGTACGCCGTCGACAACGGTGACGTACTCGGTGTGCGTGGAAGTCATGGCCAGCACATTAGCTCCCCGCCTCGAGCCGACTTCCGGTCAGCGGCGCACCATGCGGACTTCGACGGCGGGGGTGAAGGCCTCGATGCGGCTGGTGCCGTCGAGTTCGAAGTGGTGTTTGCGGTAAAAGGCCTGGGCGCGTGGGTTCTTCTCGAAGACCCAGAGCGAGCACGGGATGTCGGGTGGGACGGCGGCGCGGATGAGATCGTGGGCGACGCCGGTGCCGTACCAAGTGGCGCGGACATAGAGGGCGTTGAGTTCGGTTGGGGTGACCGGTGATTCGTCGCGTGCCGCGCCCACGCTCGCGAAACCGATCACCTCATCCTCGACGAGCGCGACATAGGTGCTGCCCGGATAGCGGACCCGGACGCGTTCCCATTGCTCCGCGCGGCGTTCTACCTCGAACGCATCCAATATGTGGTCGGGGACCAGGCCGCGATAGGCCTCGCGCCAGCAGGCGATATGGCATTCGGCGAGGCCGTGGACGTATTCGGCGGGGAGTGGGGCTATGCGCCAGGCGGGCTGGGTCATGCAGACCATCGTTGTCGAGTGAGGTCGTCGATGACCAGGGGCCGCAGATGACAACGCCCCGAGCACCTGATGGTGTTTCGGGGCGTATGTCGGTCTCTGGGTGAATCAGCCGCGAACGACCTTGCCCGCCTTCAGGCAGGAGGTGCACACGTTCATGCGGCGGGTATTGCCCGGCGCGACCTGGGCGCGCACGGTCTGGATGTTCGGGTTCCAACGACGGTTGGTACGCCGGTGCGAGTGCGAGACCGACTTCCCGAAGCCGGGGCCCTTGGCGCAGACGTCGCAGACGGCAGCCATAGTCGCGAACTCCTTCATGTCATGTGGGGACCGCCGCACGTCGGCAGCATGTCCGGAAACAATGTCTTAATGCCCTGCCGACTGACGTCGGCCAGCGCAAACCCTCTCGGCCGCGCTAGGCAACCCTGCAAGGGTAGCTGGCGGCGCCCGGATCCACCAAACCGGGTCATGGAATGACGACCCGTGGGCACACCCGATGGTAGTGGATCGGTGTCGCCGATCGACTGTCGGTATCGCCAGCTAACCTGGCCAACGGTGGCAGAACCTTTCGAGCGATCTGCCAGCAGTCGCTTGGGTGCGGGTGGCGGTGTGAACGATCGCGGAGAGAGGTGGCGGTGCCCGGAGTGCGGGACATGATGGGTGATGGCCCCGACGCGGGACTGCCTGCCGTTGCCGGGCCGAATGAGCTGAACGGCACGGGTCTACTGCGCTGGGGCCGAATCTGCCTCGAAGGCCTGCAGCAGCGGCGCGAGGAGATCAACGCCCTCAACGTCTTCCCCATCGCCGACGCCGACACCGGTACCAACATGCTCGCCACCATGCGAGCGGCAATGCAGGCCGCGGATGCCGCCGTGATCTCGGCGCGCGGGTCCGAACGATCGGATGGCGCCGCGACCGAGGGTGTTGCTGCGGACGGCGACGCGGTCGCCGGTACTGCGGTGTCGGACGCCCGGGCGGTCAGTGGTTTTGCGGCGGTTGCCGGGACGATCGGCGGTGCCCCGGTATCGGACACCCCGACGACGTCGCCAGAGGAGTTCGCGAACCGAGTTATCGCCACGAACGGCATCGATCGCCGCGGTCTGTCTGATTCCGCGGCGCGTGGGAGCTCGCGGAACGGCCCCAGCGCGGCGCTGTGGGGTGCAACTGCCGACGGGTATCCCGACTCGAGCGAATCGCTCTCGACGCACGATGTGGCCGTGGCTATGGCGCGCGGGGCGACGCTCGGGGCGCGCGGTAATTCCGGGATCATCCTGTCGCAGGTGTTGCGGGGGATTGCCGAGGCGGTGCGCGGTGGGCCGCTGACGGCGCAGACGTTGCGCGACGCGCTGGCCACCGCATCGGCGCTGGTGCGGGAATCGTTGAGTGTGCCGGTCGAGGGGACCATTCTGACCGTCCTGGATAGGGCCGCGGAATGTGCCGCTGCCTGCTCGGAATCCGCACTGGCCGAGGTGGCGGTGGCGGCGGCCGATGGCGCCGCCAAGGCGCTCGGTGATACACCCGCCCAGCTCGGTGTGCTGCGCCGAGCGGGGGTGGTCGATGCGGGCGCGCGCGGGTTGGTCGTGCTGCTCGATAGTCTGGTCGCCCTGACCCTCGGTGAGACACCCGCTCGGCCGGGATACGCGCGCGGCGAATTCGTATTCGCCGGTGACCAGGCGGGTGCTGATCGTGGCACCCTCGCGGCGCAGGCTGGTTCCGCTCTGCGAGCCGACGCCGAACCGTATGGCAGCTGTGCCGAATCCCTGAACAGTGCCGACCTGAACAGTGCCGAACCTCACTTCGAGGTGATGTACCTGCTCTCCGACACCGACGACCAACGAATCGCACACCTGCGCGACCGCCTCGCCGACCTCGGCGACTCCGTCGTGGTCGTTGGCGACGGCGCGGGCTCGTGGTCCGCGCACGTCCACTGCGCCGACGCGGGTGCCGCCGTTGAAGCGGGAATCGCCACCGGCACCCTCAGCGCTATCCGCATCGAAAGCTTCACCACCGACGCAGCCCGGGCACTTGCTGCGGATCGTACCGACGCTGCTGTTCGGCCTGTTCATGTTGGACGCGCAGCTCCGTCTCCGCGTGCTGCCGCCAGCGGGCACCACGATGCAGCTCCCACCGGTGAGGCCGGCGGGCACCACGATGCAGCTCGCACCGGTGAGGCCGGCGGGCACTCTGACACAGACCCTGCGAACGCTACGGGGCGGGTTGATGCCGGCGCGCGGCTTGGAGGTACTGGGCACGCGGTTCCGTCCGCGCATGTTGATGGTGGCGTGCACCGCGATTCAGCGCCCGCCGATAAAGCGGATCGCACTGATGCTCGGGGGCACCGCGATTCAGCCCCGGCGGACCTTGTGGATCCCGCTGATGTGGCCGCTCAGCCTGGTAGTGCCGGACGCACTGACGCGACCGCACGCGTTCAGTTTTCCGGCGTGTCCATCCGATCGGGCGTTGCCACGCACACCGGATCCGATCACGAAGGGCCCGCAGATCGCGCCGTTCTGGCTGTCGCATCGGGGGACGGCGCGGCGGCGCTGTTCGAGGCCGGGGGTGCGGTGGTGCTCGGCGGTGATGGGCGGGTGACCAGTGCGGCGCTGCTTGCGGCGATTCGGCAGCTGCCTAATCGGGAGGTGTTGGTGCTGCCGAACGGCGCGCTGCCCGCGCATGAGCTGGTTGCGGTCGGTGTTGCGGCTCGTGACGCGCATCGGGACGTGTTGTTGTTGCCGAGCGGGTCCATGGTGCAGGGGTTGGCGGCGCTGGCGGTGCATGATTGCGGCCGGATCGCGGTGGACGATGCGTTCGCCATGTCGGAGGCGGCGGCCGCGACCCGTTGGGGCTCATTGCGTGCTGCCACAGAGCGGGCGCTCACCATGGTCGGCACCTGCGAGGCCGGTGATGGGCTGGGGCTGGTCGGTCATGATGTCGTGGTGATCGATCGGGATGCGCCGAGCGCGGGGCGGACCCTGCTGGACCGGATGCTCGCCTTCGGCGGTGAGCTGGTCACCCTGCTCATGGGTGTGGCGGCCCCGGCCGAACTCGCGGACGAACTGGCCGGGCATATCGCGAACGGCTTTCCCGGTGTCGAGGTGAGTGTGTATTTCGGTGGGCAGCAAGCGGATCTGGTGCAGATAGGGGTGGAATAGGAATATGGCGACACTCAGCGATCGGCTGGACCACCTGCTCGGCGTGAAGGCAGCCGAGCCGCTCGCCGACGCCTTCGACATGCATACCGTCGAGGATCTGTTGCGGCACTACCCATTACGCTACGCCACCCAGGGCCAACCGCTCACTCAGGAGCAGCCGGAGGAGGGCGCGCACATTACTGTCATCGGCCGGGTGACGAAAACCGAACTGCGCCCGATGAAGAACCGCAGGGGCCGACTGCTCAAGGTCGCACTCGACACCGGTTCGGTCACCCCGATCGATATCACCTTCTTCAACGGCGACAAGGTGAGTCACCTTGTCCGCGAAGGGGTCCGGGCCATGATGTCGGGCACCGTGCACTGGTGGCGCCCGGATCGCTGGAACCTCTCGCATCCGGATTATCTGATCCTGCCCGAGAAGGAAGAGGACTCGATCGAGAACCTCACCTCGGTACGCGGCGGCGGCGCACTGCGTGGATTGGCGCAGAGCGCGAAAGGTAAAGGGGGAGTGGATGTCTCGTTCTTCGAACGCGAATACATCCCGGTGTACCCCGCGACCGCCAAGGTGCAGAGCTGGGATCTGCTCGCCTGTGTCCGGCAGGTGCTCGACCAACTCGACCCGATCGACGATCCGCTACCAGGTGACCTGCGCGAGGACCGCGGGCTGGTGAAGATCTCCGACGCACTGCGCCTGATCCACCTGCCCGAACGCAAGTCCGATATCGAACAGGCCAGGGAGCGTTTGCGTTTCGATGAGGCGCTGGCATTGCAACTGGTGCTCGCCGAGCGGCGACATGATGCGGAGGCGCGGGCGGCCCGGCCATGTCCGCCCCGATCCGACGGTATCGCAGCGGCTTTCGAAACCCGCTTGCCGTTCGAGCTGACCGAGGGACAGCAAAAGGTGATCGCGGAGATCTCCGACGATCTCGCGCGCAGCCATCCGATGCACCGGCTACTGCAGGGTGAGGTGGGTTCGGGCAAGACCATCGTCGCACTGCACGCCATGCTGCAGGTGGTCGACGCCGGTCAGCAATGCGCACTGCTCGCGCCGACGGAAGTCCTTGCCGCCCAACACTATCGGTCACTGCGCACGATGCTCGGCGATCTCGGCACCGCCGGTGAACTCGGTGCCGCCGAGAACGCGACCAAGGTCGTGCTGGTAACCGGCTCGATGTCGGCATCGGCCAAAAAGGCCGCGCTACTGGATGCGGTCACCGGCGAAGCGGGCATCGTGATCGGCACGCACGCACTCATCCAGGACGCGGTGGAGTTCTTCGATCTCGGCATGGTGATCGTCGACGAACAGCATCGGTTCGGTGTGGAACAGCGGGACGCGTTGCGCGCCAAGGCGAAAGCCGGTACCAGCCCGCATCTGCTCGTCATGACCGCGACCCCGATCCCCCGCACCATCGCCATGACCACCCTCGGTGATCTGGAGACCTCCACCCTCACCCAGCTGCCCCGGGGCCGCTCGCCGATCGTGTCGAAGGTGGTGCCGCGCAAACAGCATCCGAACTGGGTCGACCGTGCCTGGGAGCGCATCCTGGAGGAGGTCGGCGCCGGACGGCAGGCCTATGTGGTGTGCTCGCGCATCGGCGACGACGAGGAGAACGGCAAGGCCCGCAACGGAAAGAAGTCCGGTAAGGCAGAGGAGAAGGAAGGCCCGACCACGGCCGCCGCCCTCGAGGTCTTCGACATGCTGCGCACCGGTCCGCTCGCGAGCGTCCGGGTCGGCCTGCTGCACGGCAGACTCCCGACCGATGAAAAAGACCAGGTAATGCGGGCATTCAACGACGGCGACATCGATGTGCTGGTCTGCACCACGGTCGTCGAGGTCGGCGTCGACGTGCCCAATGCAACCGTCATGGTCATCGTGGACGCGGATCGCTTCGGTGTCAGCCAGCTACATCAGCTGCGCGGCCGCATCGGCCGCGGCAAACATCCCGGCCTGTGCCTGCTGATCACCGACGCGGGCCCCACCGGCACCGCCATGGCCCGCCTGGACGCCGTCGCCGCCACTACCGACGGCTTCGAACTCGCCGTACTCGACCTGCGCCAACGCCGCGAAGGCGACGTCCTCGGCGCCGCCCAATCCGGCACCGCTCGCTCCCTGCGCTTGCTCTCGCTACTCGACGACCTCGAAGTCATCACCGCCGCCCAAAGCCTCGCCCGCCAGGTAGTCGAATCCGACCCAGGCCTACACCACCACCCAGGCCTGGCCACCATGATGCACGCCGCTGTAGACGCCGAACGCTTGGAGTACCTGGCGAAGTCTTGATCGAGAATGCGCTGCTGGACAGGCCCTACTCGACGTTTGCACTGCATCAGTGCATGCTGGTCAATTGTCCGGCTAGCGCAGGGCTCGGGGGTAGGGAAGATCGGTGCTGATGTGCTCGGTGACTGCGAGAGGGTTGCCGATTTGGGGGAAGGCGCGCTGCGGGCAGGAGGGGCGCTCGCAGACCTTGCAGCCCGCGCCGATCGGGACCGCTGCGGCCGGACTGTCGAGTTGTAGACCATTGGCATACACCAGCCGGTCGGCGTATTCGATATCGCAACCCAGCCCGATCGCGAAATCCTTTGTCGCCGTGCCAAATCCGTGTGGCCCGGCCAGCGCGGTGCGGGCGATCCAGAGGTAGCGGCGACCATCTGGCATCGCCGCCATCTGGGTCAGGATGCGACCCGGATTGGCGAAGGCCTCGTGCACAACCCACAGCGGGCAGCTGCCGCCTACCCGGGAGAAATGGAATGCCGTGGCGGACTGGCGTTTCGAGATATTGCCCGCCCGATCGGTGCGGACGAGGAAGAACGGAACGCCGCGCTGTCCCTGCCGCTGCAGGGTGCTCAACCGGTGGCAGATGGTTTCGAAGCCGACCTCGAAACGCAGGCTGAGCAGATCGATGTCGTAGCGCAGTTCCTCGGCCGACCGCAGGAAGCGGCCATACGGAAGTACCAGCGCGCCCGCGAAGTAGTTGGCCAATCCAATGCGCGCCAACGTCCTGGATTCGCCGGTGAGTGACGGTGTTTCGGCCAGTACGGCATCCAAATCCTTGCCGTACAGCAGAAACCCGAGAGTGGTTGCGATTTGAAATGCACGCTGCCCGGGACGCAGCCGCCGCGCCAGCGTCAGCGTGCGGCTGTCCGGATCGTAATGTCGTTTCGGGATGGACGGATCCGCGCCATCACCGCGCACCAGCACGGTGACCCCCGCGCGCTCCTCGGCGACCCTCGCGAGTTGCCGATCGAGTGACCCGATGCTCAGACCACACTCCTCGAAGAGCTGTTCTGCCGCATGATCGAGTTGCGCGATGTGATTGTGATGGTCGTAGAAGAAATCCCGCACATCCTCATACGGCATGGGCACGCCGGGTGCGCCCGCTGGCGCGGCTACCCGCGCGGAGAGTAGATCGAGTTGATCGGTCGCGGCGCGCAATCGCCGATGCATCGCGACGACGATTCGAGACACCTCCGGAAGTCGCGTCGCCAGCTCTTCCACCTCTGTCAGTGGCGCACTGTCACCGCCCGCCGCATCGACGAGGACCTCGTGCAGATCCGAGACCAGCCGGGCATCGGAGTCGGCGGCGAAAAATTGCACGTCGAGGTCGAAGGTGGAGTTGAGCTTCAGCAGCACCGGAATGGTTAGCGGTCGCTGATCGCGCTCGAGCTGGTTGAGGTAGCTGGGCGATAGATCCAGGGATTTCGCCAGCGCCGCCTGGGTCATCCGCCGTTCCTCGCGCAACCGTCTCAGTCGGGCGCCCGCGTACATCTTGCGCACCGCAAGATGGTAGCCCTCGCAATTCGCAATCATCGCAAATTGAAGGATTCTCGCCCGCAGAAATCTGCTGTTGCAAGGGATTTTGCCGAAGATCAATCCTGCGTAGCGTGCGAAGTAGGGCAGCTGGCTCGTCTGGCGTCGGAGTGCCGCAGCGCGAACTGCTGGTCAGGGGCTGATCCTGGCGCAACCAAGCGATTGTTTGGTGTAATCGGTGCGATCGAATCGACCGATGTGCCCGATCGCATCGGCGCAAGGAAGCGAGCGAACTTCAATGCCGAGCCCCGACGAAATCGTCACCGCCATGTGCCGCAGCTGGTCCGATCCCGACCCGGACCGGATCAGCGCCTTCTTCGCCGAAGACGCCGTCTACCACAACATTCCGATGGAACCCGTCAGCGGCCGCGCCGCCATCCGCGATTTCATCGCCGGTTTCCTCAACACCTTCGAATCCATTGAATTCGACGTCCACCACCAGGTTGCCGCCGGGAATATCGTCATGAACGAACGCACCGATATCTTGCGCGGCCTCGGCAAAGACACCCCGCTGCCGGTAGTGGGCGTCTTCGAGGTCGCAGACGGCGCCATTACCGCCTGGCGCGACTATTTCGATATGGCCGCCATCAACCGCGCCTTCGGAACCGCGCCTGCGGCCGAATAATCGAGGGAACCGAATCGGTCGCCCATGCGTCGAATAGGACATCGGGGGTGATATCTGATGGCGACGTATAAGGAGGGGTATGCATGGATCGTTGCTCGGAATGTCATACGGCCTGGCGGCGGGGACTGAGCGCGCGGTCGCGCATGCGCCCGATGGTCCGCAACGGCGAGAGTTGTGAGAGGTACACACCGCGTCGTCGGCTCCGGCCCTTCCCCGGGGCCGAATCTCATTGATACGCAGCCCGATAGCGCGGTGACCAAACCGCGCTATCGGGCTGCACGATCTTCTAGCGCACCGCGGCCGCAGCAGCGACCAAATTGCGCAATGACGCCTCGACCTCGACTGGTCCACGCGTCTTCAACCCGCAGTCCGGATTGACCCAAAGCCGTTCGGCGGGAACGGCCTTCAGTGCGGCGCGCAGGGAGGCGGTGATTTCCTCCACACTCGGCACCCGGGGTGAGTGGATGTCGTACACACCCGGTCCGACGCCGAGATCGAAGCCCGCGGCATTCAAGTCGTCGAGCACTTCCATATGCGAGCGCGCCGCCTCGATCGAGGTCACATCGGCATCCAATCCGGCGATCGCATCGATGACCTCACCGAATTCCGAATAGCAGAGATGGGTGTGGATCTGTGTGGCATCCGATACCCCGGAGGTCGCCAACCGGAACGCGCCGACCGACCACTCGAGGTACGCGCCCTGATCGGCCGCGCGCAGCGGCAGCAGTTCCCGCAGTGCGGGCTCGTCGACCTGGATGATCCGAATACCCGCGGCCTGCAGATCGACCGTTTCGTCCCGGATCGCCAGCGCCACCTGACGTGCCGAATCCGCCAACGGTTGGTCATCGCGCACGAATGACCAGGCCAGAATCGTCACCGGGCCGGTCAGCATGCCCTTGACCGGCTTATCGGTCAACGATTGCGCGTAGCCGATCCAATCCACCGTCATCGGTGCGGGCCGCGCCACATCTCCGAACAGAATCGGTGGCCGCACGCAACGGGTGCCGTAGGACTGCACCCAGCCCGCGTCGGTGGTGGCGAATCCGTCGAGCTGCTCGGCGAAGTACTGCACCATGTCATTGCGCTCCGGCTCGCCGTGCACCAGCACGTCCAGGCCCAGTTTCTCCTGCAACGCGATGACATCCGCGATTTCCGACCGCATCCGCCGCGCGTATTCGGTCTGATCGATCTCACCCTTGCGCAGTGCCGCACGCGCCAGCCGGATCGCCGAGGTCTGCGGATACGAACCGATCGTCGTCGTCGGCAACGAGGGCAGCCGCAGCCGCTCGGCCTGTAATGGCCGCCGCTGTTGCGCGGGAGCCCGCCGAGTTGCATCGGGACCCAGCGTGGCCAGGCGCGCCCGCACCTGCGGATTGCCCAACCGGGGATCGGTGCGCCTAGTGGCGAGAGCGGCACGGACCATGGCCAATTCATCGCAGATCGCCTCGGACCCCGCACTCAGTCCGGTCGCGAGCAACCGCACCTCGGCGACCTTCTCCGCACCGAAGGCCAACCACGAACGCAGCCGCTGGTCTAGGCCGGTTTCGCTCGCCAAGGAATAGGGCACGTGCAGCAACGAGCAGGAACTCGATACCGCAACGGACTTCGCGCACCCCAGCAGCGTGCCGAGCATCGTCAAAGCCTTATCCAAATCGGCCCGCCAGACATTTCGCCCGTCGACCACACCCGCCACCAGCAGCTTGTTCACCAGTGCCGGCACACCGGAGAAGTCCGCGTCTATGGTGAAATCCAGTGCGATACCTTCGATTTCGGTCTCGGCCAAAGCGCTCAACGCAGCACCTGGCTTGCCGAAGTAGGTGGCCACCAGCAGTGCTGGACGATCCGTCGCGGCCGATAGTTCGGCGTAGCTGCGCCGTACGAGTTCCACCTCGTCAGCCGTCAGGTCGGTGACCAGGACCGGCTCGTCGAGCTGCACCCACTGCGCGCCCGCCGCGGCCAGCAGCCGCAACAGCTCCCGATAGAGCGGCACCAACTCCTCCAGGCGATCCAACGCCGCACCACCGGTCGCCTTCGCCAGCTTCAGGAAGGTGATAGGCCCGACCACCACCGGACGCGCGGGCACCCCGAGTGCGAGCGCCTCCCGCAGCTCATCCAACACCTTCGACGGATCCAGCGAGAACACCGTCTCCGGACCGATTTCCGGCACCAGATAGTGGTAATTGGTATCGAACCACTTGGTCATTTCCAGCGGCTCGACCGTATCGGTGCCGCGCGCCGCCGCGAAATAGCGATCCAGCGGATCGGCGATACCGGCCACCCTGGGCGGCAGCGCGCCGAGCAGCACGGCGGTATCGAGCACCTGGTCGTAATAGGAAAAGGTGCCGACTGGGATGGAATCCAGACCGGCCCGCTGCAATTCGGTCAACTGATTGTGCCGCAGGTCAGCGGCGATCGCGTGCAGCCGCTGCGCGTCGATGCGTCCGGCCCAGTAGGACTCGGTGGCGCGCTTGAGCTCACGGTGCGGCCCCACCCTCGGGAGACCGAGAACCGTCGCGGTGAACGGGTTATGCGTAACAGTCACGAATTTCTCCAGTGCTGAGATCGAAGACCATCGCCCTACGAGCTAGCGGAGACCGAGTGACGTGCCGGCGCACCGACGGAGCCCGACAATCACACCAGAGGTCCGCGCGCCCAGTCCACGAGGCGGTGGCCGCCGGATACGGCGTATCCGACACGGCTGGCAGGTCTTCGGACTTGCGGGCACGGGCCTTCTGGCCGACCCCGTACGGGGCTCACCTACTGGCCGTCGCTTCCCGGGCTGACCATTTCGACCTGCAAGCAGTCGCTACAGACCATTTCGAGCGACCTGCAAGCAGTCGCTACAGACCATTTCGAGCGACCTGCAAGCAGTCGCTACGGCCTACCCAGTGCTGATGACGGCGGTCGTTCCTGCATACCGCTGCGGGACAGTCCCGGATTCTCACCGGGTTCCCTCTCGTCCGCGCACCGGTTACCCGATCCGCGAACTCGACTCCGTAACGCGACGATGGGGCTCCATCTCGTCTGCGCACGGCGAACCAGCTGCGTCGACCAGCATAGTCGGTAGCGCCATCCGATTTCCGTGCTACGCCAGTCAACACACAGTTATGTGTCAGCGATATGAACACAACTTCGCAAGCCTGCTAGGACTCGTTGTGAAGATTCCTGCGAAAGGGACTTCCCTGTCAGGCCACGATTCCGGGGCGGGTACCTTAGTTCAATGTTCTCGAAAGTCTTGGTTGCCAACCGTGGCGAGATCGCCATCCGCGCCTTCCGTGCGGCCTACGAACTCGGCATCGGGACAGTCGCCGTCTTCCCGTACGAGGATCGCAACTCGGTCCACCGGTTGAAGGCCGCGGAGTCCTACCAGATCGGCGAACAGGGGCACCCGGTTCGGGCGTACCTGTCGATCGAGGCGATCATCGCGGCGGCCAAGTCCGCGGGTGCCGACGCCATCTACCCCGGTTACGGCTTCCTCTCCGAGAACCCGGACCTCGCGGCGGCCTGCGCCCGCGAGGGCATCACCTTCATCGGTCCGTCGGCCGACGTGCTCGAACTGGCTGGTAACAAGGCCCGTGCGATCGAAGCGGCGCGGGCGGCGGGGCTGCCGGTGCTGAAGTCCAGCGCCCCCTCCGCCGATGTGGACGAACTGCTGGCCGCATCCGAGGTCCTGGATTATCCGATCTTCGTGAAGGCCGTAGCGGGTGGCGGTGGGCGCGGTATGCGCCGGGTGGCCGATCCGGCACAGCTGCGCGAATCGATCGAGGCCGCATCCCGTGAGGCGGAGTCGGCCTTCGGTGATCCGACCGTCTTCCTGGAACAGGCCGTGGTGAACCCGCGCCACATCGAGGTGCAGATCCTGGCCGACCAGCACGGGAATGTCATGCACCTGTTCGAGCGCGACTGTTCGGTGCAACGCCGCCACCAGAAGGTGATCGAGCTCGCGCCCGCCCCGAACCTGGATCCCGCACTGCGCGAGCGCATCTGCAACGACGCCGTGGCCTTCGCTCGCCAGATCGGCTACAGCTGCGCGGGCACCGTCGAATTCCTGCTCGACGAGCGCGGCAACCACGTCTTCATCGAGATGAACCCGCGCATCCAGGTCGAGCACACGGTGACCGAGGAGATCACCGATGTCGATCTGGTGCAGTCCCAGCTGCGCATCGCGGCGGGGGAGAGCCTCGAACAGCTCGGCCTGAGCCAGGACAAGGTCGCCATTCGCGGTGCGGCCCTGCAGTGCCGGATCACCACCGAGGATCCGGCCAACGGCTTCCGCCCCGACACCGGCCGCATCACCGCCTACCGCACCCCCGGTGGCGCGGGCATCCGACTCGACGGCGGCGCGAACCTGGGCGCGGAGATCGGCGCCTACTTCGACTCGATGCTGGTCAAGCTCACCTGCCGCGGCCGCGATCTGCACGCTGCGGTGGCGCGCGCCAGCCGTGCACTCGCGGAATTCCGCATTCGCGGCGTCACCACCAACATCCCGTTCCTGCTCGCGGTGCTCGACGATCCGGACTTCAGGGCGGGCCGGGTCACCACCTCGTTCATCGATGAGCGCCCGCAGTTGCTGACCCTGCGCGGTTCGGCCGACCGCGGCACCAAGATCCTCAACTACCTCGCCGATATCACCGTCAACAAGCCGCACGGCGAGCGTCCGACCACGGTGTATCCGCACGACAAACTGCCCGCCATCGATCTGAGCGTGCCGCCGCCGGACGGTTCCCGTCAGCGGCTGCTGCGCCTGGGCCCCGAAGGCTTCGCGCAGGCGCTGCGCGAGCAGAAGGCCGTCGGCGTCACCGATACCACCTTCCGCGACGCGCACCAGTCGCTGCTGGCCACCCGCGTGCGCACCAATGGTCTGCTCGGTGTCGCCGGACATGTCGCGCGTCTGACACCGGAACTGCTCTCCATCGAGGCTTGGGGCGGCGCGACTTACGATGTGGCGCTGCGCTTCCTGTTCGAGGACCCGTGGGAGCGGCTGGCCGCGCTGCGCGAGGCGGTGCCGAATATCTGTCTGCAGATGCTGCTGCGCGGACGAAACACGGTCGGCTACACACCGTATCCGGAGCAGGTGACGCGCGCATTCGTGCAGGAGGCGACCGACACCGGTATCGATATCTTCCGCATCTTCGACGCGCTCAACAATGTCGATCAGATGCGCCCGGCCATCGATGCGGTGCGCGAAACCGGTACGGCCATCGCGGAAGTCGCGATGAGCTACACCGGCGACCTGTCCAATCCGGACGAAAACCTCTACACCCTCGACTACTACCTCAAGCTCGCCGAGCAGATCGTCGATGCGGGCGCGCACGTGCTGGCCATCAAGGATATGGCGGGCCTGCTGCGCGCTCCGGCCGCCGCGACCCTGGTCTCCGCGCTGCGCAGGAACTTCGACTTGCCGGTGCATGTGCACACCCACGACACCCCCGGCGGTCAGCTGGCCACCTATCTCGCCGCCTGGCAGGCCGGTGCCGACGCGGTCGACGGCGCGAGTGCCGCCATGGCCGGAACCACTTCTCAGCCAGCGCTTTCCGCGATCGTGGCGGCTGCGGCGCACAGCGAATTCGACACCGGCCTCAACCTGCAGAATGTCTGCGACCTGGAGCCGTACTGGGAGGCGCTGCGAAAGGTGTACGCGCCCTTCGAATCCGGGCTTCCCGCGCCGACCGGCCGGGTGTATACCCACGAGATCCCGGGCGGTCAGCTGTCGAATCTGCGTCAGCAGGCGATCGCGCTCGGTCTCGGTGACCGCTTCGAAGAGGTCGAGGCGAAATACGCTGCGGCGGACCGACTTCTGGGCCGCCTGGTCAAGGTCACCCCGTCCTCGAAGGTGGTCGGCGACCTCGCGCTCGCACTCGTCGGTACCGGTGTCGACATCGAAAACTTCGCCGCCGATCCGGGCCGTTACGACATTCCGGATTCGGTAATCGGTTTCCTGCGTGGCGAACTCGGCAATCCGGCGGGCGGCTGGCCCGAGCCGTTCCGCAGTCGGGCACTGGCCGGTCGCGGACCGGCCAAGCCGGAGACCCCGCTGACCCCGGCGGACGAGGCCGGACTCGCCGGTTCCTCCGAACTGCGCCGTGCCACGCTCAACCGGCTGCTCTTCCCCGGCCCCACCGCCGAATTCCTCGCGCACCGCGAAAAGTACGGCGACACCATGGGGCTGTCGGCCAACCAGTTCTTCTACGGCTTGCGTCGCGGCGAAGAACACCGTGTGCAACTGGAGAAGGGCGTCACCCTGCTCATCGGACTGGAGGCCATCTCCGAACCCGATGAGCGCGGTATGCGCACGGTCATGTGCATCATGAACGGCCAACTGCGCCCGGTCGCCGTGCGCGACCGCTCCATCGCCAGCGATATCCCGGCCGCAGAGAAGGCCGATAAGAACAACCAGGGCCATATCGCTGCCCCGTTCGCCGGTGTGGTGACACTTGCCGTGTCCGAAGGCGATTCGATCGCGGCGGGCGATACCGTCGGCACCATCGAGGCGATGAAGATGGAGGCAGCGATCACCGCGCCGCGCGGGGGCATCGTCGGGCGCGTCGCGATCGGCAAGGTACAGCAGGTCGAAGGCGGTGACCTGCTGGTCGAACTGACGGTGCGCGAGTCCGCGGCCGAATGACCCGGATCGTCGCGGGTACCGCGGGCGGGCGCCGGTTACGCGTCCCGCCCGCGGGCACCCGCCCCACCTCCGATCGGGTGCGCGAGGCCCTGTTCAGCGCCCTCGACGCCCGCATCGATTTCGACGGCCTTCGGGTACTCGACCTCTACGCCGGATCCGGTGCACTGGGCCTGGAGGCCCTCTCACGCGGCGCCATGCACGCCCTGCTTATCGAGTCCGACCGCAAGGCTGCCGCCATCGTGCGCGGCAATATCGCCGACCTCGGTCTGCCGGGTGCCGAACTCCGCATCGGCTCCGTCGCCACCGTCCTGGCGGGCGGCGGTGCGGGAAAGTACGACGTGGTCTTCTCCGATCCGCCCTACGACGTCGACACCGCGACGGTCACCGCCGACCTACGCGCCCTCGCCGAACACGACTGGATGGCACCGGACGCCCTCGTCGTAGTCGAGCGTTCCATCCGCTCACCCGAGATCGTCTGGCCCGCAGGCTATATCCCCGCCAAGGCGCGCAAATACGGCGAAACCCGCATCGAACTAGCCGAGTTCGCCCCGGAGTAACTCCGCCATCGCGGCATTCGAGGTCACGATCCGGCCTCCTGATACCGTCTGTCCATGGCAGAAGCGTTGTGCCCGGGCTCGTTCGACCCGGTGACCAATGGACATATCGACGTCTTCGCGCGGGCCGCGGCCCAGTTCGACGAGGTCGTGGTGACCGTCATGATCAATCCCAAGAAACAGGGGATGTTCAGCGTCGAGGAGCGCATGGAGATGCTGCGCGAGGCCACCGCGCACCTGCCCAATGTCCGGGTGGAGTCCTGGCAGGGTCTGCTGGTGGATTTCGCCAAGCAGGAGGGTATCGGCGCGATCGTCAAGGGTCTCCGCGATGCTACCGACTTCGGCTATGAACTGCAGATGGCGCAGATGAACAAGAAGCTCAGCGGCGTCGACACCTTCTTCATCGCCCCCAACCCGGCCTTCAGCTTCCTGTCCAGCTCACTGGTCAAAGAAGTCGCGACCTACGGCGGCGATGTCACCGATATGCTTCCGCCCGCCGTCCACAAGCGCTTGGTCGATCGCCTCGCGGAACGCAAAGGCTGAACGCCCCAACGAAATCCGCCCCGGTTCCGAAGAACCGGGGCGGACTCGTGATAAAGGCTCAGAAGACCAACCCGCGCAGGGCGAGGAAGCGCATACCGCCCACCGCAGCGGTGATGGCCAGAATGGCCGCGGCCTGGAACGTACCGCCCATACCTGGCATCCACACCTCGAGCGCGGCAAGTGCGGCGGTGGTGATCCCGAGTCCGACCAGCGCGAGCCCGCCGCCCTCCCACTGTGCGGTGAACCAGCCGACCCGACCCGCTGCGTGGAAGGTGAGCTGACGGTGCATTTCATTGGCGATCACGGTGCTCACGACCGAGCCCGCGATATTGGCGACCAGGGGACCGACGCCGTGCATCGCGAAGAACAGCAGGACATAGGCGACATTGCTGGAACCGCCGACCAGGGCGAAGCGGATCAGCTGAGCCAGCGCCCGATCGCCACGCAGATACTGCATCAACTGGCCGAACCGAGCGGCCGTCACCGACTGCAGCACCGGGTACGGTCCCGCCCACGGCGTGTACAGGCTGCTTGTCGGCAGAACCGCCGTCCGCGGTAGTTCCAGTACGGTCATTGTCTTTCCGATCCCACACGAGCCTTCGGTACGGACAACCGCGATGGTCATCGCAATCCGCCCGGTCGGCCTCCTCTATCCCCACAGTCCCGGTCAGGGCCTGCGATCCACTTAAGAAGATCTTGTCTGCGACCTTCCTGGACAAATGTAACACCAAGTGGAGACATATCCTCCACTTGTTTTTGTGGCGTACGAGACACCTACACGACACACCGGTGGGGGACTCGGCACGAGCCGTGACGAGAGGCACACTTGGCCTACGGCGGAAAGTTTCGCCGTAGGTCTGCACGAGAGTGGGGTAGGAGCATGTATCGCGTATTCGAAGCTCTCGACGAGCTGGTCGCCATCGTCGAAGAAGCGCGCGGCATCCCGCCCACCCGCGGCTGCATCGTCCCGCGCGGTGACGTGCTCGAACTGCTCGACGACGTGCGCGATGCACTGCCCGGCGAACTCGACGACGCCCAGGATGTGCTCGATCATCGCGACAAGATCGTCTCCGACGCCCGTTCGGCCGCCGAAACGACGGTGACGACCGCGAACGAACAGGCACACCAGACCATCGGATCGGCCCGCGAGGAGGCCGACCGGATCCTCGCCGACGCCAAGGCGCACGCCGACCGCATGGTCGCCGAGGCCAGCGCGCACGCCGACCACTTGGTGAATACCGCACAGGCCGAGGCCGACCGCGTCGTCGCCGACGGCAATGCCGAATTCGAGGCCGTGACTGGTAGGGCCCGCATCGAATCCGAGCGGATGATCGAGGCGGGCAAGGCATCCTATGCCCGTTCGGTCGCCGAAGGTGAGGCCGAGCGCGACCGCTTGGTCACACAGACCGAAGTGGTGCGGGCCGCGCATGCCGAATCGGCTCGATTGATCGACGGCGCTAACGAAGAGGCCGATCGGATGCGCGACGAATGTGACCAGTACGTCGACAGCAGGCTCGCCGACTTCGAGGAGACGCTCAACGCCACCTTGCGGACCGTGCGCGGCGGACGTCACCAATTGCGCTCGGGTGCGGGCGCTCCGGACTACGCGGCCGACTATCGCCGCTGAACCACCCCACCCGGCCCTTCGGCCCGCTCCAGCCGTGCGGCCCTCGACATCCGTACAGTTGGCGAAAGTCGCCGGGCGGCCCGGTCGGAACGACCCAGACGGTTTGGGTCTTCACCGTGCCCTCGCGTATTGTGGACTGGTTGCCCATTTCCCCTCGAATGTGAAGTGAGTTCGTGATGTCCGCCGGTTCCGGTCCCGCTTCGCGTCCTCGTACGGCCGCACGCCGCACGCCGGACGCGGGTTTCGTGCTGGATGTCATCAGCCTGGGCCGCCGCCCAGGCACAATGAAAGCGCTGCATCGCGTGGTCACCACCGACGAGCGGATCGGGCTGGATCTGATCGCCATTCCGGTGGGCGCAGAGGTGGACCTCGATCTGCAGTTGCAGGCGGTGTCCGAAGGTGTGCTCGTCACCGGGACGGTCGCCGCACCGACAGCAGGGGAGTGCTCGCGCTGCCTCGAACCGTTCACCGGCACGGTGGATATTCAGCTCACGGAACTGTTCGCCTATCCGGACAGCGCCACCGAGCAGACCACCGAGGACGACGAGATCTACCGCATCGTGGACGACACGATCGACTTGGAACCGGTGATCACGGACCAGATCGGCCTGGAGCTGCCGCTGCAGCCGCTGTGCACTCCGGACTGCGCCGGCCTGTGTCCGGAATGCGGTGTCCGGATGGCGATTGCGGGTTCCGGCCACGGGCATGAGATACTTGACCCTCGCTGGGCCGGGTTGGCGAAGTTCGCCGCCGAGTCGCCCGGCAACGGCAGCCCCAATGTGGGTGCCAACCCAGACGTTTAGACCAGACCAGTAAGACCATGCTGCCTAACTGGCGAGCAATAGGACAAGAGGAGAAGTAGTCGTGGCCGTTCCCAAGCGCCGGATGTCCCGTTCCAACACCAGGTCGCGGCGCAGCCAGTGGAAGGCCACCGCGCCGACCCTGATCACGTGCCCGAACCGCGCCTGCGGCGAGAAGACGCTGCCGCATATCGCATGCCCCTCCTGCGGCACCTACAAGGGCCGCCAGGTCACCGCTGCTGTCTGATCGTTCGACCTGTCGTATCTACGTGACCGCCAGCAAGGACGAACCCGGCGCGTCCGGTGAACATGCGAGCCTGCTCGCGGCGCTCGGCGTCGACGTGCGGGCCGATTTGCTGCGCCTGGCGCTGACGCACCGGTCGTACGCATACGAGAACGGCGGGCTGCCGACCAACGAGCGTCTGGAATTCCTGGGCGACTCGGTCCTGGGCCTGAGCATCACCGAGCGGCTCTACCATGAGCACCCGGACAAGTCCGAGGGCGAACTGGCCAAGCTGCGGGCGAGCGTGGTGAATATGCACGCGCTCGCCGAGGTGGCGCGCGGGCTCGGCGAAGGCGGGCTCGGCGTGCACCTGCTGCTCGGTAAGGGCGAAGAGCTCACCGGCGGCCGGGATAAGCCCAGCATCCTCGCCGATGGCATGGAGTCGCTGCTCGGTGCGGTCCATCTCGAGCACGGTATCGATATCGCGCGCGAGGTGGTGCTGCGCCTGTTCGCCGACCTACTCGAGCGCGGCCCGCGGATGGGCGCCGGACTCGACTGGAAGACCAGCCTGCAGGAGCTCACCGCCGAACGTGGCCTCGGCGTGCCCAGCTACGAGATCACTTCGACCGGCCCCGACCACGACAAGGAATTCACCGCGACCACCGTGATCGGCGGTCGTCCGTTTGGTCAGGGTGTCGGCCGCTCCAAGAAGGAAGCCGAGCAGAAGGCCGCTGGCGCCGCCTATCAGGCGCTGACCGACAGTATCTAATTCGCGGCGCCTACGGCACCGCGTATTCGCGGCCCCCGGCGTCTCGCTTCCGAGTGGCCGAGACTCGCGACGGCGTCGGATGCGCTTCGGCCACCCGGATGCGAGACAGGCCGCGAACGGGTGCTCGTAAGACTCGCGCGTGGTCGATAGGAGTGCTTGATGCCCGAGTTGCCCGAGGTCGAGGTCGTCCGGCGCGGACTCGCCGCACATGTTGTCGGGCGGGTCGTCGAATCCGTCACGGTGACCCATCTCAGGTCGGTGCGCCGCCATCTCGAAGGCGCGGACGATCTGACGGCCCGGTTGAAGGGTCTGCGGGTCTGTGCCGCCGAGCGTCGCGGCAAGTACCTGTGGCTCACCTTCGACGATCCGGACACCTCGCTCGTCGTCCATCTCGGTATGAGCGGGCAGATGCTCGTGCGGTCCGCCGATGCTCCGGTGGAGAAGCACGCGCATATACTCGCGACTCTCGACGACGGCACGCAATTGCGCTTCGTCGATCAGCGCACCTTCGGCGGCTGGGCGCTCGCACCGCTGGTCGAGGTCGACGGCACCTTGGTGCCCGAGCCCGTCGCGCATATCGCCCGGGATCCACTGGACCCGCGCTATGACCCAGAGGCCGTGGTGGCAGCGGTACGCGCCAAACAAACCGAGATCAAGCGGGTGTTGCTGGATCAGACCGTGATCTCCGGCGTCGGCAATATCTATGCCGACGAATCACTGTGGCGGGCCAAGATCCACGGCAACCGGCTCGCATCCGGCCTGACCAGACCCGCCGTGCGCACCCTGCTCACCGCGGTCGGCGTGGTGATGGAGGAGGCGCTCGCGGCCGGTGGCACCTCGTTCGACGCCCTATATGTCGATGTCAACGGCCAATCCGGTTACTTCGAACGTTCGCTCGCGGTCTACGGGCGCGAGGACGAACCCTGCCGTCGCTGTGGTGCGCCCATCCTGCGGGAGAAGTTCATGAATCGTTCTTCGTACTCCTGCCCGCGCTGCCAACCGAAGCCCCGTCGCCGTTAGGGTTGGCGAGCTACCGTTCTTTTAGGCGGTTAGACCGGCCGTGGAGGAAGGACTTATGCGCAAGCTCACCTACTACGTCGCATCGACTATCGACGGGTTCATCGCCACCGAGGAGGGGTCGGTCGACTTCTTCCCGGTCGGTGGTGATCACGGCCCGGCGATCACCGCGCAGTACCCGGAGACCCTGCCGACGAAGGTGCGGGAGGCCCTCGGCATAGATAAGCGCAACCGTTACTTCGACACCGTGCTGATGGGTCGCAAGACCCACGATTTCGGCGTGCGGACCGGAACCTCCAGCCCGTATTCGCATCTGCGTCAATTCGTCGTGTCGACGACGTTGCCCGAGAGCCCGGATCCGTCGGTTGAGCTCATCTCGGCCGATCCGCTCGCCACAGTGCGAGAGTTGAAGCGGGACAACGGACTCGGGATCTGGCTGTGCGGCGGCGGGGAATTGGCGCAGGTGTTGCTGCCGGAGATCGATCAGATCTTCCTGAAGCTGTACCCGGTCGTACTCGGCAGTGGCCGTCCGCTGTTCGGTGCCGGCCCGCGCCTGCCCGAGGCGGCCCGCTTCCGGGTGATCACCAGCCGGGTTTTCGAGGACGGCGTCGCCTTCGTGAAGTACAGCCGGATTCGGTAACCGCTGTGGCGGAAGACGATTCGATCGCCGCTCCGGGTCCGGTGGAGGCGCTGCGCGAAATCGGCTTCTGGCTGGAACGCGCACGGGCGCAAACACATCGGGTGAAGGCGTATCGGCGGGCTGCCGACATCGTGGCGCAGCTGCCCGAGGGCGAGCGGGCGATCCATCGGGCGGCGCACAGTTGGCAAGAACTCGCGGGGATCGGCCCCAAGACCGCCGCCGTCATCGAGCAGGCGTATTCCGGTGTGGTACCGGACTATTTGAGCGAACTGCGCAAGGCCGCGCAGCCCATCGGGGGACCGGGCAAGCCCATGCGGGCCCAGTTGCGCGGCGATCTGCACACCCACTCCGACTGGTCCGACGGCGGCAGTCCGATCGCGGAGATGATGGGAGTCGCGGCCGCGCTCGGACACGAATACTGCGCGCTGACCGATCATTCGCCGCGGTTGACCGTCGCCAACGGACTTTCGGCCGACCGATTGCGGCGGCAGTTGGATGTGGTCGCCGAGCTGAACGAACGAGTCGCGCCATTCCGAATTCTCACCGGAATCGAGGTGGACATCCTCGACGACGGGGCCCTGGATCAGCACAGCGATCTGCTCGCCGAACTCGATATCGTTGTGGCCAGCGTACATTCGCATCTGCGTGCCGACAGCGAGGCTATGACCAAGCGCATGGTGTATGCGGTGGCGAATCCGAATGTGGATGTGCTGGGCCACTGCACCGGCAGACTGATCGCGGGGCAGCGGGGGCTGCGGCCGGAGTCGAGTTTCGATGCCGAACTCGTCTTCGAGGCGTGCCGGAGTTACGGGACAGCGGTGGAGATCAACAGCCGGCCCGAACGGCTCGATCCGCCGTCGCGACTGCTGCGGATGGCGGTCGAGATGGGATGCTATTTCTCGATCGACACCGATGCGCATGCCCCTGGTCAGTTGGACTGGCTGGGTTACGGCTGCGAGCGCGCTGTCGCGAACGATGTTGCGGCGGAACGGGTTATCAACACTTGGCCAACCGAGAAGCTGCTTGCCTGGACCAAATCGCCAGCCGGGGACGTGGTTTGATCGTCGCTTCAGCACGAGCAGGCCGACCTGTTCGGAGATGATTTCGGCGCCAGCTTCCGACCATCCGGTTAACTGTTGCCGAACACTGGTGCGGGATCTGCGAGGATGCCCGATGACGTTCGAGAATGGTTGACACACAGATCTCTTGGGGGGTGGCGGCGCCGGTGGGTGGCTTTCCGATCGAAATCGTGCTCGGACTCATCGGTATCGCGGTGCCGGTCATCGCATTCCTGTGGGAGTTCGTGTTCGTCGGACGCAAGGAACTCGGCTATCGGGTCCAGATGGATACGCCGGTCACCGGTGAGATCGAGTCGGTCTTTCCTGGAGTGCTGCCGCAGCTGCGCCCGGCGCAGGACGGTGTGAGTCCCCCGCTGAAGGATCTGTCGGTTGTCCTGGTCCGCATCGAAAACAGCGGTGCGACACCGATCGACACGCACGACTACCAAGCACCGGAGGCGGGCCGGGTCGGCCTGCATCTGAACTTTCCACAGCGCCGGGTCATCGGTATGGCGGTGACCGAGCTGAGCGACCAGGGTCTGGCCGATTCGCTGGGCCGTGATTCGGGCATCGCGGTTCGCGAGGATACGGTCGGACATATCGGTGCCATTGATCTGCCGAGAGTGCCGCTCAATCGCGGCGATCACTACAAGATCCTGGCCATCCTGCAACGTTCGGAGGGCACGGGAGAGTATCCGGATCCGGTGCTGAGCGGCGGCATCAAGGGTGGACGGATCATCGAAACCCAGAGCCGTACCGGCATTTCGCGAGTGATGGTGGCGCTCACGGCCTTCCTGGTCGTGGTGATCGTCGTCCAGCTCCTGGTCGCCGTGCTGGCGCCCGATCCGACGCCATTGGATTGTGCCGCGGGCAAACTCTCGGTAGTCGGCTCCTCGGCCTTCGAACCGGTCATTCGCGATGCGGCCGCGCAGTATGGGAAGCGTTGCACCGGAGCGGAATTCGCCTTCGGTTTCGAGGGCACCGAACGCGGACTCGACCAGCTCGCCGAGGAGGGCGAGGACGATCCCGACCTGCTCACGATCAGCGACGGACCGAAAGGTGATGGCTACCAACCGCTGCTGGCACGCCCGCTGGCGCTATCGCTGTTCACCATGATCGTGCACAAGGATGTCGGCGTCACCAACCTCACCGTCGCCCAGATCCAGGATCTGTATCAGGGCCGGATCACCAACTGGCGCGATGTCGGCGGTGCCGATCTGCCGGTCGTGCTGGTCAATCGGATACCGGGATCGGGCACTCGAAATACGTTGGAGCGCAGGTTACTCGGCGGCCCGCAGCCCGATCGGCCGCACGTCAGCTGTGTTGCGATCAAGGATGGCGCACCCGCGACAGCCAGATATTGCGATGTGCAGGTCACCAAGGATATGCAGAAGGCGGTGAGCGATCTCCCAGGTGCGATCGGCTACAGCGAGTTCTCCGAGGCGGTGAAGGTAGGAGCCACGACCCTCACCATCAATGGCGTAACGGCCGGTCGCGACGCCGCCGTCAACCGCAGCTATCCGTTCTGGGGTGTCGAATACGCCTACAGCTACGGCGAACTCCCCGGCGATTCGCTCGGTGCGAGCTTCATACACTTCCTGACCGATCTGACCGGTAAGGATGTGTTGCGCGAGCATGGCAACGAGCCCTGTAGCGAGCTTCCCGATCGGGCCCGCTGCCTGCCGTCTTCGTAACGTTGTCACAGACTCGGCGGCTATCTCGTCCTACTCGGGTAAGCGATTTCGAGAGAGGACGACCTATGTCACGTATGAAGCTCGCCGAGGCGGCGCCCGAGATCTACCAGGCCTGGTACGCCGCCGAGCAGGCCATCCGCCGCGGACCACTGGATTCGACGGTGCGTGAGCTGGTGAAGATCCGCGTTTCCCAGATGAATGGCTGCCTGTTCTGCATCGATATGCACACCACCGATGCGCGGATGGCGGGCGAGACCGAACAGCGGATCTACTACCTCAATGCCTGGCGTGAGTCGGTGAAGTTCACCGAGGTCGAACGAGCCGCCCTTGCCTACGCGGAGGCCGTCACCAGACTTGGTGAACACGGTGTCAGCGATGAAATCTGGGCCGAGGTGGAGAAGAACTTCGACGAGGACGCGCGGGCCGGTCTGGTCGCGGTCACCGCGATGATCAACCTGTGGAACCGGATCGGGGTGCCGCTGCGCATGCAGCCCGCCTCGGCGGCCGAGTCGTGAGTCAGTCGTCCGAGGGCATGATCGGTCTGCTGAAGAATTCCTCGACGGGAACCGGACCGGTGTAGCGTCGGCAACCGCACTGCACCCATACGGGCCCGCCGTAGGTCTTGCGGACCAGCTCGGCATGGCAGGTGCCCGCCTCCGGATCGTGCAGCGCCAGGTCGTGGCCACAGCCGCACCGGGCGACTGCGGCTCCAGCGGGCGAGCGCCTGCCGAACCGGCCTACGGCCCAGCCGGCACCCGCGATTGCGGCTCCGACGGCGAGAGTGATGGGATCGAACATGTTCATATTATATGTATGCGTATAATGAGATGGTAGAGCAATCGCGCACCGGATTTGTTCGCTCGCCCCGTTCGAAATATGCAATTTTGCGATAAGTCCCCTTGATGCCAAAGTCGGATAATGGGCTATTTTATCCCAAATGCTGAGATTTCAGACCGACTGCGTGGTTTGAGCATCCAGAAATAAGGTACGTCTGTGTGCGGCCCCCCTGTTCATGCCAACCGGCGTGACCAGGCCAACCAAGCCTTCATGGACGGCGGTGCAGGCTTCAGTCTCCACCTCCGCCGCGGCGGCCAACACGTTCGGCGCCCAGCGCACCGAAGTGCTGGGTGGATGTGCACAAGGTTGTCCCTGGAAGGATGGTCATGAGCGCAGGTCTAATCGCGCCGAATTCGGCGCCCATTGCCGCTTCGGATTTGCTGTCTACCGATCACGTCGGTGAACGATTCCGCATTGCGATGGTTGTTCCGCCATACTTCGACGTACCGCCGAAGGCCTATGGCGGAGTCGAGGCCGTAGTCGCCGATTTGGTCGACGCCTTGGTCGCACGCGGGCACGACGTGACATTGTTCGGCGCCGGCGAACCCGGTACCACGGCGAAATTCGTTCCGGTTTGGGATCGCGCGTTACCCGAACGGCTCGGCGAGCCGTTTCCCGAGGTCGTGCACGCTCTGAAGGTGCGAAGGGCGATCGAACAGGTTGCCGCCACCTCGGGCGTGGATCTGGTGCACGACCACACCTTTGCCGGACCACTGAATGCCCCGGCATATATGGGACTGGGCTTGCCGACAGTGGTGACCGTGCACGGCCCGGTCGACGAGGGCGACTGCTACCACTACTACCGCGAATTGGGCCAGGAAGTATCGCTGGTCGCGATCAGTGATCGGCAGCGTGAATTGGCGCCCGATCTGAATTGGGTCGGTCGCGTACACAATGCACTGCATGTCGACCAGTGGCCGTACCAAACCGAAAAAGGCGACTACGCACTGTTTCTCGGCCGCTTCACCGCAACCAAGGGCACGCATCTGGCATTGCAAGCCGCGCACGAGGCCGGTATTCCTCTGGTGCTCGCGGGCAAATGCAGTGAGGCACCCGAGCGGGCGTATTTCGAGAAACATGTGCGCCCACTGATCACCGAGCGCGATCATCTTTTCGGACTCGCGGATGCGCAGGCCAAGCGCAAACTGCTCGCGGGTGCGCGTTGCCTGTTGTTCCCGATCGACTGGGAGGAACCGTTCGGCATGGTGATGATCGAAGCGATGGTCTGCGGTACGCCGGTGGTGGCGCTTCGCGGCGGAGCCGTTGCCGAGGTCGTCGTCGATGGTGTGACCGGCCGGATCTGTGATGATCCGTCCGAGCTGCCCGCGGCGATCGCCGAAGCGAGCCAGATGGATCCGGCCGCATGCCGCGCACACGTCGAGGCGAACTTCGGCGCTGGCACGCTCGGGCGCGGCTACGAGCAGGTCTATCACCAGCTCCTGCGTTCGCGGCGTCATGCGCGCGCGGCACTGCTGCTCGATAAGACGGTGCCGGTCCGTATTCCCGCCAGCGAACGCGTATGACCACAGACGCCGGCGTCGCGTCGAATCCCGCACCGCTGAATTCCGGTGAGCCGACCGGTCTCGGCGGTTGTGGAAGTTCGGTGACCTTGGTCGAGGGCGGAACCTTCTGCCTATCGAATCGGCTCGGTGATGTCGAACCGGGACACCCGCACGGGTTGTTCTTTCGCGACGCCCGCGTCATCTCCCGCTGGGAACTGCTGGTGGACGGCAAACCTGCCGAATCACTGTCGGTGCTCAGCCCAGAGGCGTTCGCCGCCAGATTCGTGCTGCGCCGGCCACCGCAGGCCGGACAGGTCGATAGCACCCTGCTCGTGGTGCGCGAACGCCTCATCGCCGACGGCATGCACGAGATTCTGACGCTGGAGAATATGGGCCGCGAGGCCACCGCGGTCACCCTGGAATTGCATGTCGACGCTGATTTCGTCGATCTGTTCGCGGTCAAGGAGGGCCGCGTAGCGCACGGCCGCGCCGAGGTCGCCGTGGCCGAAGGCGAACTGCTGCTGCACGACCGCACCGATCGGATGCGCGGGCTCACGGTCTCGGCGACCGTCGAGCCCGCTGTTCTGCCCGGCACCCTGCTCTGGCGGGTGGTCGTGCTGCCCGGCGAACGCTGGCAAACCGAGATCGTGGCCCAGCCGACCGTCGGTAATCAGCGCGTCCAGGCGCCATTGGCGCCGGGGGAGCACCATGGGCTCAGCGCGCCGAGCCGCAAGATGGCGGCATGGCGACACACCGCGACGAAGATCACTTCCGCGGATCCCGTTCTCACCCAGGTACTCCGCCGCTCGGAAAGCGACTTGGGCGCCTTGCAGATCCACGACGAATCCGGCGAAGGCCGTCCGTTCGTGGCCGCGGGTGCGCCCTGGTTCATGACCCTGTTCGGCCGCGACAGTTTGCTCACAGCGTGGATGGCGCTTCCTTTGGAAGTGGATCTCGCGCTGGGCACACTGCAGCAGTTGGCCGAAATGCAAGGGCAGTGTATCGATCCGCTCACCGAGGAGGAGCCGGGACGGATCATGCACGAAATGCGCCGCGGCCCGGCCAGCGGGCATGTGCTCGGTGGCAGTACCTATTACGGAAGCGCGGATGCCACACCGCTTTTCATCATGTTGCTGGCGGAATGTCATCGGTGGGGCGCGGATTCGGAGGTGATCAGGGAACTGCTGCCCGCCGCCGACGCCGCGGTGCGGTGGATCACCGATTACGGCGATCGTGACGGCGACGGCTTCGTCGAATATCGCCGTGCCACCGATCGCGGCCTGGTCAATCAGGGTTGGAAGGACAGTTTCGACGGAATCAACGATGCTGCGGGACATCTCGCGGAGGCGCCGATCGCGCTGTGCGAAGTGCAGGGCTATGCGTATGCCGCACTGCTGTCCCGCGCGGAATTGGCCGAGGCATTCGACGATCAGCGCGCCGCGACCCGGTTACGCGAGCGGGCCGCCGAACTGCGAGGTAAATTCGCCGAACAGTTCTGGTTGCCGCAACAGGGTTGGTACGCGGTCGCACTCGACGGCGGCAAACGGCAGGTCGACGCGCTGACGAGCAATGTGGCGCATTGTCTTTGGACCGGCATCGCCAGTGACGAGCACGCCGCCGAAATGGTCGGGCGGCTCTCCGGACCCGAAATGGACACCGGCTTCGGGCTGCGCACACTCGCCTCGTCGATGGGTGCCTACAACCCGATGAGCTACCACTGTGGATCGGTCTGGCCGCACGATACCGCGATCGCCGTCGCGGGCTTGCTACGCTACCGGCAGGTGCCGGGCGCGGTCGAGCTCGCCACCCGGCTGGCGGGCGGATTACTCGATGCGGCAGCCTCTTTCGGCGGTCGGCTGCCCGAGCTGTACTGCGGATTCCCGCGCGATCAGTTCGCCGCTCCGGTCCCATATCCCACTTCCTGTTCACCGCAGGCGTGGGCCAGCGCGGCACCGCTATTGCTGGTGCGCTCGTTCCTCGGATTGGATCCGGCCGCGCCGTCGCACACGCTCACTGTCAGACCGCAGCTGCCGCCGCAGTGGGGCACGGTCACTTTGAGTGATCTGCGATTGGGTTCGGCGACCGTGGATCTCGAGGCCGAGGGCGATCAGGTCACCACCGTGCGTCTGCCCGATGATTGGCAGATCACGCGATGAACCGCGCCGAATCGGGTAATCCACCACCGTAAGGACATTGGTTTGCTTCTCCACTGAATACCAGCAGGCTGGAGGTGCACAATGCAGACATCACTGGATCGCCGGGATCTGTGGAGCAGTCAGCACCGTGATTGCAGTGCCGAGCCCATGGATCTCGATCTCGACCTGGCGCGTTTCATCTGCAGTACGCATGCGGGCCATGGCCCGGACTGCCACCAGTATCTCGCCGCATCGGCGTATTGCTTCGCCTGCGTCGAGGACAACTGAACAGAATCGACCGAGCGCCCATTCCCATCGGGAATGAGCGCTCGGGTCGTTAGCCGCGCAACGGGTATCGCTTGTCGAGATCGAGGTTCAGCTCGACCACATCGACGCGCGGTTCACCGAGGAAGCCGAGGGTCCGGCCATCGGTGTGCGCGTCGACGAGTGTGCGCACCTGATCCTCGGAGATATTGCGGGCCTTGGCGATTCGCGTGACCTGGATGGCCGCGTACCGCGGCGTGATGTGCGGGTCGAGACCGCTGCCGCTGGCGGTGACCGCGTCGGTGGGTACTGGTGTGTTGGTTGCGGCGTCGCCGTAGATCGGGACGATGCGGCCGGCCGAGTAGTCCTCGCCCGGTTTGGCGCACTCGACTTCGACACCGTTGTAGGTGTCCAGGAATGGTGTCGTCGGGCATGCTTCGTTGACGCTGATGACCTGCACTGGTTGCGAGACCTCGCCGTCGGTGTCGCGTGGACCGATCACTGAAAGCACCGCGCCGACACCGTCTTTGGTGCAGAACGGGCGGCTGCCGTCGACCGCCTCACGGTCGCCGACCTCCTTGCTGCGCGCGCAGACGGTGGAGAGCTGGCTCAGTTTCACCTTGTCCGGATCGGAGTCGAGGGTGTCGACGATGCTTTCCGGGCCGAGGTTGGACGCGGCGGTGGACAGTGGGTCGTAGCCGTCACCAGCTGCGGAGGGACGGCTTTGGAAGTACTGCGCCAGCACATTGCCGTGTTTATCGGTGAAGGACTGCCCGATCAGGCTGGAGCCCACTGTCTTTCCGTCGACGGTGATCAGCGAGCCCTCGGCTTTGTCGTGCAGGCCGGGCATCTGAGCGACCGCGAAAACCGCTAGCGGATAGACGATTCCGGTGATCGCGGTGAGCACCAGCAGCGCACGCAACGCGGCCAGATGCTGCCGGATCCAGGTTGACATACGCATATCAGGACATCCCGGGGAGGAGTTGGACAACGAGGTCGATGAGTTTGATGCCGATGAACGGTGCGATGATGCCGCCGAGGCCGTAGATGGTCAGGTTGCGGCTCAACAGTTTCGACGCATGGGTCGGTGTGTAGTTCACCCCGCGCAGCGCCAATGGGATCAGCGCGATGATGACGAGTGCGTTGAAGATGACCGCCGACAGGATCGCCGACTGCGGGCTGGCCAGCCGCATGATGTTGAGCGCGTCGAGGCCGGGGAACAGTGCGATGAACAGCGCGGGCAGGATCGCGAAGTACTTGGCGATGTCGTTGGCGATCGAAAAAGTGGTCAGCGCGCCACGGGTGATGAGCAGCTGTTTGCCGATCTCCACGATCTCGATGAGCTTGGTCGGATCCGAATCCAGATCGACCATGTTCCCGGCTTCCTTGGCCGCGGAGGTGCCGGTGTTCATCGCGACGCCCACGTCGGCCTGTGCCAGTGCCGGAGCGTCGTTGGTGCCGTCACCGGTCATCGCGACCAGCCTGCCGCCGTCCTGCTCCTGTTTGATCAGGGCCAGCTTGTCTTCCGGCGTGGCTTCGGCGAGGAAGTCGTCCACGCCCGCCTCATCGGCGATCGCCTTGGCGGTCAACGGGTTGTCGCCGGTGATCATGACGGTGCGGATGCCCATGCGGCGCATCTCGTCGAAACGCTCCCGCATGCCCTGCTTGACGACGTCCTTGAGGTGGATGACACCGAGCAGCCGGGCCGTGCCATCGTTGACCTCACCGACCACCAGTGGCGTACCACCGGAGGCCGAGACGCCATCGACGATCACGCCGATCTCGGTAGGTACGTCCCCTCCTTGTGCGCGAACCCATTCGGTGACCGCGCTGGCCGCACCTTTGCGCAGTTGGTGCCCGTCCTGAAGGTTCACGCCGGACATGCGGGTCTGGGCGGTGAATTCCACCCAGGTCGCGCCGGTCAGCTCGCCCGGGGTGCGTTCGCGTTTGTTGAACGCCTGCTTGGCGTAGACGACGATGGAGCGACCCTCGGGGGTCTCGTCGGCGAGGCTGGAAAGCTGTGCGGCATCGGCCAGTTCGTCATCCGGAACGCCGGGTACCGGAACGAATTCCGAGGCTTGGCGGTTGCCGAGTGTGATGGTGCCGGTCTTGTCCAGCAGCAGGGTGTTCACGTCGCCGGCGGCCTCGACCGCGCGGCCGGACATAGCCAGTACGTTGCGCTGGACCAGGCGGTCCATACCCGCGATGCCGATGGCCGAGAGCAGTGCTCCGATGGTGGTCGGGATCAGGCAGACCAGCAGCGAGACCATGACAATGCCGGTGATGCCGTGCACATCGAGTGCCGAAGTATCCGTAACGCCAGGGTTGTTCGCCTTGGAAAAGATAGCCAGCGGCTGCAGGGTGACCACCGCGAAGACGAAGATGATCGTCAGCGAGGCGAGCAGGATGTTCAGCGCGATTTCGTTCGGCGTCTTCTGCCGGGAAGCACCTTCGACGAGGGCGATCATCTTGTCGATGAAGCTCGCGCCCGGCTCCTGGGTGATCTTCACGACGATCCGATCGGACAGGACCGTGGTGCCGCCGGTGACGGCCGAGCGGTCACCGCCGGATTCCCGGATGACCGGGGCGGATTCGCCGGTGATGGCCGATTCGTCCACCGAGGCGATGCCTTCCACGACATCGCCGTCACCGGGGATGATCTGCCCCGCCTCGACGACGACATAGTCGCCGCGCTGCAGTTCGGGCGCGCTGACCTTCTCCTCGACGATTCTGGCGCCGGGCGACCAGTCGACCAGTCGCCGAGCAACGGTGTCGGTCTTCGCCTTACGCAGGGTGTCGGCTTGTGCCTTGCCGCGGCCCTCGGCGACTGCTTCGGCGAGGTTGGCGAAGATCACGGTGAGCCACAGCCACACCACGATCGCCCACGCGAAGAAGCTGGGGTCGGTGATCGCGAGGATCGTCGACCAGACCGCGCCGATCTCGACGATGAACATCACCGGGTTGCGCCACATGGTGCGCGGGTCGAGCTTGCGCGCGGCATCCGGCAGCGATGTCAGCAGCATCTTCGGGTCGAGCGCGCCACGCGGGACACGACCGCGGTTGTGTTCCAGCCGCTTCTTCGACTCGTTGAACTCGTCCGGAACGCTGGTGATTTCAGTAGTGGGACTGGTCATTTCAGTGGATTCCTTCAGCGAGCGGCCCGAGTGCGAGTGCGGGCAGGAAGGTGAGCGCGACCAAGATCACCGTCACACCGACGACCATGCCGACGAACTGCGGCCGGTGCGTCGGTAGCGTGCCGATCGACTCGGGAGTGGTGCCCTGCTGGGCCAGCGAACCTGCGAGCGCGAGCACGAAGATCATCGGCAGGAACCGCCCGAAAACCATGGCCAGGCCGAGCGCGGTGTTGTACCACTCGGTATTTCCGGTCAGACCCGCGAAGGCGGACCCGTTGTTATTCGCCGCGGATGTGAAGGCGTACAACACCTCTGAGAGTCCGTGCGGCCCGCTGTTGGCCATGCTCGCCCGCTGGTCCGGCATTGCCATGGCGACGGCGGTGCCGACGAGCACGATCAGCGGGCTGATCAAGAAGTACGACGCGGCGAGCTTGATTTCGCGCGGGGTGATCTTCTTGCCCAGGTACTCCGGCGTGCGCCCGACCATCAGACCGGCCACGAAGACGGTGATCACCGCGAGGATGAGCATGCCGTACAGACCCGAGCCGGTACCACCGGGCGCGACCTCACCCAACTGCATGTTGAACATCGTCATCATGCCACCGAGGCTGGTATACGAGTCGTGGAAGGAGTCGACGGCACCGGTCGAGGTCAGCGTGGTCGCGGTGGCGAAGGTCGCGGAATCGGCGACGCCGAACCGCGTTTCGACACCCTCCATGGACGCGCCGATCGTCGTCGGCACGGTCCCATGGTGCTGCAGCTGGAAGAAGTTCTGCAAGGTCACGCTGATAAGCGCGATGGTGCCCATCACGGCCACGATCGCGTAGCCCTGCTTCTTGCTGCCGACCATGCGACCGAACGTGCGCGGCAGCGAGAAGCTGATCACCAGCAGCAGGAAGATTTCCAGCCAGTTGGTCCAGGCGTTGGGGTTCTCGAACGGATGCGCGGAGTTCGCGTTATAGAAGCCGCCACCATTGGTGCCGAGTTCCTTGATGACCTCCTGGCTGGCCACCGGCCCGCCGGTGATCGTCTGCTCGCTACCGTTCAGCGTCTGCGCGACCTGATCGTGCAGGTGGAAATTCTGGATGGCGCCACCGGCGATGAGCACGATCGCGAAAACGAACGCGAACGGCAACAGGATGCGGATAGTACCGCGCACCAGATCCACCCAGAAGTTGCCGAGTTCGCCGGTGTGGCGGCGGGCGAAGCCGCGCACCAGCGCGACCGCCACCGCGATACCGACAGCCGCCGAGACGAAGTTCTGCACCGCGAGACCGGCCATCTGCACCAGGTGACCCTGGGTCGACTCACCGGAGTAGTTCTGCCAATTCGTATTCGTCACGAAACTGATGGCGGTGTTCCACGCCAGCGCCGGTGTCATCTCGGTGCCCGGATCGTTCAGGTGCAGCGGCAGCTTGCCCTGGATCAGCTGGAAGAAGAACAGGAACAGCACGCTGACTGCGGAGAACGCCAGCACACTGCGGGCGTAGACGCCCCAGCTCTGCTCGACCTCGGGCTGTACGCCGATGGCCTTGTAGATCACCCGCTCCGCACGGGAGTGTTTCTTGGCGTTGTACACCCGGAACATGTAGTCACCCAGCGGCACATGCACCAAGGCGAGCGCGATGATCAGGGACGCCAGGAAGGCGATCCCCGCTGTGGTCGTGTTCACCTAGAACCTCTCGGGGAAAAGCAGAGCCGCGACCATGTAGACGGCGACGAGAACGGCCAGAATCAAGCCGACCAGGTTCGCGATCACAGCTTCTCCACCCCCCGCTGGATCAGACCCAGCAGCGCGAAGATCGCCACGGTGAGCACCGTGAACACCACGACAGACATTTACACAACCTCCATTGGCGCTCCCTGTATGGAGCGCGACAGGGTGAGTCAAGCGGTCATTCGAGCTGGTGCGGAGCGTGTTTACGGGTCCTTAGCGGCCCATTGATCAGCATTGACGCTTCGTTTACGGGTATGGGCTCGGGCACTCGGTGAAAGGATGCCGTCAAGGTAGGCGGACAACCCGTCAACACACCGTAAAGATCCAGATAGGCGGCCGATACGGGAGTAGAAATTCATCGACCGGTTGTGCGGGGGCTTCCAACGCGACCGGCTTCCTGTCGGTTGGTGAAGGGATCGTCATGTCGGGTGTCGCAGTCGCGGTGATCGTCGGATTTGTCTTGTGCGCCTTGGGTATTCGCGCGTTGTCGACTCTGGTGGAGGGAAGGGGCGCGACGTCCTGGCATCCGGACGTCGCGACAGACTCGGTACGGATGTCCGGCGACACGCCGTACCGCGCGATGATGGACGAGTGAAACGCGGGCAACTGCGCATCTACCTCGGTGCGGCACCGGGGGTCGGCAAGACCTACGCCATGTTGGGCGAGGCTCATCGCCGACTCGAACGCGGCCGCGACGTGGTAGCTGCGGTAGTGGAGACACACGGCCGAGCCAAAACCGCGGAACTGCTGGCGGGCATCGAGCGGATTCCACCGCGCATGGTGGCCTATCGCGGTACGACGCTGCCCGAACTCGATGTAGAAGCGGTGCTGCGCCGCGCCCCAGCGGTGGTGCTGGTCGACGAACTCGCGCACACCAACGCGCCGGGCAGCAAACACGCCAAGCGCTGGCAGGACGTCGAGGATTTGCTGGCCGCGGGCATCGATGTGATCTCGACGGTCAATGTGCAGCATCTGGAGAGCCTCAACGACGTCGTCGAGCAGATCACCGGCATCCAGCAGAAGGAAACCGTGCCCGATGCCGTGGTGCGCAGCGCCGACCAGGTCGAACTGGTCGATATCACGCCGGAGGCGTTGCGGCGCAGGCTGTCTCACGGCAACGTGTACGCCGCCGACAAGGTCGACGCGGCGCTGCGCAACTACTTCCGGCCCGGCAATCTCACCGCCCTGCGCGAATTGGCGCTGCTGTGGCTGGCCGATCAGGTCGACGCCGCATTGGCGAAATACCGGGCCGACCACAAGATCACCGAGCTGTGGGAGGCGCGCGAACGTGTCGTCGTCGCGGTGACCGGCGGTCCCGAATCGGAGACGGTGGTGCGCCGGGCCGGCCGCATCGCCACCAAATCCAGCGCCGACCTGATCCTGCTGCATGTGGTGCGCGGCGACGGACTTGCCGGGGTGTCGACCGAACGGCTGGCGCGGCTGCGGGAATTCGCCGCGAGCCTGGATGCCTCGCTGCATACGGTCACCGGTGACGATGTGCCGAATACGCTGCTGGAATTCGCCCGCGAGGTGAATGCGACCCAGTTGGTGCTCGGCACGTCCCGGCGCTCGCGCTGGGCGCGCATGCTCGACGAGGGCATCGGCTCCGCCGTGGTACAGGCATCCGGCAAGATCGATGTGCACATGGTCACGCACGAGGAGGCAAACCGAGGGCTGCGCCGCTATTCGCTGATGCCGCGCCAGCCGATCCGCGCATGGCTCGCGGCGGTGCTGGTTCCGGTGGCGGTCTCGGCCGTCTGCTCCTTCTTTCTGGACGGATATCTGCAGCTAGGCGGGCTCAGTGCGGTGTTCTTCATCGGCGTCGTCGCGGTGGCGTTATTGGGTGGCGTTGTGCCAGCGGCACTTTCGGCGCTGCTGTCGGGCATGCTGTTGAACTGGTTCTTCGTCGATCCGCGCTACAGCTTGACCATCGCCGAACCGGACAGCTTCGTCACGGTGGTGGTGTTGCTGATCGTCGCGGTGGCGGTCGCGGCGCTGGTCGATGTGGCCGCCAAACAGACCCGTCAGGCGCGCCGAGCCTCACAGCAAGCCGAGTTGCTGACCCTGTTCGCCGGAGCCGTGCTGCACGGTGCGGATCTGCCCAAGCTGCTGGAATATGTGCGCGAGACCTACGGGCTTCGCGCGGTCAGCATGCAGTGCGGTGACGAGGTGATCGCGGCGGTCGGCACGAGTCCGCCGCAGCGGGCCTCCGAGGCCGAAACCGCGATTCAGGCGGGCGATGCGATGAGCTGGCTGCTGTTGGCCGGACGTCCCCTCGCCGCGACCGACCGTCCGGTGCTCAACGCGGTCGCCAATCAGGCGGCCGGACTGGTCCGCCAGTCCCGGCTGGCCGAGGAAGCCAGCGCCGCCGCGGCCCTGCTCGAGGCCGACCGGTTGCGCCGGGCGCTGCTGTCCGCGGTGAGCCACGATCTACGCACACCGCTGGCCGGGGCCAAGGCCGCGGTTTCCAGTCTGCGCAGTGACGACATCGAGTTCTCGCCCGAGGACACCGTCGAATTGCTGGAAACCATCGAGGAATCGGTGGATCAGCTGACCGCGCTGGTCGGCAATCTGCTCGACTCGTCGCGTCTGGCGGTCGGTGTGGTGCAGCCGCAGTTCCGTCGGGTGTACATGGATGAGGTCGTGCATCAGGCGCTGGTGAGCGTCGGGATGGGCGCGCGCGGACTGCGGCGCGCGGCGATGGATCGGGTCAAGGTGGAGGTCGGCGAGGTTTCGGTGCGGGCAGATAGCGGCCTGCTCGAGCGGGTGCTGGCCAATCTGATCGATAACGCACTTCGGCATTCGACCCGTGATTCGCCTGTTCGGGTCACCGCGGAACGCGACGGCGACCAGGTGTCGATCGCCGTGGTCGATCTGGGTCCCGGTGTCCCGCCGGGCACCGAGGAGCAATTATTCGAGCCTTTCCAGCGGCTCGGCGATCGTGACAACACCTCGGGGGTAGGGCTCGGCCTGTCGGTGGTGCGCGGCTTCGTCGAGGCGATGGGCGGCACCGTGCACGCCGAACCGACACCGGGCGGAGGATTGACGATGATCGTGGACCTGCCTGCCGATGAAACCGAGGTGAGCAGCTGATGATGAGCACAACGACGCCGCGGACCGCACAGGAAGTCGTGATGACCGACAAGAAGCAGGAAGCACCGTCGACGAAGGTGCTTGTGGTCGATGACGAACCGCAGATCGTGCGCGCACTGCGCATCAATTTGTCGGTCCGCGGCTATGAGGTGATCACCGCGGGCACCGGCGCGGCGGCATTGCGAGCGGCCGCCGATAAGCATCCCGATGTGGTCATCCTGGATCTGGGCCTGCCCGATATGGACGGTATCGAGGTACTGGCCGGACTGCGCGGCTGGTCCGCGGCACCGGTGATCGTGCTCTCGGCGCGTACCGATTCGACCGACAAGGTGGAGGCGCTGGATGCGGGCGCGGACGACTATGTCACCAAGCCGTTCGGCATGGATGAGCTGCTCGCTCGGCTGCGGGCCGCGGTCCGCCGCGGCGCGACCGATACCGATACTTCGGATCCGGTGGTGGTGACGTCCTCGTTCACCGTCGACCTGAGCGCGAAGAAGGTCACCAGGAACGGTGAACCGGTGCATCTGACCCCGACCGAGTGGGGGATGCTCGAGATGCTGGTGCGCAACCGCGGCAAACTCGTCGGGCGGCGCGAGCTGCTGCGCGAGGTGTGGGGGCCGTCGTACGCCACCGAAACGCATTATCTGCGGGTGTATCTCGCGCAGTTGCGGCGCAAGCTCGAGATCGACCCGTCGAATCCGAAGCATCTGCTGACCGAGGCCGGAATGGGGTACCGATTCCAGGAGTGATGTCTCGGAGATCACCGGCTCGGGTGGCCATTCGTGGAAGGGCTCGCGCTCGCATGGCGTTGGCGGGAGTGAGTGTTCCATTTAGAGAATGGCAGGATCAGACCATGGCTGACCAGACCACCGCATCCGCGACCACCACCGCCGCCGCGACCGAGCCGACCACCCTGTGGGTCGAGCGCACAGGGACGAGGGCGTACACCGGTCGCAGTTCGCGCGGTGCCGAGGTATTGATCGCGTCGCAGGGCGTACCGGGAGCCTTCACCCCGGGTGAGCTGCTGAAGATCGCCCTGGCGGGCTGCTCCGGACTGAGCGCGGACTTCCCGCTCTCGCGCAAGCTGGGCGACACCTTCGACGCGACCATCCACGTCTCCGGCGACGCCGACCGCGAGAACGAGGTGTACCCGCAGCTCGACGAGGTGTTCGAGCTGGACCTCAGCGAATTGGACGAGCAGGCCCGCGAGCGACTGCTGGTCACCGTGCAGCGTGCCATCGACAAGGTCTGCACCGTCGGCCGGACGCTCAAGGCCGGTTCGAAGGTCACGCTGACATTCGATATCGACGCCATCGACGCGTGATGCCGGAAGCGGTTCGGCTCAGCGCATGGGTGCACGGCTACGTGCAGGGCGTCGGCTTCCGCTGGTGGACGCGCTCACGGGCGTTGGCACTCGGACTCGTCGGACACGCCACCAATGCCCGCGACGGTCGGGTGCATGTGGTGGCCGAAGGTCCGCGACCCGCATGCGAAATGTTGCTGGATCTTCTGCGTTCTGGAGATACTCCTGGTCGGGTCGACCTTGTTGTGGAAAGCTGGGAACCCGCGCGGGGAGATTTGTCCGGATTCGAGGAGCGGTAGTGGTTTCGACGACCGAGCGATGTGATCGTTGAGTACGGGAGGTCCGGGGGCGGGAGACGACGCGGGACGGACTCAGCCCGATCCGGAGCCGGGGTCGTCGAAGCCTGACGTGCCCGAGTCCGGCGGGTACGCGGGGTTTGAAAGCACGCCATCGCAACCGTTTTCGCCGGGGAGTGGGGCCCACTCGGCGGGTGCCGAGGCTGGTCCTGCAAGTCCTGGGTCTGACGCGGCCGGTGGCGGCTCTGGTTCGCAGGATGGCGGGGCTGGTCCGCCGGGTGGCGGGCCGGTTCAGCCCGGCGCCGAGCCGCGGCGGTTCAGTAGCCCGCCGCAAAGGGGCAGTATCCAGCGGCAAGAGCCCGGTATCACCCAGCCGCGCCCGCCGACGGTGGCGGAGGCGCGGGCGCGTGACAAGGCACGTAAGCGCGCCGAGGAGGCCGAGCGGGCCGCGACGGCGGCCGCCGAGCAAAAGAAACGCACTCGCAAGCGCGTGCTCATCGGCGGTGTCGCCATTGTCGGTGTCGCGGGTTTGGTCGGGGGCGGTTATCTCGCATACCGCGCGCTCACCAAACCCGATCAGGTGACCGCCTATTGCACCGTGATCGATCAGAACGGTCAGGAGGTCACCGCGCCCGACGACGACTGCGAGGTCGCCTCGACCGCCGTCGGATCCGGGACGACCGGAGCGTACACCGGTAGCAACGGGATCTTCATCTACAACGGGCACCAGTACCGCTACTACTACGGTGGCAACAACACCGTCGGCAAACCGCCGACCGGCGGAACTACGGTGCAGCCCAAGGGCGCTCAGATCGCGACCAAGAGCGGCAGCACCATCACTCGCGGCGGTCTCGGCACCAGCAGCAAGAGCAGCGGGGGTTCGTAATGCGACGCGTGCGCGCTACGCCGCGGCCCGGCTGGCAGCAGATCATCGAGGGCCAGGGACTTGTCTACGGATCACCAGGCCGGGATGCGAGCGGTCTGCCACGGCCGTACTGGGATGAATCGGTGCGCTACGAGTTCGAGATGTCGGAGATCCTCGCGCTGGAGGCCGATGTCGAACTGCTGCATTCGATGTGCCTGAATGCCGTCGAGCATGTGGTACTCACCGAGCGGTACAAGGATTTCGGTCTGCCCGAATGGAGTTGGGGGCCGATCGCGGAATCCTGGAAGCGCAATGATCCGTACGTCTACGGGCGCTTCGATCTGCGCTATGACGCGCGCCGTCCGGCGAAACTGTTGGAGTACAACGCCGATACGCCGACTTCGCTGCTAGAGGCGGCAATTGTGCAGTGGCACTGGCTCACCGCGCTCTATCCCGATGGCGATCAGTGGAATTCCCTACACGAGAAGCTGGTCGAGCGCTGGACCGAGCTGCGCGACATCCTGCCCTCCGCGCAATTGCATTTCACCTGGTCCGGTGCGGACGCTACCGGTGAGGACAACGTCACCACCGCGTATATGCAGGAGACCGCCGCCGAGGCCGGATTCGACACCATCGCATTACCGATCGAGGACGTCGGATTCGACAGCGAGCTGGAGCGTTTCGTCGATCTGGCCGAGGGTTCGATCGATGCGATCTTCAAGCTCTATCCGTGGGAGTGGGTGCTCGACGACGATTTCGGTAAGCGTGTGGTCGCGAGCCTGCCGCAGACCATGTGGGTCGAGCCGCTGTGGAAGACCCTGCTGAGCAATAAGGCGATCCTCGCCATCCTGTGGGAAATGTATCCCGGGCATCCGAACCTATTGCCCGCCTACCTCGATCAGCCCAATGAGCTCACCGAATACATTAGAAAGCCGAAGCTCGGGCGCGAGGGTGCGAATATGACCATTGTCGGCGCGGGCCTGGAGACGGCCACCGGCGGGGTCTACGGCGAAGAGGGTTTCGTCTACCAATTGCTGGACCCGCTACCGGAATTCGACGATATGCGCCCGGTCCTCGGCGCTTGGATCGTCGGCGACAACGCGGCCGGACTCGGGATTCGTGAAACGGCCGGATTGATCACCGACGACGGCTCGGCCTTTGTCCCGCACCGTATTACGCAGTAGCAAACGCGACCTCACCTCGGAAGGATCACGATGACCGCAGTTGCCCTCGAATCGGGTTACTGGAACTCGCTCGGCACCGGCGTTGGAGCCATCGTCCTCTACGCCATTGTCGGCTTGGCCCTCATGCTCGTCGGCTTCTACGCCATCGATCTGACCACACCCGGCAAGCTGCGCGCGTTGGTCGCTGCGGGTAAACCGAATGCCATCATCGTCACGGCCGCGGGCATGGTCAGCATGGCCTTGATCGTGGTCCTGGCGACCTACGCCTCGGCGGGCAAACTCTCCGAGGGACTCATCGCGGCCAGCGTCTACGGGTTGGTCGGCATTATCGCGCAGGTGATCTCGGTGCGGGTCATCGAGCGCGCACTCGGCATCGATATAGGTGCGGCGCTGGCGTCCGATGTCTACACCACCGAGGTTCTCGTGGTAGCAGCCGCGCATTTCGCGCTCGGTCTGGTTGTCGCCTTCGCCATTCTGTAGTTGGCACCCGCCCGGAGGTCAGTTGTCGTAGGAGGCAACTCCTACGGGCCCAACCCCGAGACAGAGGGCGAGTCCTGGTGTGCGAGGACTGATTCGGAGCATGGACCCGCTACCGACCACTCGAACGTAGACCGTATTCAACCCTTCGCGAACCGGCGCACTCACGGGCTCGCCGTGTTCGAACGAGACAGTAATCCGTCCATCTTCGTTGGCCAGATAGTTGAGCTGCACGGTCCATTCATGCTCGAGCATCGGCCCATCCAACGGAATATCGCTCGGCTGCGGCCCCTGAATCCGATACCCACAGCCGGCCTCGGGCCCGGACACAATACTGCGATTCCACCAAACCGCCGCCTCGACAATCTCACCGCTATCAGTAATCATCCGCAACCGCGGAGTCGAATCAGCAAACGTAGTCGGCGTCGCGAGCGGCGCAAGCACCCGACTGACCAGATTCTGCGGATAAGCCGTCGGATTCAACACATCCCACGGCACCTCCTGCTCCAGCAACGGCACCCCATCACCCGCCGCCAACGCCCCCTTCACATTCGTCACATACGTCCTCGTCGGATTGACCCGCCAAGACTCCACAAACGACGCAGTAGACCAAAGACTGCTCACCAGAAACACCGCCCCCAACACAGCCGTAACCCGCAAACCGGGCACTAATACCGGTATCCGATTACCCATCCTGAGAATCCACCCGGTCACCCGACCACCGACGCCCCAAAGCACCGCACGGCCCCGCCCGCATGCCGCACCGGCCCCACTCCGCAAATGCGGCACACGCGCGAGATCGCGAAAACCGGTAAGTATTTCAGCGGTGCGGCCGTGCGTACCTGGAAGCAGATCCGAACCGTGGTCGCGCGGCTGGGCACGCAATATCAGCGCACCCGCGGCGGTCAACACCACCGCGATATCGGCGAAGTAGCGCAGGGACTGCATCAGCTCGCCGGCCGTGTTCGGTCCGCTGCGGGCCAATGCGACCGGCAGTTGGGCGACGAGCACGTACACCGCCGCTGTCACCCACACCGGCCCCACCCGGAGTCGGGCACGCAGCGAAAGCAGCACCAACGCGCACAATGCGACCCAAGCCGCCACGACAGCCCAACTCGGCGGATCCGCCCACGGCGTCGACGGTAGCCAGCGCTGCCAACTCCACGGTCCGCCGAACAGCGTCGGCACAATCCCCAATGACGTCGCGCCGGGCAATAAGTCACGCAATTCCGCCGGACTGGTGTGCACCGCCGAAACATCCACCACGATCAGATATCCGGCCAGCCAGCAGGCGATCACCACGCCCGACCCACCCCATAGCGCCGCCCCACGCCGCGCCACGACCCGCAGCGCGGATCCGACACCATCGACATGCCGAACGAGCGCCGCAACAGCGAATGCCGCGAACGGAACGATCACCGACTTCTCGAAAAAGAGCAGCGCCACCCCCAACACCACGACCCCTGATGCCGCATACCGTCGCTGCCCGGTCTCGACCAGCCGCACCGCATCAGTGATCACCCAAGCGAGCGCGAATTGCAGCGGCAGCGCATTGAGCGCGGCGGCCCACCACGCGAACGCCGGAAGCGTCAACGGACAGAACAGGTAAAACCCCAGCGGCACCAGAATCGCCCACCGCACCCCCGAAAGCACGACCAGCATCCGCACCACCGCCACCGAAGCCGCCAACTGCAACACCACCAGCGACACCACCGGCCCAGCCCACGTCAACGGTGCAATCGCAGTAACCACCCAAGCCGTAGCAAACGCCAACGGCATGAAATGCCCATCGTGGTTGTACAACAGCAAATCCGCCGACCACAGCGAATGACTCCCCGACCGACCCACCAAAATCAGATCATCCCAATAGAAGAACCCACTCCCCGCTGCCCACCCCCGAATCACCAACTGCACCACCACAAGACATACCGCCACCGCAAGCACACCCCGCCCCGCCCGAACCTCCCGCGCAGGCGCGAGGTCGACCCACTCCGGCACGGCGACGGTATCCATGTCACCCCACCGTAGTGTCACGCCCTAGCCGCGTGACAACTTCGCGCCGTGGACCGCGCGCCCTCTCCTGCCTGCGGTCGCGTTCTCCCGCGCCATGTACCGATTCGCCCGGCGAAATGTGCGCGACGCGTGAATCGGTGCGCGGGAGTGGCCGCCCAGATTGCGGGCAGGCGCAACACGCGCCTAGTTTGCGCGCGAAGTAGGCCACTGCCCGAGACTATCGGCACAACGGGTCAGGCACGGTCATGCGCCGAGGGCTCGGGCCAGGTGCGGCCAGGAATCGTGGAGGTCGGTTTCGAACTGGCCCCAGGTGTGTGAGCCTTCGGGGCGGTTGACATGGATGGCGGGGAGTCCGAGCTCGCTGAGTCGGTCCGCGAATGCATCCGTGCAGGAGCTGGCGATGGCCTCGACGGGCGGGAAGCCGAGTCCGCCTTCATCGATCGCGCCAGGGGTGCCGGTGGCGGCCGAAAGATAGATCGTCTTACCCGCCAACGCACTCGCATTGGCGAACGCATCGTGCATTCGCCAGATCCCTTGGCCCAGCTCACCCCACATATTCACCGGATTTGCCCCGCCGCGGATCACCTGCGCGCTGACCATCGCCACCCCGAGCGCATCCGACGTCCACGGACATCCGCTGTAGGCCGCCACCGCGCTGTACACATCGCGCGCCTGAATGGCCAGGTCCACTGCCGACCCGGCACTCATCGATACACCCGCGATCGCATTGCGTCCGGTGCTGCCGAGCCGGGTATCCAGAACAGCCGGGAGTTCCCGCGAGAGATAGGTCTGCCACCGGTTTCGGCCGACCACCGGATCGTCGCTGAGCCAATCGGTGTACATGCTGTATGCGCCGCCGATCGGCATCACCACGTTGACGTGTTTGTCGGCGAAGAACTGCCGGACATCCGTATCGTCCCACCACGAGATGCCATCGGTGCCACCACCGATTCCGGTGAGCAGATACAGCGTCGGCGCGGGCCCACCCGCCGCTCGAATCACCCTGTTGCTCACCACCCGATCCATAGCGGGGGAGTAGACGTCCACTCGCGAGACCGAGCCGTCCAGCGGCGTCTCACCGACCACTTGCGGCGCCGCCAGCGCAGGCCGAACGGATATGACAGAAATCGCAAAACCGGCCACCAGCACACTCACGAGCGAGGCCAAATACCTTGAAGCCCTCACGATCCCGTAATACCACCGAAGATCAATGCGCAAACCCAATGCGTCCCAACCTCTTCGGGATGCTCACCGAAACTTCCCGCAACGCCACCAAGGCCCAAGGGCTCAGTCGCCGGCCGCCGGATCGAAGGCTTTTCGCGCTGGGCGTCGTCACTCGAAAGCCCGCTCGCTCAGAGTATTCCGACGGCTGGATCCCTGACCATGGCGATTGTCAGTTGGTGTGGCGTCCGAAGCGGCCCGATTCGAAACCGGCCAGCATGCGGAAGGCGAGTACGGCGCCCCATGGGCCGATGACCCAGATCGGCCACGGGTAGGTGAATTCGCCGACGCTGATCGAGATCGCGGCCCAGATGGTGAGCACGAGCACGCTCACACCGAGCCACGAGGTACCTTCGATCTGCTGCCAGATCGGGAAGCGGTTCATCGAGTTCTTCTGTGTGGCAGACTCTTTCGGCAATTTTGGCAGATCCGAGAGAACTAGCTGCAGATCGTCGCGAACGCCGGTCTCGTAGACGCGGGCGACGCGCTGATCGTATTCGGCGAGGTCGATCCGACCGTCGGCCATGTGCCGTCCGAGCAGCCGCACAACCTTCTCGCGCTCCGCATCGGAGGCCCGAGTACCAGGCGAGATTTCCATGTCCAGTTCCTAACGACTAGGTCCATATTCCACATTGGAAGGTGACCTCAGCGTGCACCCTCCAATGTGGAATGTCAAGCGGTGTGCTGCGGAATGGGGCCGGGCTGGCCATCGCTGCGGCATCCGAGATTCCAGCCGCCGTAGCCCCGACGAACTCTGCTCTGCGTTCAGCTGATCACTTGTGGCCTGGTCTGCTCGCTCCGTCGCCTCAGCACAAATGAGCCTGGGTTCGGCTGCCGCCACATCAATGAGCTGGGCTACCCGGTGTGCAGCCTATGATCTGCGATGACGCCGACCAGGTTGCTCGTCTCGCCGCTGCGCCTGTTGTTCGCGCTGGTCGGGCGGGGGCGGTTCGCTGGGGTGTGCACCGGATAGCACGTGCCGATGCGCGCCGGAACTTTTGTCCCGGGGCCAGCCGGTGGTTTCGCGGAAATCCGCCGCTTGTGCCCTGTAACGGGTGGCTGGGGGTTCGTTCCAGTGACTACTCGAGGGCTCGGATTGCCGTGGATCCGCAGGGGTCCTGCGGCGGGCATGCGTTGGTGTGCCTGGTTCGTATGGTGGTTGCTCAGGATGTCGGGTCGCTGGTGCGCCACGGCGGGCGGCTGATGGATCCACCCTGTTATCGGGCGATGCTTCGTAGCGGGGTGTGCCCGATCGTCCGGTTGGGCGTGCTGGCGGATCGTCCCACTGATCGCTCGATGGTGCGTCCCAGCCGTCACTTGGTGCGGCGTCCGAGCGATCACTCGGTGTTCTGCCCGCATGAGCCTCCGGCTGTGCCTCCCACCGATCCTTTGCTCTGCGGCGGGTGTGCGACGGCTGGCCGCGGCCTCCGGCTGGTGGTTCGTCGGGGCGCTTCGCTGAGGTCCGAGGATCTTGACGGGCCGATGTCCGGCGTCGGGTGGGGACCGGCGGGGCTTGGTCGGGTGGTGGTTCGCGGCGGCTTGATCGGGTGGGCCGAGGCGAGTCCACGTCGGGGTTACGGTGAGTGTTCGATAGCTGGTGTGCCCCAATGGTTTCGCGGGACGGGGCGGGTCGGGAAGCATCGGGACCGACCACGGGCAGCTTCCGGGTAATGCGGTGGGAAGTGTCGCCGCGTTCCCGGAAGGCGGCGGGGATGCCCTGGTTGTACAGCCAGGCGCCGGGGTCGTAGCGTTCGTGGCGGTCCAGGTCGGGTGCGGTGTGTTCGAGGAGGTCGAGCAGGTCGCCCCGGCCGCCGCCGAGGGCGGTGCGGATGGCAGGGAAGGTGGAGGCCCGGAAGGCCCAGTCCCATTCGTATGCCGGATGGGCGCCGCTGGTGTCGTGTCCGTGGAAGACGAGATCGCCGGAGCGGGTGATGCGGGCTCGCACCGTTATGCCGTCGGATTCGATATGGAAACCGCGGATATCGGTGCGGGCGCGAGTGGCGGCGTGGTCGGCGGCCTTCACCTCGAACCAGGCGGTTGTCAGGCCGGTGAGCGCGAATCCGGTGGCCACGGCGACCTGCACCCAGACATCGGAAAGGTCGCTGTTTCGACTGACCTCGCAGGCGTACAGAAACACCAGGCTCCCCACGACCAGCGTCGCGATGCGTGTCAGCCGCAGCGTCGTCGCATGACGGATTAGACCGAGCAAGGTGCTGGTCTTGTCCGATGACATGCTGTGCACTTCCGAACTAAGGTTCCGCTGGCGAATCAGACTGGATCGTATGCGCCCGAGCAGCCCGGCGATACTGCAAGCACAAACCGGTCAGTCCGGCGTAGTCGGTAGCGTCTGCCAAGTCGACACAGGGTCACCGACCACGCGGCCAGCGTCGGCTACTCCATCCGCACCCTCGACCGCCTGGCCAGGGAGAACACCGGCCACAGCGCCGAAGACACCCCTCGTTCAGCGAACCATCCTGGAAGCCAAGCGGTTGCTGATCCGCGCACCGGACTTGGTCACCGAATGCGCCGACTCCTCCGGAGTACTTCCGTCAGTGCGAGAACCGAACCTCAACCACCGTCACCGCATGCTGAACGCCCGACGTGCGAACACCGACAAGGGGTGCGAAACTGACGCGCGGCCAGCAAATGTGGGGCACACGAAATGCCGGACATCGGGCGCGGAGTCGATAACCTACGGAGGTGGCCCAGCGGTGTCCGCCCGCTTACGGGGTAACCGATGCTCGGCGGATACCATGGCTGGTCGCCTTATGGGACGACGAATTGTCCGACCACCGCGCAGGGAAGGGTCGTCGAATTTGCACCTGAAGAGTCTGACGTTGAAGGGTTTCAAGTCCTTCGCGTCCGCGACGACCTTGCGTTTCGAGCCGGGCATCACCTGTGTGGTCGGCCCGAACGGTTCGGGTAAGTCGAATGTCGTCGATGCGCTCACCTGGGTGATGGGCGAACAGGGTGCGAAAGCGCTGCGCGGCGGCAAGATGCAGGACGTCATCTTCGCCGGTACCACCGGACGCGCACCGCTCGGTCGCGCCGAGGTCACGCTCACCATCGACAACTCCGACGGTGCGCTGCCGATCGACTACGCCGAGGTCTCCATCACCCGGCGCATGTTCCGTGACGGCGCGGGTGAATACGAGATCAACGGCAGCTCCTGCCGGCTGATGGATGTGCAGGAACTGCTCAGCGACTCCGGCATCGGCCGGGAAATGCACGTCATCGTCGGACAGGGCCAACTCTCGGCCATTCTGGAATCACGTCCCGAGGACCGCCGCGCCTTCGTGGAAGAGGCGGCCGGTGTGCTCAAGCACCGCAAGCGCAAGGAGAAGGCGGTCCGCAAACTGGAGGCGATGCAGGCTAACCTCGCCCGCCTCACCGACCTCACCACCGAGCTGCGCCGCCAACTCAAACCGCTCGGCAGACAGGCCGAGGTGGCCCGCCGCGCCCAGACCGTACAGGCCGACCTGCGCGACGCGCGCCTGCGTCTGGCCGCCGACGACCTGGTCACCCGGCGCAACGAGTTGGAGAGTCAGCAGAGCAAAGAGGCGTACGCGCGCGAGCAGCAGATCACCGTGCAGACCGAACTCGATGCCGCCAATGCCGCACTGGCACAGCAGGAATTCCAGCTGTCCCGACTGACCCCGAGCGCCGAGGCCGCCGCGCAGATCTGGTTCCAGCTGTCCGCGCTGGCCGAGCGGGTCAATGCCACCATCCGCATCGCGGGCGACCGAGCCCGCAATCTGCACACCGAAATGCCCGTCGGCAGCGGACGCGATCCGGAGCAGCTCGAGGCCGAGGCCGAACGTGTGGAGGCCGAGGAGGCCGAACTGCGCGAGACCGTCGAAATCGCGACCGAAACCCTGGAAGCCGCGCGCGAGGCGCTCGCCGAACGCGAGCAGGCCGCGAAGGCCGCCGAGCAGGCGCATCTGGCCGCGGTGCGCGCTATCGCAGATCGGCGCGAGGGTCTCGCCCGGCTCTCGGGTCAGGTCGAAACCCTGCGCACCCGATCGCAGTCGGTGGACGCGGAAATCACCCGGCTCACCGTCGCGATCGGCGAGGCCCGCCAGCGCGGCGAGGCGGCCAAGGCCGAATTCGAAACGGTCCAGGGCGAACTCGGTGAACTCGAGGCCGGGGAGACCGGTCTGGACGCCCAGCATGAGCATGCGGTGCAGGCCCTCGAACTCGCCGATCAGCGTGTCACCGAACTGCGCGAACAGGATCGCGACGCCAGCAAGCGGGTCGCCTCGCTGAGCGCCCGCATCGAAGCATTGGGCATGGGTCTGGCGCGCAGGGACGGCGCGGCCTGGCTGGTCGAGAATCGCGCGCAGGGCCTGCTCGGCCCGCTCTCCGGGCTGATCCGGGTGCACGGTGGTTTCGAGGCCGCGGTCGCCGCGACGCTCGGCCCGCTCGCCGACGCCGTGGCGGCCGATACCGGGGATTCCGCACACGCCGCGATGCGGGCGCTGAAGGAAGCCGATGGTGGTCGCGTCGCGCTCGTCTTCGATGCCGCGAGTGCGCCGATCGCGTCGAACGGTGCGCTGCCCGGCGGGGCGCGCTGGCTGGTCGAGGTGGTCGACGCACCGGACAACGTACGCAGTGCCATTGCCGCGCTGACCGCCGGTGTCGCCGTGGTCGACGATCTCGCCGCCGCCACCGAACTGGTCCGGGCCAGGCCGGAACTGCGCGTGGTCACCCGCGACGGTGATCTCACCGGAACCGGTTGGGTGCTCGGCGGATCCGATCGCGCACCGAGTCAGCTGGAGATCCAGGCCGATATCGATACCGCAAAGGCCGATCTGGTCGCTGCGCAACGCCGCGCCGAGGAGCTGGAGGCGGCCCTTTCCGGTGCACTTGCCGAACAAGCCGACCGCAAGGATGCCGTCGACCAGGCACTGCTCGCACTGCACGAATCGGATCAGGCGCTGGTTGTTATCTACGACCGTCTGGGCAGGCTCGGCGAGGTGGCACGCACCGCCCAATCCGATATCGACCGGCTCACCGGCCAGCGCACGGAAACCGAGTCGGGCCGGGAAGAGGCGTTGGCGGCACTGGCCGATCTCGAAGAACGGCTGCGCCGCACCGAACTCGAATCCGAGGTCGACGACGACGGTATGGGCGCGGCGGGCACCGAATCCGCCGGACGCGACCGTGAGGAAGCCGCCGCCGCACTTGCCGAGGCACGGTCCATGGAGGTGGAGGCCCGCCTGGCAGTGCGCACCTCCGAGGAACGCGCGGAATCGGTTCGCGGCAAGGCGGATTCGCTGCGCCGGGCGGCCCGCGCCGAACGTGAGACCAGGGCCCGCGCCGAACGTGCACAGGCCGCGCGCAGGCAGGCCGCCGAAGTCGCTGCCGCCGTTGCCGAATCCGGCGCCAAGGTCGCCGCCGAACTGGAATCGGTTGTGGCGCAAGCGGGTGCACGCCGTGATGAACTGGTGCGCCGCCGCACCGAATGCGCCACCCAGGTCGAACAGATCAAGGAGCGGGTCCGCGCGCTGACCACCCAGCTCGCCCAACTCACCGACGCTGTGCACCGCGACGAGGTCGCCAAAGCCCAAGCGGCACTGCGCATCGAGCAGATCGAGGCGACCATCGCCGAACAGTTCGGCATCGCACTGTCCGATCTCATCGCCGAATACGGTCCGGATGTGCCGATGCCGCCATCGGATCTGGAATGGCAGGAGTACGAGCAGGCCAAGGAGCGCGGCGAACAGGTGACCGCGCCCGCGCCGATGCCGTTCGACCGCAAGTCCCAGGAGCGCCGCGCCAAGCGCGCCGAGAAGGACCTCGCCACCCTCGGCAAGGTGAATCCCCTTGCGCTGGAAGAGTTCGCGGCGCTCGAGGAGCGCTACAACTTCCTCGCTACCCAACTCGAGGACGTCAAGAATGCGCGCAAGGACCTGCTGGATGTGGTCGCGGAAGTCGACGCGCGCATCCTGCAGGTGTTCACCGAGGCCTACGAGGATGTCGAGCGCGAATTCGTCGGCGTCTTCGCGAAACTGTTCCCTGGCGGCGAGGGCAGGCTGGTGCTCACCGATCCCTCGGACATGCTGACCACCGGCATCGAGGTGGAGGCGCGTCCGCCCGGTAAGAAGGTCAAGCGACTGTCGCTGCTGTCCGGTGGTGAGAAGTCGCTTACCGCGGTTGCCCTGCTGGTGGCCATCTTCCGCGCGCGCCCCTCACCGTTCTACGTGATGGACGAGGTCGAGGCCGCGCTGGACGATACCAATCTGCGCCGCCTCATCGGCCTGTTCGAGCAGTTGCGGGAGAAGAGTCAGCTGATCGTCATCACCCACCAGAAGCCGACCATGGAGATCGCCGACGCCCTCTACGGCGTCAGCATGCGCGGTGACGGCATTACCCAGGTGATCAGTCAGCGGCTGCGCGGGGAGACCCTGACCCCGGTCGGCGCGGCCAGCTGAACCCAGGGCTCTTCGGGATCCGTACGTGCGCGCCCAGTGCGGATCCCGACGACCTCGGTCAGTGTGAAGTGGCCAAGCGGTCGCTGTCCTGTTGGGCCTTGATCTTGGCAGCACCGGTTGTGGTGAGCCAGGATTCGAGGGTGTTGAGGGCGGGGTAGATTTCCCGGAGCGCGGGGATGTCTGCGCGCCAGCCGCCGCCGGATTCGTGCAGCAGCCGCCAGGTATTGCCGATCTGTTCGCCGAGGGCATCGGCTTCGGCCTCGGTGACCTCGTGGTAGCGCACCGGATATCCGGTGGCCCGGGTGATCGCGGCCAGGGCCGCGACGGGAGTGATTGCATCACCGGCCAATTCGAGGGTTCGGCCGTGGAAACGATCCGGGTCGGCGAAGGCCAGTGCGGCGAAGGCCGCGATATCGTCGATCGCGATCATCTGCAGCGGCCGGTCCGCAGCGAACAGGTGCTTGTGTACGCCGTCGATTATGCCGTCGACCGGACTGCCACGCATGATGTAGTTCTCCATGAAACGCACCGGACGCAACAGGGTGTAGCGCGATCCGCTGGCCGCCGCCGCATCCTCGATGCTTTTCTTTCCGGCCTGGCCCCAGGCGGCGTCGTCGGTCATCGAGGCGACACCGGTGAAGACGATCTGTTCGACCCCCGCGCGCTCGGCCGCATCGATCACCGCGATGCCGCGAGTGGCTTCCAGATCGGCCTGCCAACCGTTCGGTCCGAAAGCGGCTGGCGGCACGAGGAATACGCCGCGCGCTCCGGCAACGGCCGCGTCCAGCGTTGCGGGGGTGTCGAAGTCACCGGTCACCAATTCGGCACCGGCGTCGGCCAATGCGCGGGCCGCGGGGGCCTGCGGATCGCGGACCAGCGCGCGTACCGCGATACCGTCGGCCAGCAGTCGGCGCGCGGTCGCGCCGCCCTGCTTGCCGGTCGCGCCGGTGACCAGGATGGGATTCTGCTGAAGGGGCATGCTCGCCTTCTCTGCTCGATACAATCGGGTCGGATAACCCGTATTCGGACGATATGGGTGCGCTCATCCAGTTGGCCAGGTCCAGGAACGGAAGACCGTAACGAAATGTCTGCTTCGCTATCCACTCCAGCGCCGTCGGTAGTCGCCGCGCGGGCCGATGCCCGCCGCAATCGCGCGCTGGTGCTGGCCGCCGCGCAGCGCGCTTTCGCCGAACAGGGCATCTCGGTGTCGCTGGCCGAGGTCGCCCGCAGGGCCGGGGTGGGCGCGGGCACCGTCTATCGGCATTTCCCCACGAAAACCGATCTGCTGGAAGCGGTTATGCAACAGCGCGTCGACCGGCTCGCGACACTGGCCGCCGAATATCTCGACGCGCCGGATCCCGGTGCCGCGTTCTTCGCGGTCTGCACCGACGTGGTCATGTCGTCCCCGCGTAGCCAGGCGCTCTGCGATATGGTCCAGTCCGATGACGGCTGGCCGAAGGCACTGCTTCGCGGCGCGGGCGACCGCTTCCATCATGCGCTCGGCGCGCTGCTGACCGCCGCGCAGCGCCAAGGTTCGGTCCGTGCCGATATCGAAATCGCCGATGTACTGGACATTTTCACGGGATGCGTCGCGATCCAACGACGTCAGCGACCCGGCGGACCGATGATTCGGGCTGTCGCGATCATGCTCGATGCCATGCGCGCGAACTCCGTAACGAAACCTGATTCGGAGGTCAAGCTACGTAACGAAACCGGTGTGCGTAACGAAACTCCGCACTGTCCGATATGCGGTACCGAGATCCGTTCCACCGGCACTGGCCGCCCGGCCCGATACTGCTCAGCGGCGTGCCGTCAGAAGGCGCACCGCCAACGAACCACCCGCGCCGCGCTGGCCGAGGCGGCCTTGCTGCGATAATTCGGATTCCGCCCAGCGACCGTCTGCCCGGGACGGGACGTTCTGGGCAGACGGTCGGCAAAAGGGCGCGGAGTTAGAGCAGATCGCTCACGTCGTCCGGTACGTCGACAGCGTATTTGCGCAAAATGTCCATCGAGATCACTTCCAGGGCGTTTTCATGGGTGGCCGCAAGCACCACGGGCGCGGCGACACCGTCCTCGTGGGCGTGCAACCAGCGCACGGCCACCACGCACCACCGGTCTCCCGGCTGCAGGCCCGGGAAGTTGTTCTCCGGGCGCGGCGTACTCAGATCGTTGCCGATGGACGCCTGGTGTTCGAGAAATTCGGCCGTGACGACGGTGCACACGGTATGGCTGCCCAGATCCTCCGGCCCGGTACTGCAGCAGCCGTCCCGGTAGAAGCCGGTGAGAGGATCGGTGCCGCACTCTTCCAGCGGCCCCCCAAGCACGTTTCGATCGGTCACGTCGCCGATACTATTGTCCCATCGCGAGAAGTTCCGCAGGACAAGAAATCTCGGGGGTTGTGTGTTGGGTCCAGGACGCTGTGGTAAGGCGAAGGACCTGCTTCTGCAAGGATGGTCGGCGTGAGTTCCGAAGCCTGGATCCTGATCGCCGCTGTCGCCGCCCTGCTGGTGGTGGCGTTCGTCGCCGGATTCGTCCTGTACAAGCGCCGTCGCATCACGCTGACGGCGCCCACCGCCGAGAAAGAAGTGACCGACCGGTCGGGTGGATACGCGGCCTCCGGTGGCTTCAACTTCAGTCAGGGCGGCACGGCCACCGCGACACGCCCGGAGCCGCCCTCACCGATCGAGCGAACCGATACCGAGGGGCAGCCGCACGTCGGCGATGACGCGGCGATTCCGCGTGACGCGCCGAAGCGTGGCATTACCAATGTGCCGCTGCCCGAGGGCGATGTCGAAACCGCGGAGTCCGCGCCGATCGAAACCGACGGCGCGGCCACCACGGCCGAATCCGCAACGGCCACGTCCGATTCGGATACCGCGGTCGAATCGGACGAGACGACCGCCGAACCCGGAACCGCCCCGCCCACCAGTGCCGATGGCACCGCGCCTGCGGAGAGCATCACCTCCGCGGACACCGGAACCGCCGCACCCGCGGACACCACCGCACCGACGGACACAAAACCGGCCCCTCCTGCGGACACCACCCCGCGCGCAGCCACGCCGCCAACCCCCGACAAGCCCTCCGTAGAAACCGCCCCCGAACCCACAGCCGCCGACGCGGCCACGACCCCCGCCCTCGAGGAAATCGAGCCGACCGCGGGCCGCCTGGTGCGCCTGCGCGGCCGCCTGTCCCGTTCGCAGAACGCGGTCGGCAAGAGCCTGCTCGGCCTGCTCGGCGGCGGCGACCTCGATGACGATTCCTGGGAAGAGGTAGAGGACACCCTGGTCCTCGCCGATCTGGGCACCGCGAGCACCGCGGCGGTGGTGGAGCGGCTGCGCGAGGAGATGGCCGCGCGCAGCGTCCGCGATACCGAACAGGCTCGCGCCGTGCTGCGCGAGGTGTTGATCGAGGCGCTACGTCCCGAACTCGACCGCTCGGTGCGGGCACTCCCGCACGACGATCACCCGTCGATCCTGCTGGTTGTCGGTGTCAACGGCACCGGCAAGACCACCACGACCGGCAAACTCGCGCGCGTACTGGTCGCCGACGGCCGCCGGGTCCTGCTCGGCGCCGCTGACACCTTCCGCGCTGCCGCCGCTGATCAGCTACAGACTTGGGGTGAGCGCGTCGGTGCGGATACGGTTCGTGGCAGGGAGGGCGCGGACCCGGCTGCTGTCGCCTTCGACGCGGTCAGCGCGGGTATCGAGGGCGGCGTCGACGTCGTCATGATCGATACGGCCGGTCGGCTGCACACCAAGACCGGTCTGATGGACGAGCTCGGCAAGGTCAAGCGCGTTGTAGAGAAGAAGGCCGTGGTCGACGAGGTCCTGCTCGTCTTGGATGCCACCGTCGGACAGAACGGCCTCATGCAGGCGCGTGTCTTCGCGGAGGTCGTCGATATCACCGGCGTCGTGCTCACCAAACTGGACGGAACGGCCAAGGGCGGCATCGTCTTCCAAGTGCAGCACGAACTCGGTGTTCCGGTGAAGCTGGTCGGTCTCGGCGAGGGCGCCGACGACCTGGCTCCCTTTGAACCCGCCGCCTTCGTGGACGCGTTGCTCGGCTAGTTCCGCAACCACCGATCCTCCCTCTCGGAAGCAGCTGTCGGTTTGCTCCGACACCCATCGCACACCTGCGATGAAACGTCTGTGTACGCCAGGAAACGTGGTAGCAACACAACTGCCCCAGGCGTTCACTTAGGCGAAACACAGCATCATCACGGATGAAACACCGAATGAGGACCCTTCTGTGCAGGTCCAATTGCCGGAGTCGGCTGGGCCCGAGATGAGGAGGACATTAAGGTGGCTTTTCCCCTTACCGGTGCACCGGACACTGGTGACACCGCCTGGATGCTGGCCAGTTCAGCGCTCGTATTGTTGATGACGCCTGGCCTGGCGTTTTTCTATGGCGGCATGGTCCGCTCCAAGAACGTGCTCAACATGATCATGATGAGCATCAGTGCCATGGGTCTGGTCGGCGTGCTGTGGTCGCTATACGGATACTCGACCGCGTTCGGTGACAACAAATTCGGCGTGATCGGCGATCCTGCGCAGTTCTTCGGTCTCAAGGGTCTGATCGGCGGCAATTCGGTTGCCGAGGTCAAGGACGCCAGCGGCGCTGTCACCACTGCGGCAGTGAACATTCCGCTCGCGGGTACGATCCCCGCGACCGTGTTCGTCGCGTTCCAGTTGATGTTCGCGATCATCACGGTTGCCCTCATCTCGGGTGCGGTCGCCGACCGCCTGAAGTTCGGCTCCTGGCTGCTGTTCGCCGGTATCTGGGCGACGGTCGTCTACTTCCCGGTCGCGCACTGGGTCTTCGACTTCGATGTCAAGGACGCCGACGGCAATGTCGTGCACGAAGGCGGCTGGATCGCGAACAAACTGCTCGCGGTCGACTTCGCCGGTGGTACCGCGGTCCATATCAATGCCGGTGCTGCGGGCCTGGCCCTGGTGTTGGTGCTCGGCAAGCGCAAGGGCTGGCCGAAGACGCCGTTCCGCCCGCACAACCTGCCGTTCGTGATGCTCGGCGCGGGTCTGCTGTGGTTCGGCTGGTTCGGCTTCAACGCCGGTTCCGCCGTTTCCTCCGGTGGTCTGGCCGGTTCGACCTTCATCACCACTACCCTCGCGACCTGTGCCGCAATGCTGGCGTGGCTGCTGGTGGAGAAGGTCCGCGATGGCAAGCCCACCTCGCTGGGCGCGGCATCGGGCGTGGTGGCCGGTCTGGTCGCGATCACCCCGTCGTGTTCCTCGGTCAACGTGGTCGGCGCCCTGGTGATCGGCTTCGTGGCCGGTGCGATCTGTGCGCTGGCGGTCGGCCTGAAGTTCAAGTTCGGCTTCGACGACTCGCTCGATGTCGTGGGCGTGCACCTCGTCGGCGGCGTCATCGGCACCCTGATGGTGGGCCTGGTTGCCGCACCGGAGGCGGGCGCGGGCAAGACCGGGCTGTTCTACGGCGGCGGCTTCGACCAGCTGTGGCGTCAGGCCATCGGTGCCGGTGCGGTACTCGCGTTCTCCTTTATCGCGAGCCTGATCATTGCCTATATCGTGAAGTTCACCATTGGGCTGCGCGCCAGCGAGGAAGCCGAGTCGGTGGGCATGGACGAGTCCGAGCACGCTGAAACGGCATACGATTTCGCTGCTGTGGGTGGCACGGCACGTACCGCCGTCAAGGAGGCATGACGACATGAAACTGATCACCGCAATCGTCAAACCGTTCACTCTCGAGGACGTCAAATCCGGGCTCGAGCAGGCTGGTGTGCTGGGCATGACCGTCAGCGAGGTGCAGGGCTACGGCCGCCAGAAGGGGCACACCGAGGTCTACCGCGGCGCGGAGTACTCGGTGGATTTCGTGCCGAAGGTTCGGGTCGAGGTTGTCGTGGACGATGCCTCGGTCGACAAGGTCGTCGAGGTGATCGTCGAGGCCTCGCGCACCGGCAAGATCGGTGACGGCAAGGTCTGGGTGACACCGGTGGAGTCGATCATCCGAGTGCGGACCGGCGAACGCGGTACCGACGCCCTCTAAACGGAGAATCGAAATCGAGCGGCGGCCCCGCTCCCACCGGATAGCCCGGTCGGGGCGGGGCCGTACGCATTTGGATGGACGGTGGTTTGTGGGTAGTCACGAGCAAGACGGCAGACAGGTAACCGAGGATGTCGGCACGAACGTCTCCAATGGCGCGACCGACCTGGTCCGCGCACGCAATCAATTGCTCGAGGGTGGACTGCCCCGCAATCCGCGCCTGGACGCGGAATCCCTGCGTTCGGCGCTGGTCGATCTGTTCGAACTGTGGCTGACCACCAAGGGCACCGAACTCGGCATCGGCCGCGACAGCGGTCTCGCCGTGGTCGCCGTCGGCGGACTCGGGCGCAAGGAGATGCTGCCGTATTCGGATCTGGATCTGGTGCTGCTGCATGATGACGTCGATCCCGCGCGGGTGGCCGAGGTGGCCGATCAGCTCTGGTATCCGCTGTGGGATGCGCATATCAAGCTCGACCACAGCGTGCGCACCGTGCCGCAGGCATTGCGCGTGGCCTCCGACGATCTCATCGCGGCCCTCGGCATGCTCGAGGCCAGACACATCGTCGGCGATATGGAGTTGAGCAATCTGCTGATCGGCGGGGTGCGCCGGGAGTGGCGGACCGGAATCCGTTCGCGCTTCGACGAATTGATCGAACAGGCCGAGACCAGGTGGCAGCGCAGCGGTGCGATAGCTCACCGCGCCGAACCCGATCTGAAGAACGGGCGCGGCGGATTGCGCGATATCCAACTGCTCGACGCGCTGGCCATCGCCCAACTGACCGATGCCATGCCGGGTCTGGGGCCAGATGTGCCCGGCGGTGGTCTGAAGCAGGCGCGACGCCGTTTGCTGGATGTTCGCACGGAGCTGCATCGGGTAGCGGGCCGGGCCCGCGATCAACTGCGAGCCCAGGATGCCGACGAGATCGGCGCGGCCTTGCGCATCGGTGACCGTTTCGACCTCGCTCGCACACTGAGCGATTCGGCGCGGACGGTGAGTTATTCCGTCGATGTCGGTCTTCGCACCGCAGCCAATGCGCTACCACGGCGCGGCCTCGCGCGACTGCGGCGCATGCCGGTTCGGCGACCACTCGATGAGGGGGTGGTCGAACACGCGGGGGAGGTCGTGTTGGCGCGGGATGCGCGGCCGCAGCGCGATCCCGGACTGATCCTGCGGGTGGCCGCAGCCTCGGCGCAGACCGGGCTGCCGATGTCCGCGACCACTCTGAATCGACTCTCCGAGGATGCGCCGGAGCTGCGCGAACCCTGGCCCAAGGATGCGGTCAACGACCTGTTGATCCTGCTCGGAGCCGGTCGCGGCGTCATCGATGCGGTCGAGGCACTGGACCGAACTGGCTTGTGGGGCAGGCTGCTTCCCGAATGGGGTGCGGTGCGCGACCTGCCGCCGCGCGATGCCCTGCACACCTGGACCGTGGACCGGCACCTGATGGAGGCGGTCGCCTACGCGAGCGCGTTGAGCACCCGCGTCGCCCGTCCCGACCTGCTGATGCTCGGTGCGCTGCTGCACGATATCGGTAAGGGCCGCGCCGGTGACCACAGCATTGTCGGCGCCGAACTGGCCACCCATATCGGACGGCGTCTCGGCCTATGGCCGTCGGACGTGCGGACACTCAGCGCCATCGTGCGCCACCATCTTTTATTGCCCGACACCGCGACTCGGCGCGACCTGGCCGACCCCGACACCGTGCGATTCGTCGTCGAGGCCCTCGGCGGCGACGTGCAGCTGCTCGAACTGCTGCACACTTTGGCCGAGGCCGATTCGCTGGCTACCGGCCCCGGGGTGTGGGGCGATTGGAAGGCATCGCTGATCGGGGAACTCGTGCGCCGCTGCCGCCTGGTCATGGCGGGAGATCTGCTGCCTGAGCCGGAACCGATCGCACCGAACCTGCTGGCCAAGGCCGCGGCGGGTGGCGTGCACGTCGATCTGCGGCCGGGCGAGGGCAAATACACCTACACGGTCACCGTGATCGCACCGGATACGCCCGGCCTGCTGTCGGATGCCGCCGGGGTGTTGGCCCTGCATTCGCTGCGGGTGCTCTCGGCGACCGTGGGCGGCGAAGGTGCCTCGGCCATCAATACTTTCGTGGTCTCCCCGAAGTTCGGCGATCCGCCGGACGGCGGACTGCTGCGACAGGAGCTGATCCGGGCGACAGCGGGCGATCTGGATCTGTCCGCGCTGCTGGCGAAGCGGGAGCACGAGGCCACCGGCGCTCGCCCGAGCCAGTATGCGCAGGCACAGCCCCGAGTGATCTGGTCGGCGACATCGACTCCGGGCCAGGTGGTCCTCGAATTGCGCGCCGAGGACCGGATCGGCCTGCTCAGCCGGTTGGCCTCGGCGTTTGCCGAATGCGGCGCAGATGTGCGCTGGGCGAAGGTAGTGACCATGGGTTCCGCGGTGGTCGACGCCTTCGGCCTCGACCTCGGCGTCGACATTCCGGAGCGTCGCGAAACCATCGAAAAGGCCGTCCTTGCCGTGGTCCCGCGGCCCGCCCCGAAGCCTCCGGAGGGAGTCGGACCACCAGGCACCAGCTCGGTCTCCTGACCAGGATGATTGACATTTGCACATGATTTGCTGAAAGCATATGCAGCGCGCCCGTCGCACCCTACTATCAGAGCGTCTGGCTATCGCGAGCATGAGGGGAGCAGGTCGGTGGCAATTGAAGTCGTTTCGGCGTCGACGATGACGAGTGACGAGACCACGCATATGGCGCGCTGCGTCGGCGGTGATCGGTGGGTGGTCTCCTGGCTGCCCGGCCGGACACTGTCCGGACAGCAGGCTGTGACCGCTATGACGATTGCCACCGCTGTTGCCACCCGCGATGTGCCGACAGGCGCGGACTGGGCCATGCTCGACGACCTGGCCCTCGAGCTCGGTCTCACCGGTCGGGAGGCGGTTTTCATGGTTGCTCAGGAGAACCACGATTACCGCAAAACCGCAAAACCGCGCCGCCGCACGATGGAATAACCCGAGCACCGCTTGCGCGCCCACTGTTTTCGATTTCGGCGCTCCCGGGTCCCTCCGTGGTTACGCCGCGCTGCCTCCTACGGGCCCGTCGCTCGCGCCGGGGCGAGTCCCATTACCCTGGGATATCAAGTGACGTCCCACGAGATCAGGAGCGCGATCGGTGTTCGAATCCCTGTCCGACCGGCTTACCGGTGCCCTCAAGGATCTTCGCGGTAAGGGGCGTCTGTCACCGGCCGACATCGACGCCACCTGTCGTGAGATCCGCCTCGCCCTGCTCGAAGCCGACGTCGCGCTGCCCGTGGTGCGTGGTTTCATCGCGAAGATCAAGGAGCGTGCCAAGGGTGCGGAGGTCTCCGCCGCCCTCAACCCTGCCCAGCAGGTCGTCAAGATCGTCAACGAGGAACTCGTCGGCATCCTCGGCGGCGAAACCCGCAGACTAACGCTCGCCAAGAATCCGCCCACGGTGATCATGCTCGCCGGTCTGCAGGGTTCCGGTAAGACCACCCTGGCCGGCAAGCTCGCGAAATGGCTGAAGGGACAGGGACATCAGCCGTTGCTGGTGGCCTGTGACCTGCAGCGTCCCGGCGCGGTCACCCAGCTCCAGGTGGTGGGTGAGCGCGCGGGTGCGCCCGTCTTCGCGCCGCATCCCGGCACCTCCATCGGCAGCGGCGCGAATCCGCTCGGCGTTTCGGCGGCCGACCCGGTCGCGGTGGCCGAGGCCGGTGTCGCGGAGGCGCGCAGCAAGCAATACGACGTGGTCATCGTCGACACCGCCGGTCGCCTCGGTATCGACGCCGAGTTGATGGCGCAGGCCGCTGGCATCCGCGATGCGGTGCAGCCGGACGAGACGCTGTTCGTGCTCGACGCGATGATCGGTCAGGACGCCGTCAACACCGCGCAGGCCTTCCGTGACGGCGTCGGCTTCACCGGTGTCGTCCTCACCAAGCTCGACGGTGACGCTCGCGGTGGTGCGGCGCTGTCGGTCCGGAATGTGACCGGCTCACCGATCATGTTCGCCTCCACCGGTGAGAAGCTCGAGGACTTCGACGTTTTCCATCCCGACCGGATGGCCTCGCGCATCCTCGGCATGGGTGACGTGCTGAGCCTCATCGAGCAGGCCGAACAGGTCTACGACCAGCAGCAGGCCGAGGAAGCCGCCCGCAAGATCGGCAGCGGCGAGATGACGCTCGAGGACTTCCTCGATCAGATGCTCGCCATCCGCAAGATGGGTCCCATCGGCAACCTGCTCGGCATGCTGCCCGGCGCGGGGCAGATGAAGGATGTGCTGGCCCAGGTCGACGATAAGCAGCTCGACCGGGTGCAGGCGATCATCCGCGGTATGACCCCGGCCGAACGCGCGAACCCGAAGATCATCAACGCATCTCGGCGCCTGCGCATCGCCAACGGCTCCGGTGTGCAGGTCTCCGAGGTCAACCAACTCGTCGACCGCTTTTTCGAGGCCAAGAAGATGATGGCCATGATGGGCCGCCAGATGGGCCTGCCCGGTTCGCGCCGCAGCAATACGAAGAAGGGCAAGAAGGGCAAGAAGGGTGGGCGCGGACCGACGCCGCCGAAGGTGCGCGGTGGGTTCCCCGGCATGCCGGGTATGCCCGCCGGGATGCCGGATCTGTCTGGTATGCCCGCCGGATTGGACGAGTTGCCGCCCGGGCTCGAGGGCTTCGATCTGTCCAAGCTGAACTTCCCCAAGAAGTAGGCGGCTGCGCCTTCCGCACTTGCGGCTGCGGCGCAAGGCAACCGAACGTACCCGCTCGACCGGGCGCCCTGTCGTCGAACCCTGCACCCTCTACGCGGAGGTTCCAAGACGGAGTGCCGGGCTGGCGAACGTCGGCTGGGAAGCCGTTGCGGGCGGGGTGCCCGTCAAGGGGCGTGGGCAGTAGGTTGGACGGTTCCGAGGGCGGTCGAGGAGGTTGCTGTGCATCTGCGGGGTGTGGTTCTCCCTGATGACGAGGTGCGTGACCTGTGGGTGCACGATGGACTGGTGTCGTTCGATCCCGTCGCGGGGGCCGAAACACTATGCGACACAGGGTGGATCGTGCCCGGCCTTGTCGATGCGCACTGCCACGTCGGGATCCGGTACGGCGGGGGGCACGAGGAGCGTGCGGGTGCCATCGCCCAGGCCGAGACCGAGCGGGACGCGGGTGCGTTGCTGCTGCGCGATGCGGGCTCACCGATCGATACGCGCTTCATTGATGAGCATGAGGAGCTGCCCCGGATCATCCGTGCGGGCCGCCATATCGCCCGACCGCGGCGGTATATCCGGGAGCTCGGCATCGAACTGGGCGATGAGCGCGATCTGCCGGAGATCGTCGCCGAGCAGGCTCGATTCGGCGACGGCTGGGTGAAGATCGTCGGGGACTGGATCGACCGGTCGGTGGGCGATCTGCGGCCGCTGTGGAGCGATGCGATCCTAAAGGAGGCGATCGACGCCGCGCACGCCAATGGCGCACGGGTGACGGCGCACGTCTTCGGCGAGGACGCGCTGCCCGGGCTGATCAACGCGGGCATCGATTGCCTCGAACACGGCACTGGCCTCACCGACGACACCATCGAGTTGATGGTCGAACACGGCACCGCGCTGGTCCCGACGCTGATCAATATCGACACCTTCCCCGAAATCGCCGACAGCGCAGGCAAATTCCCCATCTACGCAGCACATATGCGCGACCTGCACGCGCGCGTCCGCGGCACCGTCGCCAAGGCGCACGATGCGGGCGTTCCGATTTTCGCGGGCACCGATGCGGGTGGATCCATCCGTCACGGCCGGATTGCCGACGAAATCGCCGCCCTGGCCGGGGCGGGGTTGTCGAAACACGACGCACTCGGCGCCGCCTCCTGGAATGCCCGCAGCTGGCTCGGCCGACCGGGCATCGAGGCCGGTGCCCCAGCGGATTTCGTTGTCTACCAGGAAGATCCGCGCATCGACCCGGCGGCGCTCGCTGAGCCGCAATATGTCATCCTGCGCGGCCGCCTGGTCAAAATCCACAATCCGGTCACTGGCCACCGCTGACCCCCGCATTGCGCACGGGCTGTAACTCGTGCGAGGTTGTTACTCTGCGTGCGACAGACTCCCAGGTCAACGGCTTGATGTGGCCAAGATCGGGAAGGTGGGGCGGGGCGCGCGTAGGGTCGGGTTATGACCATTCGCCTCGGTTATCAGATGCCCAATTTCAGCTATGGCCAGCCCGTCAGCGAACTCTTTCCGACCGTGGTCGCGCAGGCCAGGGAAGCCGAAGCCGCCGGTTTCGACACGGTCTTCGTCATGGATCACTTCTATCAGCTGCCCGGTCTCGGTGAGCCGAGTGAGCCGATGCTCGAGGCCTACACCACGCTGTCCGGAATCGCTGCGTCTACCGAACGAATTCAGTTGTCGGCGTTGGTAACCGGCAACACCTATCGCAATCCCGCACTGCTCGCCAAGACCGTCACCACCATGGATCTGGTGAGCGGCGGACGGGCCGTGCTCGGCATCGGAGCCGGCTGGTTCGAGCTCGAACACCAGTCCTACGGCTTCGAATTCGGCACCTTCACCGAACGCTTCCAGCGGCTCGACGAGGCACTGCGGATCATCACGCCCATGCTGCGCGGTGAACACTCGACCTTCGACGGCAACTGGTACCACACCGATAACGCCATGAACGAGCCACGGCTGCGCGATGACCTGCCGATCCTGCTCGGTGGTGGCGGCGAGAAGAAGACCTTCGCACTGGCCGCCCGCTTCGCCGACCACATCAACATCATCTGCAACGCCTCCGAACTGCCCCGCAAGATCGAGGCACTGCACCAGCGCTGCGCCGAAAACGACCGTGATCCAGATACTTTGGAGATCAGCTACCTCTGTTTTCTGATGATCGATGAAGACGGCGACCGCGCACGCAAACAACAACAGGATCTACTCAGCGGCATCGGCGTCGACCTGTCCACGCTGTCGGAGGACCAGCGCAAGCAGACCATCGCCGACCGCCAATTCGTCGGCAGCCCGGCCGAGGTCGCCGAGCAACTGCAAACCAGGGTCCTCGACCAGGGTGTGCAGGGCCTCGTCGTCAACATGGTGACAAACGGCCACGAGCCGGGTGCGGTAGACCTCGCCGGTCGCACCCTCGCCCCGCTGGTCCGCTGAGCGGTTGATCTGAGCGCCGGTTGACCTGAGCGCCCTTTTCCTCGCCGAATCCCGGGCATCCCACGAATCGTGCTCAGGAATGGGCGCTCACGCTAAAGCAGGTCCGGGAGGCACGACCGTCTCGCCCGCCGCGACGTATACCTCCTGACGGTATCGCTCTCACCGAGCCCCGTTCCGATCACCGTCGAAACGGCAGATCTCCGCTAGGGTGCGCCTGGTCGAAAGCCGTAAATTCCGGGCCGGGGTCGTGCTGCTGCGCTATCGAACCACGTGATCGTCAGCTCAGCAGGTTCGCGATCACGCCGATCACGCCGCGAATACCGCCGACAGTGGCGCGCGCGAGGCCGGGCGCCAGCAATTCCATGGCCGCGTCACCGCCGATTTCGGTGGCCGCCTCGGCAACCTGGCCCCGCCTGCGCCGATGGCGCCTCCTGAAGATCCCCATATTGTGATTATCCGAGGCGGGCGGTCGATCGTTTCCGGACGACGCGATTTCGGGAGCGGGGGACCGGTCTGGCAGAATGGACCACCGTCCTTCCTGGACAAGTGTCAGCCCGTCTCCGGTTACGTGCCGCGCGGCGGTCACACACTCCAAGCGCAAAACCGGGCTCGCAGACCGTGCGGGTCGCTGAATTGCGCCGTGACCAACCACTGAAAGGCAGATCAGCACATGGCTGTTCGCATCAAGCTCACCCGTCTCGGCAAGATCCGCAACCCGCAGTACCGCGTGGTCATCGCCGACGCCCGCACCCGTCGTGACGGCCGTGCCATCGAGAACGTCGGCAAGTACCACCCGAAGGAAGAGCCGTCGCTGATCGAGATCAACTCCGAGCGCGTGCAGTACTGGCTGGGTGTCGGCGCGCAGCCGACCGAGGCCGTGCAGCGGCTGCTGGAGATCACCGGCGACTGGCAGAAGTTCAAGGGCCTGCCGGGCGCCGAGGGCACCCTGAAGGTGAAGCCGGCGAAGACGTCCAAGCTGGACCTGTTCAACGCCGCGCTGGCCGCCGCCGATAACGAGCCGGTCGCCGAGGCCGTCACCCCCAAGAAGAAGGCCGCCAAGAAGGACGAGGCCGCCGAGACCGAGGCTGCCGAATAATGTCGGCCGTCGTCGCCGATGCCGTCGAGCACCTGGTTCGCGGCATTGTCGCCAATCCGGATGACGTCCGGGTCGAGCTGATCACCGGCCGCCGCGGACGCACCGTCGAGGTGCACGTCAACCCCGATGATCTGGGCAAGGTGATCGGTCGTGGCGGTCGTACCGCGACCGCGCTGCGCACCCTGGTCGCCGGAATCGGCGGCCGGGGCATCCGGGTCGACGTGGTCGATACCGACGCTTAATGGAACTCGTCATAGGCCGGGTCGCCAAATCGCACGGTGTGCGCGGCGAACTGGTCGTCGAGGTACGTACCGACGATCCCGACGCGCGCTTCACACCCGGTGTGCGGCTGCGCGGGCGGGTGGCGCGATCCAATGAAGTCCGTGAGTTCACCGTGGAGTCGGCCCGAGAGCATTCGGGCCGACTTCTCGTGCAACTCGCCGGAATCTCCGACCGCACCGCCTCCGACGCGCTACGCGGCACGCTGTTCGTCGTGGACAGTGCGGAGCTGCCGCCGTCGGAGGATCCGGACGAGTTCTACGACCACGAGTTGGAAGGCATGAGCGTCCAGCTCGCCGATGGCACCGTTGTCGGCGAGGTCACCGAGGTGCTGCATTCGGCTGCGGGAGAACTGCTTTCGGTGCGCGCTGCCGATGACGGCAGGGAAATCCTGATCCCCTTCGTCACCGCGATCGTGCCTACGGTGTCGCGGGCCGATCAACTGGTCGTCATCGATCCGCCCGAGGGTCTGCTCGATCCGGAGTAGCGGACCGCCGGAAACTTAAGGACTGCATGAAACTCGATGTCGTCACGATATTTCCGGAGTATCTGGAGCCGCTGCGAACGGCGTTGCTGGGCAAGGCCATCGACAAGGGCCTGATTTCCCTGGACGTGCACGATCTGCGGCGCTGGACCCACGACGTGCACAAGTCCGTCGACGATTCGCCCTACGGCGGTGGGCCGGGCATGGTCATGAAGCCGACGGTCTGGGGCGATGCCCTCGACGAGGTATGCCCCGACGATGCCCTGCTCGTGGTGCCGACGCCCGCCGGGGTGCCCTTCACCCAGGCCACCGCGCAACGCTGGGCCGCCGAGAGGCACCTTGTATTCGCTTGCGGCCGTTACGAAGGCATCGATCAACGCGTCTTCGACGATGCCGCCCGGCGGGTACGCGTCGAAGAGGTCAGCATCGGCGACTACGTCCTCATCGGCGGGGAGGCCGCGGTCCTCGTGATGGCCGAGGCCGTGGTCCGCTTACTTCCCGGCGTACTCGGCAATCAGCAATCCCACCAGGAGGATTCCTTCTCCGACGGACTGCTCGAGGGGCCGAGCTACACGCGTCCCGTCTCTTGGCGCGGCCTCGAAGTGCCGCCGATCTTGCTGTCCGGTGATCACGCCAAGGTTGCCGCGTGGCGGCGCGATCAGTCGCTCGCCCGGACCCGCGAACGGCGTCCGGATCTGCTCGAGGAATAAAACCACCGACTCGTCGCCCTATTGAATGTATCGTTAATTAACGGCACATTAATCAACGGTGAACGGTAGGTGGCTATGGTGACAGTGGCTCGCTTCGAGACAGTGCGTCGAGCGGTGGCCTCGACTCTGATCGGTGGCGCGATGATCGTCCTATCGGACCTAGCCGCGCCCGAACTCGTCGAAGTCAGAGTCGCCGCGGATCGGGACACACATGAGCCCGATGCTGGCCGTAGCCGCAACAGCGCAGGTCAGCGCGGCCGCAGCAGCAACCACGGGCAATACAAAGGCCGCAACGAGCGCCCATGCCAGTACACCCCCGAAGGCGTCTGCACCGGCGGGCGCTGACGAGGTTCGGTCATCGTGCCGCGCGCCGCGCATCGAATCGTCCGAGATTCTGTGCGCGGCGTGCGAATTCGTGCGCGGGAGATCGTTGGTCAGGGCAGCAGGCCGAGGCGGCGGGCGGTGACGACAGCCTCGTGGCGGGAGTGCGCGTCGAGCTTGGTCATCGCATTGCGCAGATAGCTCTTGACTGTTTCCGGACCGAGCGAAAGGCGTTGGGCAGCTTCGTGATTGGTGCAGCCGAGGGCGATCTGGGAGAGCACGTCGAGTTCCCGGCGGGACAGTCGCGGCGCATCCGCGGGTGGGTCGCCGACCAGGACTCGGGTGAGGCGTCCGCATACCGAATGTAGGCGTTCGCGTAGGCGTTCGTCCTCGGCCGAGCGGGCCGCACCACGCAGTTCGGCATTGATCTCACGCAGTTCCTCGGCGACGGCGGGTGCGGTCTCGGGCGCGGGAGTGGTCATTTCCAGCAGGCGCAGGCGACGGTCCACCTCGTCACGGATGGTGATCTCGGTGGCGAGGCGTCGGCTGGCCGTGACGACCAGGTCGGCGGTGCGGTCGCCGAGTGGGGTGCCGCCGCGGTTGGCGGCGTAGAGCACCGCGCGGGAGCGATCGTCGACCACCACCGGTACCGCGAGCACCGAACGGATGCGTTCACCGGAAACCGGGCCGTCGTAGTGGTGGGTGATGTCTGAGGCGCTGCGGTAGTCGGCGACCGAGGCGGGGCGGCGCATATCCATGACCCGGCCGCCCAGTCCGGAGGTGCGCAGCACGGTCAGCCCGCGCAGGCCATTGGTGACGGTGCCGACGAATTCGGTGAGCAGCAGCGCGTCGTCATGCACTTCGCCGCCGAAAACCACCGGCACGCCCGCCTTATTCGCCACCCAGCGGATCTCGGCGCGCAGCGCATCGCCGTCGCGCGGCCGCAGCAGCGCGGTGGTGTGGGTCAAAAGACTCACCCCTTTTCGGGGGTAGTGCCGAACGTGATGTGACCCACATCCTATTGGAGATCGAGGTGGCCTGGATCACCGATGAGGAGAGGCGAGATGACCGCGGACCTGAACGCGCGTGTGCGCGAGTTACTGCAGACCTACGACGGACCCGACGCCAGCGCGGCGGATCTGCTGTGCGACCGGCACCCCGCCGATCGGATCGCGTTCACCATTGTCGACCCCGACCTGACCTCGACGGACCTGACCTACGGTGAGCTTCGCGAACGCTCCCAGCGCTTCGCCGTCGCCCTGGCCGGCCTGGGCGTCGAACCCGGCGACCGCGTCGCCACGCTCATGTCGAAGTCCGCCGACCTGGTGATCGCGCTGCTCGGCATCTGGCGCCGCGGCGCGGTCCACGTCCCGCTCTTCACCGCCTTCGCCCCACCTGCCATCGCCTTCCGACTGGCCGCGAGCGACGCGACGATCGTCATCGCCGACGCCGATCAGGCGACAAAGCTGCTACCGGGCGATGACATCCCAGCCGATCCGCCCTGGCGCGTCATCATCGCCGGGAACGGTCCCTCTGGAGGTGACGCGGCGGCATCACTGCGGTTCGCGGATCTGCTCGCCGCCTACTCCGCCGATGACCCGCGCGCGGCCGCTGTGGCGGTCGGCGGGGATGGGCTACTGGTGCAGTTGTTCACCAGTGGCACGACGGGTACCCCGAAGGGCGTGCCGATTCCGGTGCGTGCGCTCGGGGCATTCCATGCCTACCAAGAGTTTTCGCTGGATGTGCGCGCGGACGACGTCTATTGGAACGCGGCGGATCCGGGCTGGGCGTATGGACTGTACTGGGCGATTCTGAGCCCGCTCGCCTCCGGTATCCGCAGCTTGCTGCTACATGCCGCCTTCTCCGCACCGCTGACCTGGCAGGTGCTCGAACGCTTCGGCGTCACCAACTTCACCGCCGCGCCGACGGTCTACCGCGCGTTGCGTGCCGATAGTTCCGCCGCCCCAACCGATCTCCGGTTGCGGCGGGCGTCGTCCGCGGGCGAACCGCTGACTCCGGATGTGGTGACGTGGTCGGTCGAAACCCTCGGCGTCGCGGTACGCGACCACTACGGGCAGACCGAGCACGGCATGCTCATCTGCAATTCCTGGCACGATGCGCTGCGAGTAGACACTCCCGCGGGCTCGATGGGTCGGACGATGCCGGGTTGGCATTGCGCGGTGCTCGCCGAGGATGCAGACGTCGAAGCGCCGATCGGCGAACTGGGCCGGGTCGCGATCGATACCGAACACAGCCCGCTGCTGTGGTTCCTGGGCTACCTCGACGCCCCGGAACGTACCGCGCAGCGCTACACCGCCGACGGGCGCTGGTATCTGACCGGGGATGCCGGATCCCTGGATGCGGATGGTTTCTTCCACTTCTCCGCCCGCGACGACGATGTCATCATCATGGCCGGATACCGCATCGGCCCGTTCGAGGTCGAGAGCGTGCTGGTGCTCGACGAGCGGGTGGTCGAGGCCGCGGTGGTCGGCATGCCCGACGAATTGCGCGGTGAGGTGCTCGAAGCATTTGTGGTGCTGCGCGACGGTTTCGAAGGTAACGCCGAACTCGAGGCCGAATTGCAGAGCCTGGTGAAGCGTAAGTTCGCCGCGCACGCCTATCCACGCAAGGTGTATTTCGTGGACGCCCTCCCCAAGACGCCCAGCGGTAAGGTACAGCGGTTCATCCTGCGGAAGCAGGGGGTTCAGTGATGTCCGCACTTGCGAGTTACGCATCCGGCACCGCGGACACCCCGCTGCTCGGCGATACCATCGGCGATGACTTCGACCGCATGGCCGCCGCCTATGCGGACCGGGAAGCGTTGGTGGACTGCCCATCCGGCCGCCGCTGGACCTATCGCGAACTCGCGGCCGCGATCGACGCACTGGCCACCGGGTTGGCCGAGCGCGGCATCACCAAGGGTGACCGGGTCGGCATCTGGGCCCCGAACTGTGCCGAGTGGTTCCTCACCCAGTACGCGACCGCGAAACTCGGTGCGATCCTCGTCAATATCAATCCGGCCTATCGCACCAGCGAATTGGAATACGTGCTGCGCCAGGCCGGTGTGCGCATGCTGATTGCCGCGCCGGAATTCAAGAGCTCGAACTACATCGCCATGATCGAGCAGGTTCGGCCGAATTGTCCTGACCTGGAACACGTTCTGGTACTGGGCGCTCCTGCATGGGATGCGGTGGCGCAGACCGCTATCGATGCTGGACGACTGGCGGCGATTGCCGCGACGCTGTCCATGGACGACCCGATCAATATCCAATACACCTCCGGCACAACAGGTTTCCCAAAAGGGGCGACGTTGAGCCATCACAACATCCTCAACAACGGCTACTTCGTCGGCGAACTCTGCGGCTATACCGAACAGGACCGGATCTGCGTGCCGGTGCCCTTCTATCACTGCTTCGGCATGGTCATGGGTAATTTGGCGAGCACCAGTCACGGTGCGGCCGTGGTGATTCCGGCCCCTGCGTTCGATCCGGTCGCAACCCTGGACGCCGTGGCCGCGCAGCGGTGCACCTCGCTCTACGGCGTACCGACGATGTTCATCGCCGTACTCGCGGAACTGGATTCGGGTAGGGACGTCGACCTGTCCAGTCTGCGTACCGGCATCATGGCCGGATCACCCTGCCCGGTCGAGGTGATGAAGCGGGTGATCGATCGCATGGGCATGCGTGAGGTGTGCATCTGCTACGGCATGACCGAAACCTCCCCGGTGTCGACCCAGACCCGCCGCGACGACGGCATCGACCGCCGCACCGCGACCGTCGGCCGGGTCGGCCCACACCTGGAGGTCAAAATCGTCGACCCCGCAACAGGTTTGACCATGCCGCGCGGCGAACCCGGCGAACTGTGCACCCGCGGCTATTCGGTCATGCTCGGCTACTGGTCCGAACCAGAGAAGACCGCCGAGGCCATCGACGCCGCCCGCTGGATGCACACCGGCGATATCGGCGTCATGGACGACGACGGATACCTCGCCATCACCGGCCGGATCAAGGACATGGTGATCCGCGGCGGCGAGAACATCTACCCGCGCGAGATCGAGGAATTCCTCTACACCCACCCCGACATACTCGACGCCCAGGTGATCGGCGTCCCCGACCCGAAGTACGGCGAAGAACTGATGGCCTGGATCCGAATGAAGGACGGCACAACACCATTGGACGCCGACGCGATCCGCGCCTTCTGCACCGGCAAGCTCGCCCACTTCAAGATCCCGCGCTACGTGCACATCGTCGAGGAGTTCCCGATGACCGTCACCGGGAAAATCCGCAAAGCCGAAATGCGTGAGCTCGCTGTGGAACTGCTCGTGTCGTCGGACCGTGACGACTGATGTCGTGAGCACATGGGTAACCCGTCGGGGACGTCCAAAACTACGGCAGCAGATCGACCGCCAGCCGGCGACGGAAGTCTTCGTGCACCTCACGACCGGAGCGCGAGTTGTCCAGTCCGTACTCGACCTTCCGTACCAGCGCTGACACCGCGCAGTCCGGGCATCATCATGCCGGTTTACCTGGGCGTGGGCCGTTTGTCAGGTGACAACGGTAGTGTCTCGGGCGTGACGACAGCGCCCGAGATCGCCAGTTCAGCGACGAACACCGACACGACCGCCGCCGCACCGGCCGCGACCACAGCTCTGGCCAGCGTGGGCCGGCGCATCGCCGATGAGCTCGGCGTGCGCGAGACCCAGGTTCGCGCCGCCGTCGAGCTGCTGGATGCGGGTTCCACGGTGCCCTTCATCGCGCGATACCGAAAAGAGGTCACCGATGGCCTCGATGACGCCCAGCTCCGCCAGCTCGACGAGCGCCTGACCTATCTGCGCGAACTCGATGAGCGCCGCGGCGCGATCATCGAATCCATCAAGGGCCAGGGCAAACTCGATGACGCGCTGCTCGGGCAGCTGATGACGGCCGAGACCAAGGCTCGCATCGAGGACATCTACCTGCCGTACAAGCCGAAGCGGCGCACCAAGGCGCAGATCGCCCGCGAGGCCGGTCACGAACCCGTCGCCGATGCACTGATCGGCGATCCGAACACCGATCCCGCGCAGTACACCGCCGAACAGCTCGACGGCGCCCGCGCCATTCTGGTCGAGCGTTTCGCCGAGGACGCCGACCTGGTCGGCGAGCTGCGTGAGTTGATGTGGAACCGCGGCCAGGTCAGCTCGAGCGTGCGGCCGGGCAAGGAGGAGGCGGGCGCGAAATTCGCCGACTACTTCGAATTCAGCGAGCCGTTCAGCAAGCTGCCCTCGCACCGGATCCTCGCGCTGCTGCGCGGTGAGAAGGAAGAGATCCTGCAGCTGCAGCTGCAGCCGGATGCCGAGGAATTGGAGCCGGGCGAGCGGTCGGTCTACGAGGGCCGCATCGCGGTGAAGTTCGATATCGCCGATCGCGGCCGTGCCGCCGATACCTGGCTGCTGGATACGGTTCGCTGGGCGTGGCGCACGAAACTGCAAGTGAGTCTTGGTATCGACACCCGCATGCGGCTGCGTCAGGCTGCCGAGAAGGACGCCGTCGACATCTTCGCCGCGAACCTGCGCGACCTGCTGCTCGCCGCGCCCGCGGGTACCCGCACCACCATGGGGCTGGATCCGGGCTACCGCACCGGCGTGAAGGTCGCCGTCGTAGACGCCACCGGCAAGGTCGTCGCGACCGAGGTCATCTATCCGCACAAGCCGCAGGGCCAGACCGAGAAGTCGCTGGCCGTACTCGGCGCGCTGGTCGCCCGCTTCGGCGTCGACCTCATCGCCATCGGCAACGGCACCGCCTCGCGTGAGACCGATGCCCTTGCCGCCGAACTGATTTCGCGGATTCCGGAGAACAAACCGACCAAGATCGTGGTCTCCGAGGCGGGCGCGTCGGTGTACTCCGCATCGGCTTATGCCTCGCAGGAACTACCGGATATGGACGTCTCACTGCGCGGCGCGGTATCCATCGCCCGTCGTCTGCAGGACCCACTGGCCGAGCTGGTGAAGATCGACCCGAAGTCCATCGGCGTCGGTCAGTACCAGCACGATGTCTCCGAAACCCTGCTGGCCCGTTCGCTGGGCGCGGTGGTCGAGGATGCGGTGAACGCGGTCGGTGTCGATGTGAACACCGCATCGGTGCCGCTGCTGTCGCGGGTATCAGGTATCGCCAATTCGATCGCCGAAAGCATTGTGGCGCACCGCGATCAGCACGGCCCGTTCCGCAGCCGCACCGCCCTGCTCGATGTGCCGCGCCTGGGCCCCAAGGCCTTCGAGCAGTGCGCGGGCTTCCTGCGCATCCGCGGCGGCGACGATCCGCTCGACACCTCCGCGGTGCACCCCGAGGCCTATCCGGTGGTGCGGCGGATCCTGGAATCGACCGGGCGCGGTATGGCGGAACTGATCGGCAACACCACGACCCTGCGTGCGCTGCGGCCCGCCGATTTCACCGATGAGAAATTCGGTATCCCCACTGTCACCGACATCATCTCCGAACTCGAGAAGCCGGGGCGCGACCCGCGTCCGGAATTCAAGACCGCCGAATTCGCGGCGGGTGTGGAGAACGTCGCGGATCTGCAGCCGGGCATGGTGCTCGAGGGTGTGGTTACCAATGTGGCCGCATTCGGCGCATTCGTCGACATCGGCGTGCACCAGGACGGACTTGTGCATGTCTCGGCCATGTCGCACAACTTCGTCAAGGATCCGCGCGAGGTCGTGAAGTCCGGCGATGTCGTCAAGGTGAAGGTGCTCGAGGTCGATGTCGCACGTCAGCGCATCGGGCTGTCGCTGCGGCTGGACGACGAGCCGGGCGATGCGGCCAAGGGCGACGGCGGTCGCAGTCGTGGCCAAGGCGGTCGCGGTGGGCAGGATCGCGGCGGACAGCGGCAGAATGGTCAGGGTAGGCAGCAGGGCCAGGGTCGACAGCAGGGCCAGGGTGGGCAGCAGAATCAGGGCCGCAACCATGGCAACCAGCGGCGCAACGCACCCGCACCGAGCGGTTCGATGGCGGATGCGCTGCGGCGGGCCGGTTTCGGGCAGTAGGGCGATACGGGCGGAGGTTTGTAGGCGGCCATGCGACGGTGGCTCGAAGACGATGTGATCGGGCACGGCCGCCTCCCGCTGCTGTGCTTCCTCCTCGGGTTCATCGTCGGCTTCCTGCTGATCCGGCTCAGCGTCCGACTGATCCGCAAGCAGGTCCGCTGGTGGCCCGGCAATCTGCGCTCCGGTGGGGTGCACATCCACCACATGGTGTTCGGGGTCATCCTGGTGCTGCTGTCCGGCATCGGGATGGTCACCACCTACGAGAGCGCCGGTGCGCTCACCGCGAGCCTGCTCGCCGCCGCCTTCGGTGTCGGCGCGGCCCTGACCCTCGACGAATTCGCGCTGATCTTTTACCTGCGCGATGTGTACTGGGAGGAGCAGGGCCGCACCTCGGTCGATGCGGTCTTCGTAGCACTGGCGGTGACCGGACTGCTGCTGCTCGGGTTCCACCCGCTGTGGTTATTGGATATCAACGACTTCCGCCGCGACCCCAGCACCGAAGTCCGCATCTTCATCGTTTGCTTCGCCGTGGTGAACCTGGGTCTGGCGGCTATCGTCATCGCCAAGGGAAAGATCTGGACCGGCCTGTTCGGCATGTTCTTCCTGCCCCTACTCATGGTCGGCGCATTCCGCCTGAGCAGACCCGGCGCACCGTGGGCCCGCTGGCGTTACCCAGGCAGGCGACGGCTCATGTACCGAGCAATAGTCCGCGAACGCCGCTACCGCCGCCCAGTGATCCGCGCCAAGATCTTCGTACAAGACCTCGTCGCCGGAAAACCCGACGTCGTCCACGTCCGCGAGGCCGCCGAAGCCGAATTGGCTCGCACCGTCGTCCCCGCACCCCCCGCCCCCCACCACTGGCACCACCCCTGGCCCGCCTCTCCTCACGACCAATAACCCCCCCCACACAATTGCCGAGAATGTACTGGTGGAGGGTCCTCTCGACGTTTGCCTCAACCGTTGCACGTTGATCAAGCGTCCAAGGCTGCGTAGCGCAGGCGGGCTGGGTCGGAGAGCAGGTCGATGGCGGCGATTTTGTCGTCGACGATGGTGAAGGCGATCAGTGAGACTGTTCTGTCCTTGGCGGTGTTGAGTAATCCTGGCGCACCGTTGACCAGAACATGTTGCGAGGCAAAGGTATTGGCGGCGCGTTGGAAGGCATCGAGCTGACCGGCCACCGTCGCTGCACCGTGCAGTACGCGCATGCCGGGGAAGCGGGCTCCGGCGTCGGCGCGCAACACCACGTCGGGGTCGAGAATGGCCAGTAGTGCGTCGAATTCACCGCCGCGGGCGGCCGCGAGGAAGGCCTCGACGACCCGACGTTGGCGAGGCAGATCGCGGTCGGCGCGTGGCGCTTGATTCTGGACCCGGCGACGGGCGCGGCTGGCCATCATCTTCGCCGCGGCCGCGGATTTGCCGATGATCGGGCCGATCTGGTCGAACGGCACCCCGAACATATCGTGCAGTACGAAACTCACGCGCTCCGCGGGATTCAGCGAGTCCAGCACGATCTGCAGCGCCAGTCCGACCGAATCCGCGAGTACCGCTTGATGTTCCGGCTGTGTCGCCGCATCGGTGGTGACGATCGGGTCGGGCAGATAGGCCTCCTGGCTGCGGGACTTGCGCGATCGCAACATATCCAGGCAGACCCGCCCGACGGTCGTGGTGAGCCAACCGCCGAGATTGTCGATTTCCGCGGTATCGACCCGCGACAGCCGTAGCCAGGCCTCCTGCACCGCATCATCGGCCTCGCTCAGCGAACCGAGCATGCGATAGGCCACCGCGCTCAGGTGCGCCCGATACGCCACGAATCGGTCCGCCAAAGAATTGTCTTTGCCCACAGCGATCTCCTCGAGGTTGCTCGAAGAGATGACGGAACCGAGCCCGTGAGTGTGACAACCCGTTACCTTGTCGGGCCGCCATCCGTCAGACAGTTATGAACCTACGAAAGACCTCCCGCCTGGCCTACCTCGGCGCCACCGGAATCCTGTTGACCGAGACGGTCGTCGGGTCCTACTGGGATCTCGCGCGAATCTCCTACGTACGCGAGGTTTTCCAACGACTCGAATACCCGATGTACTTCGCCACCATCATGGGCATCGCCAAGGCCGCCGCGGTCACCGCGATCGTGACGCCTGGCTTCCCGCGCGCCGAGGAATGGGCGTACGCGGGCCTGACCTTCGTCTACGGCGGCGCGGCCGCCTCCCATATCGCCGTCGGCGACGAGCCGAAGGCATGGCTCGGACCGCTGGGTTTCGCCGGGCTCACCCTCGCATCGTGGTCCCTACGCCCGACCAGGTCACTCGCGGTCTGATGGGGAGAGGAATCGATCATGGACAACATCATCGAGATAAACGGCACAGTTGCGCCTGGATTCGATTGGGTGCGCGAGGAGTTCGCCGAGGAGAACGGTGAATCCGGTGCTCAACTCGCCGCCTTTGTCCACGGTGAGCAGGTGGTCGACCTGTGGGCCGGTCCGCAGGTCACCGGCGATACCTCGACCGGCTTCACCCCCGTGGACGTCCTGACCCTGCCGAACGATCCGGGCGTACGTGCACAAGGCCAAGGTTCAGCGGGAGGGTCGGCAGCGCCCGCGGACTGGCGGCCATGTACGCCGTCGCGATCTCCGGGCGTGACGGACACCCTCCGCTGTTGAAGCCCGACACCCTCGCGGCGGTGACCACCATCCACAGCGCCGGCCCGGATCTCGTTCGCGGCGACCGCGCGCCCTATGCGCTCGGCTTCGAGGCCAAGGGCCTGTACTACCCGTACCTGAGCGCGAACGCCTTCGGTCACACCGGTGCCGTGGGCAGCGACGGCTTCGCGGATCCGCGCAGCGGGTTGGCCTATGGCTACACTCGGCGGCGCGCGGCCTTCGGGTTCAGGGGGATGGCAGCCGGCGGGGTGGGTGAACTCAGCGCGCCGGAGAACGACCGTTTGGCGGCCGCGGGCACCGTGCGGCCACCCGATGAGCCGGGCCCGATTTTTCCTGCGACCCGCCGATCTGGCACAATGCACAGGTTGCCCTGGGTGCGTTCGGCCCACGGAGCACCCCTTATTCGGAGCATGAACCGGTCGAGCACGCCAGTGCCGCCAGGGTCCTCTGCTCGCGCAAACATCAGAAGGATGAAATGAACACCCTTGACTTCGTCGACGAAAAGTCGCTGCGCAGCGACGTCCCCGACTTCCGTCCGGGCGACACGCTCAACGTGCACGTGAAGGTCATCGAAGGCTCGAAGGAGCGCATCCAGGTCTTCAAGGGCGTCGTGATCCGGCGTCAGGGCGGTGGCATCCGCGAGACCTTCACCGTCCGCAAGGTGTCGTTCGGTGTCGGTGTGGAGCGCACCTTCCCGGTGCACAGCCCCAACATCGACCACATCGATGTCGTGACCCGCGGTGACGTCCGTCGTGCCAAGCTGTACTACCTGCGCGATCTGCGCGGCAAGGCCGCCAAGATCAAGGAAAAGCGCTGAGCCGGTAGCAGTACCGCCCGGCACGAAAGTTCTTCAGTAGCCCGGCACCGGACGTGAGTCATGGTGCCGGGCTAATCTGTTCGGCGTGGCAGACGAAAGTGGGTCGATGACGGTGGCCGATTCGGACGACGAGGGTACGAGCCGTCGCTCGCGGCGCTCGAAGCGCAAGCAGCGCCCCTTCTGGCAGGAATTGCCGGTCCTGATTGTCATCGCCGCGGTCATCGCGGCACTCATGGTCAGTTTTGTTGGACGCCCGTACGTCATTCCGTCCCAGTCGATGGAAGAGACGCTGCTCATCGGCGACCGTATCTACGTGGAGAAGCCGAGCTACTACTGGGGCGAGCCGCAGCCCGGTGACGTCGTGGTGTTCGTCGGTCCGCCGTCCTGGAATACCCGCTACCAGTCGATCCGGTCCAGCAATGTCGTCGTGCGCGGCGTGCAGAACTTCTTCTCCTTCTTCGGACTCGTGCCACCGGATGAGAACGATCTGGTGAAGCGAGTGATCGCCGTCGGTGGCCAGACCGTGCAGTGCTGCGACGCGCAGGGGCGGGTCATGGTGGACGGCAAGCCGTTGGACGAGCCGTACGTCCTGAACGACTACCCGTGGTACCCGGGTCAGCAGAACGCGACCTACCCGGCGGGGCGGGTATTCGGCCCGGTCAAGGTGCCCGAGGGCAACCTGTGGGTGATGGGCGACAACCGCAACCAGTCCGCCGATTCACGCGCCCACGTCAGCGATAACCTGCAGGGCACCGTCCCGATCGACAATGTGCGCGGCAAAACGGTCTTCAAGATCTGGCCGCCCAGCCGGATCGGTCCGGTGAAAGCACAGGATCCCCAGACGAACTGATCGGTGCGAGCCGCAGGATAATTGGATGGTGGGGCAGGGTCGAGTGGCTAGGGCTAATGGCGCGACTGCGGGCAACGGGTGGCCGCCGCGTGTGGTGATGCGTCGAGCCGGTGGGTTGCGCACGTTGGAGGCCGCGCTGATCCGCAGTGGACTCGGCCCGGTCGCCGGTGTCGACGAGGCCGGGCGCGGACCCTGTGCGGGACCGCTGGTAGTCGCCGCCTGTCTACTCGCTCCGAAGGCCTACGACAGGCTGGCCGGACTCGACGATTCCAAGAAGCTCACCGAATCCGTGCGCGAGGAGCTGTACCCGGTCATCACCCGGTTGGCGCTGGCCTGGAAGGTCGTCGTCATTCCGGCCTGGGAGATCGACTCGATCGGCATCCACGTCGCCAATATCGAGGGTATGCGGCGCGCGATCGCCGGACTCGGGCAGACACCGGGGTATGTACTGACCGACGGCTTCCGGGTGCCCGGAATTCCGGTGCCGTCGCTGCCGGTCATCGGCGGTGACGCGGCCGCGGCCTGTATCGCGGCGGCGAGCATTCTGGCCAAGGTGACCAGGGATCGAATGATGGTCGAGTTGGACGAGCGGTTCCCCGGCTATGGATTCGCCGCGCACAAGGGCTACAACACGCCCGAGCACACGGCCGCGCTGGAGCGGCTCGGACCGAGCAGTGAGCACCGCCGATCTTGGCGCAATGTGCGACTGGCAGCGGGGTTGCGGCCGGTAGCCGCGGCGGAGTACGCCGACGCGGAACTGGCCGATGAGGTTTTGCTGGAGGGCGTCGAACCGGATAGCCGAGTGGCTACCGATGCGGCGCATGCGCGATGATGATGTCAGCAGACGCAGTGCGGCGAGAAGGAGGACGTCCCACCCGATGAGTGCCGAGGACCTGGAGAAATACGAAACCGAGATGGAGCTCTCGCTATATCGGGAGTACAAGGACATCGTCGGTCAGTTCTCGTACGTGGTGGAGACCGAGCGCCGCTTCTATCTGGCCAACTCCGTCGAATTGCGGCCGCAGAACGCCGACGGCGAGGTGTACTTCGAGGTGCGCATGAGCGATGCGTGGGTGTGGGATATGTACCGGCCCGCACGCTTCGTGAAGCATGTTCGGGTGATCACGTTCAAGGACGTGAATATCGAGGAGTTGGAGAAGCCGGATCTGCGGCTGCCCGAGTAGACGCTCTGGTCCGCGCAGACTGTGGTTGGTGCTCGGGCCTATAGCATCGGGCACCGACAAGTAGGTGGAGTACAGGCGCTGGATCCTCGGGTTGTCCACAGCTGAGCGGGTATCCACAGGTTTTCTGTTCGCGCAGGTCGCTGTCATCGGCCGTGGGCGCGGTCCGGGCACGCTGAGCCGGTGGCAGAAAACCAGGCGCTCGGCGCACAAGGGGAAGAACTGGCGGCCCGATTCCTGCAGGCCGCCGGGATGGAGATCATCAACAGGAATTGGCGGTGCAAGTACGGCGAACTGGATCTGATCGCCCGGGATGGCCGCGTGACTGCCTTCGTCGAGGTCAAAACGCGAACCGGAACGAAGTTCGGGACGCCCGCCGAGGCGGTCACCTTCGATAAGCAGCAGCGGATCAGGCGGCTGGCGCTGGTGTGGCTGTCCGAACAGGACGGTCCGTGGCGCGATATCCGCTTCGACGTGATTTCGGTGCTGCTGCACCGCGGCCACCGACCTGTCATCGATCACCTGAAAGCGGTGTTCTGATGGCGCTGGGGGTGGCGTATTCGGTCGCGGTGAGCGGGGTGGACGGCCAACTGGTCGAAATCGAGGCGGATATCGGGCAGGGACTGCCTTCGGTGCATCTGGTCGGCTTGCCCGATACCGCACTGCAGGAATCTCGTGACCGGGTGCGCTCCGCGGTGGCGAATATCGGGGAGAAATGGCCGGATGGACGCGTGATCCTGGCACTGTCTCCGGCGACACTGCCCAAAATCGGCAGCGTCTACGATCTGGCCCTCGCGATCGCGGTGCTGGACGCGGCGGGCGCGGTCCCCTCCGATCGGCTCGGAAAGACCGTATTGCTGGGGGAATTGGCGCTGGATGGGCGCGTCCGCCGGGTGCGCGGCATCCTGCCCGCGGTGCTCGCGGCACGCAATGCGGGTTGGACGCGGGTGATCGTGCCGGAATCCGCACTGGCCGAAGCCGGTCTGGTCGACGGCATCGAGGTTTTCGGGGCGACGAGCCTGCGCACCGTCGTCGCGTGGCTGCGCGGTGAGGGCAGTCTGGTGGAGCCCGATGGCATGCTGCCAGACAGCGTGCGCTGTGGCGGCGATCTGAGCGAGGTGGTCGGTCAGGAGGAGGCCCGGTGGGCATTGGAGGTCGCCGCGGCCGGCGGACATCACCTGCTGCTCACCGGGCCGCCCGGAATCGGTAAAACCATGCTGGCACAACGTCTTCCGGGACTACTCCCGCCGCTCACCGAATCCGAGGCGCTCGAGGTGACGGCTATCCATTCGGTCGCAGGCGCGCTCTCCAACGACGCTCCGTTGATCACCATGCCGCCCTTCGTCGCTCCGCATCACTCGACCTCGGCCAGCGCCATGGTCGGTGGGGGATCGGGGACCGCACGTCCGGGTGCCGTCAGCCGTGCTCATCGCGGGGTTTTGTTCCTCGATGAATGTGCGGAGATAGGGACCAAGGTCCTGGAAGCGATGCGAACGCCCTTGGAAGAGGGCGAAGTTCGCATCGCGCGCCGCGACGGAGTGGCTCGCTACCCGGCCCGTTTCCAACTGGTCTTGGCCGCGAATCCCTGCCCCTGTGCCCCCGCCCGCGATGTCGACTGCATCTGCGCCCCGCTCGCGCGCCGCCGATACCTCGGCAAATTGTCCGGACCGTTGATGGATCGCATAGACATCTGGGTTCAGATGCACGGGCACCCCGGGGCGTCGTTCGCCGCCGAGGAAGCCGAAAGCAGCGAGGTCGTGCGCCATCGAGTCGCGGCCGCACGGCAGGCCGCAGTGCAACGTTGGAAGGACTACGGCTGGTCCAACAACGCCGAAGTTCCGGGCCACATCCTGCGCCAACGTTTCCGACTTCCCCACGAAGCAACCGCCCCCATCGAAGCCGCCCTCCGCCTGGGCCGCCTCTCCGCCCGCGGCGCCGACCGGGCCCTCCGCGTCGCCTGGACCATCTGCGACCTCCGCAACGCCGACCAACCCAGTGCCCAAGACGTACTGGCCGCCTTGAACTTCCGCCAACGGAGCTCCCATTGAGCGGGGCGACGGGAGCCGAGCGCCCGATCGTCGGTGAGGTTATGAGGTCCGTTGCGCCAGACATCGGCGACAGTGCAAACGCCTCGGGGTGCGCAGGCACGGCGCACATCGGTGCGGCCGCTTCGGATCTCTCGGCGACCGCAGCGAGTTGCCTTGCTGCCGTGGGGTGTCCGGGCGAGTCGACGGGCAATGTCTCCGATTGGGCACCACTGACGGCGCGTGGCGACCATCCCGCGAGCGGTGCCATGCGCACCCCGGTGGGCAGCGGATCTTGCGCGACGCGAGCGGTCGTTGCACCCGAACCCGCAGAGGCGGCGGCGGGCGGTGCATCCGCCACTGGCGGGTGTGCAGCCGAGTCGATGGCCACCTCGGATTACCGAGCTGCCTGTGGCGGCGTTCCCACCACGGTTCCGTTGCCGGGCGACAGCTCATGTACCACAGGCGATTCGGACGTTGTCTCGGATCGCGTAGAGGTGCGGGCATGCGGCGGATCTATTGCCTCGGCGAGTGGGGCTGCGGCAAAGGGAACCTCGGGTACCTCGGTGGAAAGTGATACGCATCCGGTCGCATTGGTGGACAGCAGGGCGGATGCGGCGGGAGATGTCAGGGCGGGGACAGACCGCACACGTGGTTCGGGGCATGGGGATGTGGATCTGGATGGTTGGGCTTCGGGGAGTTCGGAGCTAATGGTTTCCAGTGGGGATGTTGATGGGCGGCGGTTGGCTTGGGCGTATTTGTCGCGAGTGGTTCAGGGGCCGTGTGCGGCGTTGTCGTCGTTGATCGAGTCGGTCGGGGTTGTGGAGGCGGCGCGGGCGGTACGGGAGTGTGAGCTGCCGGGGTCGTTGCTCGGGCCGACCGCTGAACGACGGAAGATCGATTGTGCGGCGCGGGATCTCGAGGTGATGGAGCGGCTGGGTGGCCGGTTGGTGACTCCGGACGATCCGGAGTGGCCGGCGTGGCGGATGCTCGGGCTCCGCCAACTCGAGCCGGGACGCGATCGGGACGGGGCGGTGCCGTTGGCATTGTGGGTGCGTGGGCCGCAGTCGTTGTCGGAGTCGAGCGAGCGGGCGATCGCGGTGGTCGGGGCGCGGTGCAGCAGCGGATACGGCGAGCACGTCACCGGCGAGATCGTTGGTGATCTGGCCGCACAGGGCTGGACAATCGTGTCTGGAGCCGCCTTCGGTATCGACGGTATGGCGCATCGCTGCGCGCTCGCCGTCGGCGCTCCGACGATCGCCGTCCTTGCCTGCGGCGTCGATCGTCCCTATCCGGCCCAGCACGAGCGACTGTTAGCCGAGATCGCCGAAACCGGTTTGGTAGTCAGCGAATACCCGCCAGGTACGGTTGCCCACAAGAACCAATTCCTGGCCCGCAATCGCCTGATCGCCGCGCTGGCGGACGGCGTCCTCGTTGTAGAAGCCGGACTGCGCAGCGGCGCTCGCAACACCGTGAAATGGGCCCGCCGCCTCGGCCGCCCCGCCCTCGCCATCCCAGGCCCGGTCACCGCCGCCTCATCGGCAGGCTGCCACCGCATGATCCGCGAAGGTGAAGCCCTCCTGGTCACCCGCGCCGAAGACGTCATCGATGAAGCCGGCCCACTACGCCTGTCACTACCAATCGGCCAGCCGTCCGAGCCCAGCGACCGATTACAAGGCCACGAAGCCTCGGTCTACGCCGTCCTCCCCGAAATCGGCTCCCGCCAACCCCGCGCTATCGCCGAAAACTCCGGCCTGGACCTCCCCACCGTCCGTGCCATACTCCCTGCCCTCGAACTCGTTGGTCTAGTGGGCATGGACGAAAACGGCTGGCACCGAACCGCGAATCCTCCGAGCCGATGAACGATTCACGCGCCGAGCCGATCACAGCTCGCTCGAGTGACCCGGAGAGCTCGCGCTCGGCAGCGCGGCTCGTGCTCGCAGCAAGCGAGTCGCGCTCGTCTGGGGGTGTAGCCGTGCTGGTGCCCTCGTGGCGAAGCTCGCTCGCTGTCACGAGGGACAGCTCGAGTGAGCTGAGGGGCGTTTCGCGATCTCCGCGGCCATGGACCGGCATCGGCGCGGACTGGTGCAGTCGGTGGCTCGGTGTCGTTCGTCCGCCGATTTCGGAGAAATGCAGTTGACGCGATGATGCGGCAGACCGTGTCCACGGCGGTAAACCTGCGGCGTTGCGGCGTGCTCACTTGCCAAGGGGGGTGGCGGCGGTGACGGTGGGGGGATGGAGTTGCCGGAGGATCTCGAGGCGTTGCTGGCGGAGTATGAGCGGCATTTGCGGCTCGGGCGGAATCGGTCGGTGCATACGGCGCGGGCGTATGTGGGGGATGCGCGGTCGTTGTTGGGGCATTTGGTTGCGCGGTCGGCGGATTCGGCGGTGCGGGAAATGGATTTGGCGTTATTACGGTCGTGGTTGGCGGCACAGTCGGCTGGTGGGGTGGCCCGGACTACCATGGCGCGGCGGGCATCCTCGGCGAGGACGTTCACCGCTTGGTTGACCAGCACCGGGCGGCTGTCCATCGATCCGGGGTTGCGGCTCGGGTCGCCGAAGGCGCATCGGGTGTTGCCTGCGGTGCTCGGTACGCAGCAGGCTGTCGCGGCTATGGATGCGGCGGAATCCGGTGCGGTACAACGCGATCCGATGGCATTGCGGGATCGGCTGATTGTGGAGCTGCTGTACTCGACCGGGATTCGGGTCAGTGAGTTGTGCGGTCTGGATCTCGACGATATCGATCGCGAACGGCGGCTGGTCCGCGTTATCGGTAAGGGCAACAAGGAGCGCTCGGTGCCCTTCGGAGTACCGGCCGACGAGGCGATTGCGAATTGGCTGCGGTACGGCCGCCCCGCGCTGGCAATAGCCGACTCCGGGCGCGCGCTACTGCTCGGTCGTCGCGGTAAACGGCTCGACCAGCGACAGGCCAGAACGGTTGTCCACGAGGTCGTTTCGGCAATTCCGGGCGCACCCGATATGAGCCCGCACGGTCTGCGGCATTCGGCCGCAACCCATCTGTTGGAGGGCGGCGCGGACCTGCGCGTAGTACAGGAACTCCTCGGCCACGCCAGTATGGCAACCACCCAGCTCTACACCCACGTCTCCATCGAGCGCCTGAAGAAGGTGCACGACCAAGCCCACCCCCGTGCCTGACCGCCCTCGGGATGGAGGACCACTGCACCGGAAGCCGTGATCGGGATCGGGGCGCTGGCCACCAGGATGTCTCGTCCACCCGCTTACAGCGGCTGCGCACCCCGCTGCAGGGAGGAGTGTGCAGCTGACAGTGGTGTGCGAGCGGGGCAGGACCATCGAAGCGACCGCGGGCTCAGATGATAATTGAAACGCGTTCTTGTAGCTGAAAGCGATGCGACAAGAGTGATATGGCGTCTATTCTGACACGAGTTCTAGTTTGGAGGATTCGTGAACACCGCACGATTTGTCGACGGTGCATGCTGCACTGCTATCTCGGGGCGGGGCCGATGAGTACGCATGTTGTGCTGGGCAAGCAAGTGCAGATGCCCGTGCGGATTCGGCTTGCGCGTGCATTTATGGCGACCTACTCGGTATCGGCGGCTGCCGCGCAGCGACTCATCGCCTACTCCGGCCTGGAGATCCTTCGGCTGCCGGGCGGTCGCGCGATGTGCACGCTCGTTTTCGTCGATTACGTCGACGGCGACCTCGGGCCGTACAACGAGTTCGGTGTGTCGTTCATGGTCCGCCACCACACCGCTGGACCCACCGGCACGCTCGGTGATCTGCGCGCGCTGTCCACCGGTGGCGCGGGTGTCTTTATCCATCGTCTCCCCGTAGACGGTGAATTCACCTTGGCGGCGGGCCGCGGTATCTGGGGTTTCCCCAAGGAAATCGCCGATTTCGACGCACAGCACGAGGGCAGCGTGCGACGTGGCGCACTGCGTCAGAGCGGACAGTTGATCGTCGATCTCACCATCCGCCCCGGTCTCGCGGTCCCGCAGCGCCGTAGCGGCTCCTCCTTCGACGCCTACTCCCATATCGATGGGATCACCCGCTGCACGCATTGGCAGATGGAGCCGTCCGGCATGCGCGTTCGCCCCGGTGGCGCAGAACTGTCCCTCGGCGAGCATGCCTGGGCCGACGAATTGCGCTCCCTCGGATTACCCAAGCGTGCACTCATGGCCTCGACCGTCGATCGGCTCGCGATGACCTTCCAGGACGCCACACCCGTCTGACCGGGAGCGCTGCACACGCGATCGCGATCTTTGTAGACGACCGCAATGCCGGTAGTTAACCTGACGTAGCGGAACGTTCGCATGCGGCAGGAAACCGACAAGCGATGCAGAGGTGCCCGTGAATTCCGACGACGACCATGGCGCAGTCCGAGCCGAGGCGGCATGACCCTCCCCACCCCCGCTGAGGAATCCGAGGACGGGGAAGACGAGATCGACTACCGCTTCACCCTCGCCAACGAACGCACCTTCCTGGCCTGGATGCGCACCTCGCTCGGCCTGCTCGCGGGCGGTGTCGCGGTGCACACGCTGGTGCAGCCGCTGCGGATGTCGGGGCTGCGTCGCACGCTCGCGATGAGCTGCATCGTGCTCGCTGTGATCATCGCGGTCGGTGCGTATGGACATTGGCGGCGCGTCGGTCGGGCCATGCGAAACGGTGAACCGCTACCCAACACGATCATGGTGCCGATTCTGTCGGCGGGTATCGCCGTCGTGTCGGTATTTGCATGCGTGGTGGTGTTGTTTCGATGAGCGCCAAGGGTCTGGCCGCCGAACGCACCGCTTTGGCGTGGCGGCGCACCGCCGTTGCCGCGATAGTCGTGGCCGCGCTTTTCGTCAATCATGCCGCGATGCACGGGTGGCGCGCCGTCGCCATCGCACCGACCGGCGCGGCGATCACCATGGCAGCCGTTGCGGCCCTTTCCTTTTCACGCAATCGCGCCTTGCATCAGGGGCGCTTCGGCCACGGCGGGGGAGCCATTGCCGCGACCATGCTGGCGGTGCTGGCCGTCGCATGCGTCGCGGCCGCTATCAGTTTTACGGATCCACGGCCCTAATGCGTTGCGGGCCGGACATGTTCGGCGGACAACCACAGGAGGATGGATATGAGCACTGCGACCGAGCCGAGCGAATTCATCGTCGCCGAGCAGCAACGAGCGACTGCCGCGCTGCCCTCTGATACGGCCGATCTCGCGGATGCGGACCGCGGGTTCATCGCGGCACTCAAGCCCGGGGAGGTGCGCACGCCGGATGGAAAGATGGTGTGGGACAACGACTCCTACGCTTTTCTGCAGGGAAGCTGTCCGGCGTCGGTCAATCCGAGCCTGTGGCGGCAGTCCGGTCTGGTTGTCAAGCAGGGACTGTACGAGGTCGCGGCGGGTATCTATCAGATCCGCGGGCTCGACCTGTCGAATATGACGCTGATCGAGGGCGACACCGGTGTGCTCGTGATCGATCCGCTGATCTCGGCGGAGACCGCTGCGGCGGGCCTGGCGCTGTATCGCGCGCACCGAGGCGATCGACCGGTGACCGGATTGATCTACACCCATTCGCACGCCGACCATTTCGGCGGTGCGATGGGTGTGACGACGGTCGACGAGGTTGCGGCCGGTCGCTGTCCGGTGCTCGCACCGGCCGGGTTCCTCGAACACGCGGTTGCCGAAAACATCTATGTGGGAACGGCGATGGGGCGTCGATCTGCCTATATGTACGGCGCCGCGCTGCCGCGCGGTCCGAAGGGGCAGGTCGGCGCCGGTCTCGGACAGACTACGTCGATGGGCACGATCACATTGATTTCGCCGACGGTGGATATCACCGGCACCGGCCAGGAGGAGACGGTCGACGGGATCCGGATCGTGTTCCAGCTCACCCCGGGCACCGAGGCGCCCGCCGAGATGAACTTCTTCTTTCCCGATATGCGCGCGCTGTGTATGGCCGAAAATGCGACGCACACAATGCATAATCTGCTGACGCTGCGTGGCGCGCTGGTGCGTGACCCGCATGTGTGGGCCAGGTATTTGACCGAGTCGATCAATCTGTTCGCCCGTAATTCCGACGTGGTCTTCGCCTCGCATCACTGGCCGACCTGGGGAACCGAGCGGCTGGTGGAATACCTTTCGCTGCAACGTGATCTGTATGGATACCTGCACGATCAGACGGTGCGCAGGCTCAATCAGGGATATCTGGGTGGTGAGATCGCCGAGATGCTGGAGCTGCCACCGGCCATCGCCGATGCATGGCACACGCACGGGTATTACGGCTCGGTCAGCCACAATGTCAAGGCCATCTACCAGCGGTACATGGGGTGGTTCGACGGTAATCCGGCGCATCTGTGGGAGCATCCGCCGGTCGAATCCGCGCGGCGCCATGTGGAATTCATGGGTGGTGCCGACGAGGTGCTGCGCAAGGCGCAAACCGCTTACGACGCGGGCGACTACCGGTGGGTCGCCCAGGTGGTCAACTACGTCATCTTCGCTGACCCGACTAACGAGGCGGCGAAAACACTGCAGGCCAACACCTTCGATCAGCTCGGCTATGGTGCGGAGAACGCCACCTGGCGCAACTTCTACCTCAGCGGAGCATATGAGCTGCGCAACGGCTCGTTTGGCAGCCCGACGACAACTGCGCCCACGATGCTGGAGGCGCTGACCATCGAGCAGATTTTCGATGTGATCGCGCTGCGCATCGACGGACCGAAGGCGTGGAATCTGCGCGTGGTGATCGACTGGCATATTACCGACGAAAAACGCACCTACCGCCTCGAACTGCGCAACGGCCTGTTGGTCCACTACGACAAGCCCGACGGCGCCGACATACCCGATCCGGACGCATCTTTCACCTTGACGAGGGCGATCCTGATTCGAGCCTTGTTGGCAGGCGAGAACCTCGGCGCACTGGTCGCCGCGGGCGATATCGCCATTGCCGGGAATCCCAGCGGGCTGAACTCGGTGGTCGGTGTGATCGACGCGCCGGATCCTGACTTCGCCATCGTCACCCCGTGAGATCGTGCCGGGACCTTGTGTGCCGATCGACTAAATCGCTCGACGCGCGAGGTCCGGGCACGTATGGTCGGCGACCATGTCCACGGAAGCCATCGACAAATCCGTACCTGTGCGTGAGCGCCTCCGCACTGCGCTGTCCGCTGCGATGAAGACCCGCGACCGCAGCGCGATCTCCGGGCTGCGCTCAGCCCTCGGTGCCATCGATAACGCCGAAGCCATCGACACCGTGGACATCAAGGCCGGTGCCATCGAGACCAGTGCGGTCGGACTCGGCGCCGCCGAAGCTCGCCGCCGCGATCTCACCGAGGCCGATATCGAACAGATCGTCCGCGCCGAAATCGCCGACCGACAGCATGCCGCCGCCGAATACGACGCTCTCGGCCGCTCCGATCACGGCGATCTGTTGCGCGCCGAAGCTGCCGCGCTCGAGGTGCAGCTCTAGGTACCCGACGCCGGGTGCTGTGTACGTGCAGAGCCGTGGGCGCGAGGCCCGGATGGCTGCGAAGCACGTCGATCACCCGCAGGTTTTCGTGTTGGCCATCGAGGAAATAGCACCGAATTCGGCTGTGCCGCAGTCGAATAAGCGGTGGACGGATACTAGGCGGAGGTCGGGAGGGTATCGATGTACTTTCCGGCGATGATGCGTTGAATGGCTCGAACCACCGGTCCGCCCAGCCGGACGTACCAGGCCCCCGGGCGGGAGAAGGCCGTGACCACGCCGTAGACGGCGGCGTCGGTGGTGTCGTATTCGACGGCGAAGAGTTCCTCGCCGATTTCCGGATGTCCGGGCAGCGTGCCGTAGGCAAAGCCGCGCCGGTCGGGTTCGTCGAGGACGTACACGACCCGGCACGGTGCGGTGATGCCGACCGGACCGATGCCCAACCGCACCGTCAGTCCCGTCCCTGGCTCCGCGGTCGGTGTGTCGGCCTCCCGAAAGATGCCGGTGCCCTTCTGCATTCGATATGCCAGGATCTCCGCACCAGCGCGCTCGAACAGCGCCCGCCCGGATCCGATGCGGCGGCGCAGCCGAAACCGGTGATAGCCCGCAGGTGACACCCCCTTCGTCGCGCCGACCTCGGTATAGGTGAACGGCGGATCTCCGAGCGCATATCCCATAACCCGATCCTCGTCCCGGAACGGTCACGACGGAAGGGCGCCCGTCGAACCCGCTGCTCGGCCCCTGATTCATGGCACGGGCTTCAGTCGCAGGGGAGTCGGGTGCAGTAGTCCGAGTGGATCGATGTACTCACGTCGGCTGTGCCCACTCGCTTCTCGTCTCGCACCCCAATGCAGGCACGCCGCCGCCACGCAACCTTCGTGTCCTGCCTCCAAGGTGCCGATTCGCATTCCGCGCGCAACTCGCAGGCCCACCGAAACCTCGGCTTGTACCGGCTCGTATGTCGTGCGAAGACCGCCGGAATGGTCGATCGACACAACTGGTTTGCCCGCGACCGTTCCCGCGAACACCACGATTCCCGCACCGGCCGCGAAGACCGCCTGCCCAGGCGCACCTGCCAGATCGACACCACGATGCCCAGGAAGCCAGTCCTGCGCCGGTTTGTCGAACTGCCGCTCGACTGCGGGCCGTGGTTGCAGCGGCCAGCTGAACTCCCCGTGTGGCGCAGCCGAAACCGACTGCTCCGCAACGAGTCCCAGCAGAGCGACGACGCCGAGGATGATCGAAATCAGGCGCCGACGATAGACCCCGCCGACCCAGCCGAGGCGATGCATCCGAGATCAGCGCCGCAGCGGGAGCGGAGCCCGCTGAACCAGATCCAGCAGCCGCGACAGCAGATCGCTGAAAACCCGCGGCAACGAACTCGCCGATCCGGTACCGCCCCGACGCGCGATATCGGTGGCGAGCGGCGTCGCGCCCTCCGCAGAGATCGGCGTCTGTACCCCTTCAGTCGGACGTACCTCTAACGCGCTGTCCACATTGGGCACGTTGAGTGCGAGGTCCGCACGGTGTGCATCTGGTGCGATATCGACACGGAGTGCGTCGGGCGCGACATTCACAACGAGCGGTGCAACCCGAAGCGGATCGGGCATCCACGTGAGTCCGCCACCCGCCGAACAAGCCGAACCCGTGCAATCCCCGAACACGACTTCCGTTCCAGGGAAACCGCCATCATGCCCAGTGGTTGCCAGCGGACCCCAAGGCAACGCCGCGGCAGTCGAGCTGTTCGGTGGTGCGGTCGAAACCGGCTGTGCCAGAACCAGTGACAGCAGGAATAGCGGTGGGATGAGCATGGTTATCGAGATAGCTATGCGATTCATGCTTCAAGCGTCGGCCGCGCATGACGCCCGCAGTACCCTAGCTTCGGCGAGTGTGGACAACTTGCTCGGTTGTGGAGAGGGCTCGTTTCGACCCATGACAGGGCGATTTAGAAACTGACCCCCTCAGCCCGTAGACTGGTCGAGCGGTCTGTGCCTGCACTGACCGACTTCGCGCGCCACCCCATGCTTGCTCGTAACGGCGCTGTTCGAACCGGAGCTCGACTTCGTGAATCGGCAGTGCATGCGAAGCAGGGAATCATCGGCTGGTCCTGATCCTAGCGATCGGGTCCGATGATCCGGAGGCGCCAGGGCGGCGGATCACCGATTCGCCGCGGCAACCGGCAACGAAAGAGGGATACGGCACCATGGCTGTCGTAACAATGAAGCAGCTGCTCGACAGCGGCGCACACTTCGGACACCAGACCCGGCGCTGGAACCCGAAGATGAAGCGGTTCATCTTCACCGACCGCAACGGCATCTACATCATCGACCTGCAGCAGACGCTGACCTACATCGACAAGGCCTACGAGTTCGTCAAGGAGACCGTCGCCCACGGTGGCACCGTCCTCTTCGTCGGCACCAAGAAGCAGGCCCAGGAGTCGATCGCGGCCGAGGCGACTCGCGTCGGGATGCCCTACGTCAACCAGCGTTGGCTGGGTGGCATGCTCACCAACTTCTCCACTGTGCACAAGCGCCTGCAGCGCCTCAAGGAACTCGAGGCGATGGAGCAGACCGGTGGCTTCGAGGGTCGCACCAAGAAGGAAATCCTCATGCTCACGCGTGAGATGAACAAGCTGGAGCGCACCCTCGGCGGTATCCGCGATATGGCCAAGGTGCCCTCGGCCATCTGGGTCGTCGACACCAACAAGGAGCACATCGCCGTCGGCGAGGCGCGCAAGCTGAACATCCCGGTCATCGCGATCCTGGACACCAACTGCGATCCCGACCTGGTCGACTACCCGATCCCGGGTAACGACGACGCGATCCGTTCCGCCGCTCTGCTGACCAAGGTCGTCGCCTCCGCGGTGGCCGAGGGCGTGCAGGCGCGGGCCGGTATCTCCTCCGGTGACGAGAAGCCGGAAGCCGGTGCGGGCGAGCCGCTCGCCGAGTGGGAGCAGGAGCTGCTCGCGCAGGCCGCCCCCGCCGCGAGCGAGGCCGAGGCTGCCGCCGAGGCCCCCGCCACTCCGGCCGACGCCTGATCGGTGCCTGATGGCGGTGGCAGCGGGTGCCTACATGGTGACGCGAGCTGCCGCCTCCGGCCCCGTAGCTGCCACCGCGGGCGTTTGTTCACCTTGCCGACCTCTCCTGATAGGAGCGGTCGGCAAGGTGGTGTTACCACCCGAAACAACACACAGGAGGAGCGCCACCCATGGCGACATACACCGCCGCTGACGTGAAGCGGCTGCGGGAGCTCACCGGCTCCGGGATGATGGACTGCAAGAACGCGCTGGTCGAGACCGACGGCGATTTCGACAAGGCCGTCGAGGTGCTGCGCATCAAGGGTGCCAAGGACGTCGGCAAGCGCGCCGAGCGCGCCACCGCCGAAGGTTTGGTCGCCGCCAAGGGCGGCGTGCTGATCGAGATCAACTCCGAGACCGACTTCGTCGCCAAGAACGCCGAATTCCAGGGTCTGGCGGACAAGATCGTGACCACCGCCGCGGCCGCCAAGCCGGCCGATCTGGACGCCCTCAAGGCCCTGGACCTGGGCGGCCAGACCGCCGACGATGCGCTGCAGGCGTTGGCCGCCAAGATCGGCGAGAAGCTCGAGCTGCGTCGGGTCGCGTCCTTCGACGGCCCCGTCGCCGTCTACCTGCACAAGCGTGCCACCGACCTGCCGCCCGCCGTCGGCGTGTTGGTCGAGTACCAGGGCGAGGGTGACACCGCCGCCGAGGCCGCGCGTGCGGTCGGCATGCAGGTCGCCGCGCTCAAGGCCAAGTACCTGACGCGCGAGGATGTGCCGGCCGACGTGGTGGAGAACGAGCGCCGCATCGCCGAGCAGACCGCCAAGGAAGAGGGCAAGCCCGAGGCCGCGCTGCCGAAGATCACCGAGGGCCGCGTCAACGGCTTCTTCAAGGATGTCGTCCTGCTGGAGCAGGCATCGGTCACCGATTCGAAGAAGACCGTCAAGGCGCTGCTGGAGGAGGCCGGTGTCACCGTGACCCGCTTCGCCCGCTTCGAGGTCGGCCAGGCCTGATCACGCCCCGCGAAACCCCTCGTGCGCCGGATACGGTGTACGAGGGGTTTCGCCTGTCCGGACGCTGGCCGTTCATCCGCAATTCCCGAGCCTGACCGGGCTGGTTCGTTGCGTCCGAGGGGGTCTTCTACCCACATCGAATCCGAGTAGGGCAGGATAAGGGCGCTCCGTATTGAGCCTCCGCGTTGCCATCCGGCCCACGTGCTGTGTCGACAGACCGAAATCTATCGCCGAAGGAGACGAACACCCATGACGGACCCCGGGACCGACCGCCCAGGATATCGCCGGGTGCTCCTCAAATTGGGTGGGGAGATGTTCGGTGGCGGCAAGGTCGGGCTCGACCCCGATGTGGTGCAGACGGTCGCCGAGCAGATCGCCGAGGTGGTCTCCAGCGGTGTTCAGGTGGCCGTGGTGATCGGCGGTGGCAATTTCTTCCGCGGCGCCGAACTCGAGGAGCGCGGTATGGAACGCGCCCGTTCGGACTATATGGGCATGCTCGGCACCGTGATGAACAGCCTTGCGCTGCAAGACTTTCTGCAACAGCAGGGCGTCGACACCCGCGTGCAGACCGCGATCACCATGGGCCAGGTGGCCGAGCCGTATCTGCCGCTGCGCGCCAAGCGGCACCTGGAGAAGGGCCGTGTGGTCATCTTCGGCGCGGGCATGGGCATGCCCTACTTCTCCACCGACACCACCGCCGCCCAGCGCGCACTGGAGATCGACGCCGACGTGGTGCTGATGGCCAAGGCCGTCGACGGGGTCTTCACCGCGGATCCCCGGGTCGACGAGAGCGCGACCATGTACACCGAAATCACGCACAAAGAGGTCATCGAGCGTGATCTGAAGGTCGCCGACGCGACGGCCTTCAGCCTGTGTATGGACAACCAGATGCCAATGCTGGTGTTCAATTTGTTGACGAAGGGCAATATCGCCCGTGCGGTCGCCGGTGAGAAGATCGGCACCTTGGTTCGGTCCTGACCCCGCGCCCGCGGATCATGACGATGACGACGCTGTGGAGGAAACGGTCGTGATTGAAGAAGCGCTCTTCGACGCCGAGGAGAAGATGGAGAAGGCCGTCACGGTGGCGAAGGACGACCTCGGGTCCATCCGTACCGGTCGGGCGAATCCGGGTATGTTCCAACGGATTGTCATCGACTACTACGGTTCGCCGACCCCGATTACCCAGGTGTCGAGCATTTCCGTGCCCGAACCGCGGATGGTGGTGATCAAACCGTATGAGCAGTCGACGCTCGGCGCGATCGAAACCGCGATCCGCAATTCGGATCTCGGTGTCAACCCCACCAACAACGGTGACATCATTCGGATCTCGGTTCCGCAGCTGACCGAAGAGCGGCGCCGCGAACTGGCCAAGCAGGCCAAGGGTAAGGGCGAGGACGCCAAGGTCTCGATTCGAAATGTCCGCCGTAAGGCCATGGACGAACTGTCGCGGATCCAGAAGGATGGCGAGGCGGGTGAGGATGAGGTCGGGCGCGCCGAAAAGGAGCTCGACAAGACCACCGCGAAATATGTCGGCCAGGTCGATGAACTGGTCAAACACAAGGAAGCTGAACTGCTCGAGGTCTGAGGTCCGAGGCCGGATCTTTCAGGCCCGCCCGGGCGGGGGACGAACGGAACGACGAGTTGAGCGACGGGACAATCGTGGCCGAGAACGCCGCCGCGACCGGTGCGGCCGAGGAGCCGAGGCCGGCCAACGGCACAGTTGATGCGACGGACGGGCGCGCGGTCGATGCCGCGATTCCCGAAGCCGCACCTCCCGAACCTGTGCGCACCGACTTCGCTGCGTCCGAGGCTGCGCGTCGGGAATCCGGTTCGCCGGTGGCCTCGCCCGGTCGGCCCGCGACTTCGGGAGATTCGACCGCCGCACCCTCAGCGCCCGTTCCCGAGACTGATGGACCTGCGACACCGGGACGCTCCGCCAATGGACCCGCTGGTTCCGGGCCTGCGGCCGGTGGACCCCCGGCACCCGGGCCTGCGGCCGGTGGACCCGCGGCCGATGGACCCGCGGCACCGGAACCCGCGGCCGATGGACCCGCGGCACCGGGATCCGCGACCAATAGCACCGCGATCCCAGGAACCGCCACCGATGGGCCCTCGACCTGGGGGCCGGTGACGCCCGGCTCCGAAAGCGACGGATCCGCGAACCCCGAATATTCGACCGCGCCGGTGAATCCCGCCGTCCAGCAAGAGAACTCGGCGGAACCCGCAGCCCCCGCCTCGCGTGCCGGCCGCAATCTGCCCGCCGCCTTGGCCGTCGGCTTCGGCCTCGGTCTCTCGCTCATCGCGATCCTGCTGTTCGTGCCGAAGGTATTCATCGGCGTCGCGGCCGCCGGAGTCGGCGTCGCCACCTGGGAGGTCGCCAAGCGGCTGCGGGAGGCGGATGTCCTGGTCCCGCGGATCCCGCTCATCGTCGGCGGTCAGGCGGTGTTCTGGCTCGGCTGGCCGTGGGGCGCCAGCGGCGTGGCGGGTGCCTTCGCCGCGACCACACTGATCTGCATGGTGTGGCGTCTTTTCGATCACGGCTTGCGTACCGCGCCGCGAAACTTTTTGCGCGACACCGCGATTACGATTTTCACGCTGGCCTGGATCCCGCTGCTCGCCTCGTTCGCGACGCTGCTGCTGCTCGAGCCCGACGGTAATCTGCGGGTGCTGACCTTCATGATTCTGGTGGTCTGCTCCGATGTCGGCGGTTACGTCGCGGGTGTGCTGTTCGGGCGGCATCCGATGGTGCCCGCGATCAGCCCGAAGAAGTCCTGGGAGGGCTTCTGCGGTTCGCTGGTGTTCAGCGTGATCGGCGGTCTGCTCACCGTCACCCTGCTGCTGGAAGCCAATTCGATGATCGGCGTGGTGCTCGGCGTCGGCCTTGTGCTGGTGGCGACCGTGGGCGATCTGATCGAATCCCAGGTCAAGCGGGAATTGGGCATCAAGGATATGGGCACTCTGCTGCCCGGCCACGGCGGCATCATGGACCGCCTCGACTCGATGCTGCCCTCGGCCTTCGTGTCCTGGTTGGTGCTGTCCACTTTGATCTGAGTCAGCGTCCATTCTCGAGCTGAATTTTCGACGCAAGAATGGGCGGTAAGTGCGAACCGCGTACTACCGCTTCGCCGCCCGCCGAAGCTGAATGATCCGCACGCCGCCGACCAGCGCCATCACCAGTGCGCCCGCGATCACCGACAGCAGCACCAGGATGCCGACCGGCAGGGACAAGCTCCAGAAGAACAGATCCACCCGTTGCTGTTCCAGGTTCTGCAGGATGAAGATCAGCAGCACGATCCCGATCAGCGTCGCGGCGACGAGGGCGACCCAGGTGTCACCGGTCCGGCTCTTCGCCAGCGACTTGCGACCGGTCGGCTCCACCGTTCTACGGTCGGTCGGTTCCACCGTCCTACGGTCGGTCGGCTCGACCGTCTCACGGCCCGTCGACGCAGGTGCGACATCATCGGTGCGCTCCGGCTCGGACGACTCGGCGTGACTGGTCATACTTCGATCATTGCCGATCGCTATCCCGGGTGCACGCATTTCTGGGCGCTGACCGGTATGTCGTTATGTCGAGGCAGGGGCTGCTCACCCGCCCTGATCGCACGTGACCTTCGTCGCGTCGGGCGTCGTGATGGTCACCTTCGGTCCGGGCCGCATACGCGAGATGGGACACTGGAGAGATTATGACCGTCTCCCTGCCCCTCGTCTTCGATGCTCCACGCCGTGGCATGCCGCCGCGGCACCTCGCCGACCTCGATGCCGACGGGCGCAAGGCCGTGGTCGAGGAGCTCGGTCTGCCGAAGTTCCGTGCCGATCAGATCGCGCGCCAGTACTACGGCCGCCTGCAGGCCGACCCGGACCAGATGACCGACCTGCCCGCCGCGGTGCGCGAAAAGATCGGCGCAGCGCTGTTTCCGCCGCTGATGTCGGTGGTCAAGCATGTTGCGTGCGATGGCGGCGAGACACGAAAGACCCTGTGGCGCGCGGGCGATGGCACCCTGCTCGAGAGCGTGCTGATGCGCTATCCGGACCGTGCCACCCTGTGCATTTCCAGCCAGGCAGGCTGCGGTATGGCGTGCCCGTTCTGTGCCACCGGCCAGGGTGGGCTCAATCGCAATCTTTCTACCGCCGAGATCGTCGACCAAGTTCGTGCAGCGGCCGCCGCTATGCGCGATGGTGAGGTCTCGGGCGGTCCGGGCCGCTTGTCCAATATCGTCTTCATGGGCATGGGCGAGCCGCTGGCCAATTACAAGCGGGTGGTCGCCGCGGTTCGCCGCATCACCTCACCCGCGCCCGACGGCTTCGGTATTTCTCAGCGCAACGTGGTCGTTTCCACCGTCGGCTTGGCTCCGGCCATTCGCAAGCTCGCCGACGAGGACCTCTCGGTCACCCTCGCGGTCTCGCTGCACACCCCCGATGACGAACTGCGCGACACCCTGGTGCCGGTGAACAACCGCTGGCCCGTCGCCGAGGTCCTCGATGCCGCCCGCTATTACGCCGATAAGAGCGGCCGTCGGGTGTCCATCGAATACGCGCTGATCCGCGATATCAATGACCAGCCGTGGCGTGCGGATATGCTCGGCGCCAAGCTGCACAAGGCCCTCGGCTCCCGTGTGCACGTGAACGTCATCCCACTGAACCCGACGCCGGGCAGCAAGTGGGATGCCAGCCCGAAACCCGTTGAGCAGGAATTCGTTCGGCGCGTCAACGCACAGGGCGTGCCGTGCACGGTGCGCGATACGCGGGGCCAGGAAATCGCCGCCGCCTGCGGACAGCTGGCCGCAGAGGGGTAGGCAGTTCCCCGAAGTCACAGTGGTTGATCCAGAGCCGGGCACCTGTCGATGACGCTGCTGCACGCGTCCACGGTGTCCAGGTCGGCCAGAATCTCGGCGCGACATCTGAGCGTAGCGCCGGTCCTCGCAGGTGAGTGTGTGTCAGTGACCGCCCGGCTCGAGCAGGTCGCGGCCCTCGTCGGCCTTGACTCGGCGGTGTTCGGCGAGGATTAGCCCGCCGCCGCAGATCAGGCAGACGACGGTGGCGATTCCTGCCACGATGGCCCAACCGGCGAATCCGTAGCCTGCGGCGGTGAGCGTCAGGGCGGCAGCGACTACGCCGAGCAGCACCAGGATGACGCCGGGCCAGTTGTGGGTGTCGGCGATCAATTCGCCCGCGTGGTTTCTGGTGTTGCGTGCGCGGTCCGGGAAGTCGGAGCGCAGCCGATCGGATTCGGGCTGGTCGTGTCCAGGAAACATGGCGTCCTCTCCGTTCGGATGGATCGTCTCGTTCGTGCGGATACCCCGGATGTTCGGGATCAATCAAGGGTGTATCGGGCAACGCGACGGGTACCGCGAACCCGAATTGCTCGCGACGAATTGGGAGGACAACCGTGACAACCGCTCGTGAACTCATGACCGAAGGTGTGCAGTGCGTGCGATCCAGCGATTCGGTGGTGGAGGCCGCCAAGCTGATGAAACAGCTGAGTGTGGGCGCGCTCCCGATCTGCGGTGAGGACAATCGGCTCGAGGGCATGCTGACCGACCGCGACATCGTGGTGAAGGTACTTGCCGAGAACAAGGATCCGCTCGGCGTCAAGGCCGGAGAACTGGCCGAGGGCACACCGATCACGGTGCAGGCGGGCACTGATGCCGATGAGGTGCTCAATGTGATGTCGGTGCATCAGATCCGCCGGGTGCCGGTGCTCGACGGCGACCAGTTGGTGGGCATTGTGGCGCAGGCCGATGTGGCCGTCGCGCTCGGCAATGCCGATACCGGCGGCGTGGTGGAGGCGGTGTCTACGGACTGACCGCGACCTGCGATCCGGCTCGGCTCCGGCTCGTCCGCACTGTCTCCGTCTCAGGTGTGAGTGTTCCGCTTGCGGGTATGCGCGGACGAGAGGAGCCGCGGTGGCTCCGTCCCCGATCGAGGAGGTACGCAATGGCCACCGGTCAGAAGGAAGACGTCGTCACGCTCTTGCTGGCACAGCACGAACTGATCAAGGGCCTGATCGAAAAAGTGCAGCTTGCGCAGGGTGCGGCCAAGCGGGAGCCGTTCGAGGAGTTGGTTCGCGCACTGGCGGTGCACGAGAGCGCCGAAGAGGAAGTGGTGCATCCGGCATCACGGCGCACATCGGTGCCCGCCAGCGTTGTCGACAGCAGGTTGCACGAAGAGCAAGAGGCCAAGCACGCGCTGGCCGAGCTCTACGACATGGGTGTGCAGCATGAGGACTTCGATACCAAGTTCCGCTCCTTCGCCGAATCGGTGATCGAACACGCCGATCTGGAGGAGAAGGAGGAATTCGACCAGCTGCGCCAAGACATCTCCGCCAATGAGAGCGCGGTGCTCGCCGATGTCGTGCGGGTCGCTGAGGCCGTCGCCCCGACCCGGCCGCATCCGGAGGCGGGGGAGTCGGCACTGGTGAATATCGTTGCCGGACCGCCACTTGCGCTCTTCGACCGGATTCGCGACGCGGTGCGTGATTGGCGCCGCAAGACCGAGGGGTGAGCGGCGTGACCGACGCGACGAACAAGAACGGCGCATCGAATGAGAAGCAGCGCCAGCTGGACCGATACCGGGTAGATCGCGAACAGGGGAAGCTCACCACACAGCAGGGCGTACGGGTGGACAGCACCGATGACGCCCTGAAAGTAGGGGAGCGCGGATCGACGCTGCTCGCCGATTTCCATGCCAGAGAGAAGATCACCCACTTCGATCACGAGCGGATTCCGGAGCGGGTTGTCCATGCCAGAGGTGCGGGCGCCTACGGACACTTCCGGCCCTACGATGGCTGGCTCAGCGATTTCACCACCGCCCGCTTCCTCACCGATTCGAGCGTGGAAACACCGGTGTTCGTCCGGTTTTCGACTGTCGCCGGCTCGCGCGGATCCGCCGATACCGTGCGCGACGTGCGTGGCTTCGCGACGAAGTTCTATACCGCCCAGGGCAATTACGATCTTGTCGGCAACAACTTCCCGGTGTTCTTCATCCAGGACGGAATCAAATTCCCGGACTTCGTGCATGCGGTGAAGCCCGAGCCGCACAACGAGATTCCGCAGGCTGCCTCCGCGCACGACACCCTGTGGGACTTCGTCGGGGAGCAACCGGAGACGCTGCACGCGATCATGTGGCTGATGTCGGACCGGGCATTGCCGCGCAGCTATCGCATGATGCAGGGCTTCGGTGTGCACACCTTCCGACTCGTCAACAGCGAGGGCCGAGGCACCTTCGTGAAGTTCCACTGGACACCGAAACTGGGCGTGCATTCGCTCGTGTGGGACGAGTGTCAGCAGATCGCCGGACGTGATCCCGACTTCAATCGGCGCGATCTGTGGGACTGCATCGCGGCGGGCCAGTATCCGGAGTGGGAGCTGGGCGTGCAGCTGGTCTCGGACGAGAACGAATTCGGCTTCGACTTCGACCTGCTCGATGCGACGAAAATCATTCCGGAAGAACAGGTTCCGGTGCAGCCGGTCGGCCGCATGGTGCTGGATCGCAATCCGGACAACTTCTTCGCCGAGACCGAGCAGGTAGCCTTCCACACAGCCAATCTGGTGCCCGGTATCGATTTCACCGATGATCCGCTGCTGCAGTTGCGCAACTTCTCCTACCTGGACACCCAGTTGATCCGCTTGGGCGGGCCGAACTTCGCCCAGCTGCCGATCAACCGGCCGGTCGCCGATGTGCGCAATCACCAGCAGGATGGCTACGGCCAACACGCCATTCCGCAGGGCGAGGCCGCGTATACCAAGAACACCATCGGCGGCGGTTGTCCGGCATTGGCGAACACCGAGATGTTCCAGCACTACGCTGAGCCACTTACAGGATCAGCTATTCGTCAGCGTGCCAACAGTTTTCGGGAGTACTACCGCCAGCCGCGAATGTTTTGGCGCAGTATGTCACCGCCGGAGGCCGATCATATCGTCGCCGCCTTCGCCTTCGAACTCGGCAAGGTGGAGCGGGTGGCCATCCGGGCCAGGGTGCTCGAACATCTGGTGCAGATCGAGCCGGAGCTGGCCGAGCGGGTCGCGGGTGAACTGGGTATGCCGGTACCGCAACCGGACTCGGGCGATCGGGAGGCGGTGGTATCTCCCGCACTGTCGCAACTGAATACCGTCACCGACACCATCGCGACCCGCAAGATCGCGATCCTGGCTGCTGACGGGGTGGACACCCTGGGTGTACGTCGCATCAAATCGTGGTTGACCGAGCGTGGTGCCATCCCCGAAGTGCTTGCGCCGCATGCCGGTACGCTGGGCGGTGACGGCAGTGACGGTGAAACCCTCGCCGTGGACCGGTCGCTGGCCACCGTCGCGTCGGTTCTCTACGATGCGGTGCTCGTCGCGGGTGGAAAACAGTCCGCCGACACGCTGGCGGGCAATGGCGCGGCGGTGCATTTCGTCCTGGAGGCGTTCAAACACGTCAAAGCGATCGGCGGCTTCGGCGACGGTGTCACGCTGCTGCGGGTCGTCGGTCTCCTATCCGATACCGATCAGGACGCGCAAGCAGGCGTCTTCACCACGACCGCCAGCGGTGCGGGCGTGACCGAGGACTTCATCGAGGCATTCGCGAATGCGGTTGCCCGGCACCGGGTCTGGAACCGGGCGACCGTCGCGGTACCGGCCTGACCGTCTCGGTTCACCCCTAACCGTCTCGGTTCAGCCCTAAGCCTCGGGTCAGTTCAGGGCGGGCTGGATCTCCTTCTCCCATGCGGTGAAGAAGCCATCCAGATCGGGCCCGATCTGTTGGACGTACAGTTCGTCGACACCGGCATCGAGATACTGCTGAAGTTGGCGGATATGACGTTCCGGATCGGGCCCGGTGGCGAAGTGGTCGCGGGTGGATTCGCGATCGATCAGGCTCATCGCGTCCTCGAAATCGCGCGGCCGCGGCAGTGTTTGGGAAAGTTGGCCCGGCAACAGCTCATTGGCCCAAAGGCGATGTGCGGCGTCCAGACCCGACTCCTCGTCGCGGGACCAGCTGACCTTGGCGCCCGCCTGTACCGGTTTCGCGCCTCCGCTCGCGGTACGGAAGGTGTCGACCGCATCGGCGTCGGGCAGCACGGTGCAGAAGCCGTCACCGATGCGGGCCGCCAATTGCGTTGCCTGCGGGCCGAATCCGGAGATATAGATCGGCACCGGAGCATCGGGCAGGGTATAGATTCTGGCGTCCTGCACGGTGTAGTACTGGCCGCGGTGGTTGACGTTACCGCCGCGGTGCAGCCGCCGAATCAGCTGGACCGCCTCCTCCAGCATTTCGAGCCGGACCGTGGGCGATGGCCACGGATCGCCTAGAATGTGCTCGTTGAGTGCCTCACCGCTGCCGACGCCGAGAACGAAGTTGCCGTCGAGTTGGACGGCGGCGGTCGCGGCGGCCTGCGCGATGATGACGGGATGAATGCGGACGGTAGGGCAGGTGACCGCCGTGGTGATCGGCAGGTCGGTGGCCTGCGAGAGCGCTCCGATGGTGCCCCACACGAAGGGGCTGTGCCCTTGGGCGTCATTCCACGGATGGAAATGGTCGGAGATCCACAGCCGTTCGAATCCGGCCTGTTCGGCGCGTTTGGCCTGCTCGACGAGTTCTTTCGGCCCGAACTGTTCGCTGGCTAAGAAATATCCGAAGGTGACCATGTCCGGCGCTTACCCAGGTTCGCCGGTGATATTCGACGCATACGAACGGGCCCCGGATCGAGATGACCGAGGCCCGTTCGACAGGTGGAGCTAGCTGCCGCTGTGGCTGTGCTGGCCGCCCTTCTGCTTGGCCGCCGTCGGCTGCGCCTGTGCGCCCTTACGACCGGCCTCATGCGGGTCTGCGGCGTTTTTCTGGCCGAAGCTGCCGGTGCTGGCCTTTCCACCCTTGCTGGCCTGCTCCTGGGTGTCCTTGCGATTACCGAACTGCCCGGGGTTCTTCGGATCTGCCATGGTCGGCACTCCTTTTCGGTAGTTGGAACTATCTGCGGCCCCGGTTCGGACCACATCTGCGACCTACCCCGGATCGAGTCGACTAATCGAGTTGATGTCTCCCGGTTGCGCGACGATCTCGCGCCCTGAAAAGTAGTGTTTACCAGTGCCATTCGCGGGTAGGCCGGATGCGGGGGTATCGCCGATCCCGACCTCGCGGAGGCTACGATGAGCAGCGTTATCGATCCGACCTCGGTATGGCTGACCGGTACGGTGGCCTGGTTCGACGAACAGCGTGGGTTCGGCTTCATCGAACCCGACGGTGTCCGGCAGTGGCCGGTGTTCGTCGAATACAGCCATATCGATGTGCCGGGCTATCGCGCACTCGCCGAAGGTCAGCAGGTGCGTTACCTGTGCGATCCCGAGGCGCAAGGTCGTGCGGCCGCGGTGGTGCGTCCGTACCTTCCGCAGGACAGCCGGTTGTGATCGCGGAATGTCAACTACTGCAGGCAGATTGAGCTATCCGACGGCCGACTTCATCCAGTCGACGACGGCGGCCTGATACTGCGCGGTGTTCCGTGCGAGATTCACCGAATGTCCGCTGCCGGGCAGCACGAAGGTGCGCAACCGCGCGGCCGGACTGAAAAACGCCGCCTCCGCGGTTTGCAGAGTCGCGCTATCGGCGCAGATCGAATAGGCGGGTCCGCACGACAACCGGTCCAAACTGCCATTGACCAGCATGACCGGGGCGGTGATGAAGCTCGACATCCCGGGCAGGGTGGAGGTGAGCCCGTCGGGATATTCGGTGAGCGAGAAGGTTTCCTTGGTCGCCTCGTCGATCGCGAGCACCTGCGGATCGAAATTATCCGGCCCGAAGAAATCGCTGGCCCGAGTGCCCGGCTGTGTCACGAGATAGCCCGAATCGTATCCGCGGCTGGCGAATACGGGATCCCGCACGGCCTGGTAGTACGTGCCGATGACACCGAGGACGTCCGGCACGCTCAGGGTGTGTGAGTATCCGGTGAGCAGTACGCCGTCGACGTCGTGGTAAGTGGTGGCCTCCATGACCGAGGTGCCCGAACTCAGCGAATGACCGCCGGTGACGACCTTGCCGAACGGTTGTGCGCCCGCGAGCCCGTGGCGCAGGGCCTGCACGATGTTGTGCAGGGCTTCCGCGGTGGCGGTCGCGGTCAGTGACATGCTCGGCGGGCGGGTGCTCGCGCCGTTACCGAGTCGATCGGCCACCAGCGTCGCGTAACCCGCGGCGTTCATCGCGCGGCGGAAGTTGTAAGTCTCTGGGGCGTAAGGGAAATCCCAGTAGGTGTGGTTGTAATTGGAGCCCGCCATCAACACCATGACGGTGTCGGTCGGCCGATCCGGCAGGCACAGAGTCGCGGCCAAGGTCCCCTCCGGTACCGGAAAAGAGATCTCCTGACAACGGTCGGGTGCGGCCGCCGGATCGGCACCGGCCGCGCCCGGTACGACACCGAGCATTGTCGCCGCCGCGGTAGCGGCCACCAACATCCGGGCGTAGAGCTTGTTCGTCACCGCGTTCCCTCCGAATGGGAAATATCGTGCGCTGCGCCATCTTCTGGCGAATCACCATACCGCACACGAAGATCCGTAGCTATGGGGTTGCGTGGCGGAGATGCGATCTACGATGCACGGCATGGGTTCGCGTGGTGTGCATTTCGTCGGTAGCTTTCCGGGTACGAGTACGGACGACGCTATGCGTGCGATGCTCGATGCCGCAGGACCGCGGCTACGCACGCTCCCTACCGGGGAAACGCGCCGCTATGAGTTCTATATTCAGCCGATCATCGAGGATCTGGTGGCGCAGGGCGCATTGGAAGTGAAGAAGCCGGGCACGTGGCGGTCCAGTAGAGAACGCACCATCCATCGCGTCGCATCCGGTCGCGAACTGACCGGCGACATGATGGACCTCGGTTATCTCGCCGAGGCCGAGGAGGCGCTCCCGATATTTCGGGATTTGCGCGCGGCGCGCGAGCTGCCCGAATTAACCCTCCAGATCGGGATGCCGACCGATTTCACCCTGGCATTCGTCGCCATGGGCATATCCGGAGTCAGGTCGCACCGCAAGGCGTTCCGGGACGCGACCGTGCGCGACATCGCGGCCATCCACGAACTGGTCGGTCCCGACGTGGTCGTGCAATTGGAGGCCACCGCGGAAATGGTGATCATGGCGAAGACGCAGCCATTGCACCAGCGAGTGGAGACGGCATTGCACCTTGGCGAGGGGATTGCGGCGCTGGCCGAATCCGCGCCTGCGGGAACGAGATTCGGCGTGCACCTGTGCGTCGGCAGTATGCACAACAAGTCCAGGGCCAACATGCGTGATCTGCGCCCCTTCGTGGACCTGGCCAATTCCGTTGTCCGGCAGTGGCCTTCGGATCGGCCGCTGACCTATGTGCACGGTCCGTTCGCGGCGGGAGAGATGCCGCCGTCGGCGGATCCCGGGTTCTACGCACCCCTGGCGGACCTGTCACTCGACGAGGGCACCAATTTCTATGCGGGATTAGTCCACGACACTCCCACGGTGGCAGAGCAGGTCGAGACCTTACGGTTGATCGAGAACGCCCTGGGCAGACCGGTGGACGGCGTCGCGAGTGCGTGTGGACTCGGCCGCCGTCCGCGTCCGATCGCCGACGCGCTCGCGGCACGCGCCGATACGCTCGCCGCGACCTAGAGCTTGCGCCCGATTCCGCCCAAAAGCACCAACTTGGTGCGCGGCAGGTCATCGTCGAGCCAATCCTGTACCGGCACCAGACCGGGCTCGACCACCTCGAAACCGTCCAGGAAGGCGGCCACCATATCCGGGGTCCGGAATTGGACCTGCGCCGAGCTGCCGTCGGTATCGCCGGTCGATTGCGCGACGAATTCCGAGTATGTGTCGACCGATCCGTGGGTGAAGGCCAGGATGCTGCCCGGTGCCATCACATCGCGGAGTTTCGCGATGATCCCGGCAGGGGCTTCGTCGTCCATCACGAAGTGCAGCACACCGACGATCAGAATCGCCACCGGCTGGTCGAAGTCGATCTGTCCTTCGGTCCGCGCCTTCTCGATGATCTCGTCCGTTCGGCGAATATCACCGAGTATCGATGCGACACCGGATGTGCCGGACAGCAGCGCGTTGGTGTGCACGTACACGACCGGGTCGTAGTCGATCATCACGACGCGTGCCGTGGGGTCGACCTTCTGTGCCACCTCGTGCACGTTGGGTGAGATGGGGATTCCGGCACCGATATCGATGAACTGCCGAATCCCCGCATGGGCCGCGTCTTCCACAGCGTTGAGGAGGAATTTACGACTGAACCAGGCCGTCGTCTTGGTGTCCGGCGCGACCGCGAGCATTCGCTCGGCGACTCGCTGGTCCACCTCGTAGTTGTCCTTACCGCCGAGCAGGTAGTTGTACACCCGAGCAGCGTTCGGCTTGGATGGATCGACGCGCACCGGCGCCCGATCGGCCTCAGCCACCGCACCTCCCTTTGATATCCCTGGGCACATGGTAACAACGACTGGTCGTTTGTCCGCGTGGATCGAGCTGCGGGACTCGATGGCGGTGAATCCTTTGTGCGGGTTCACACCTCTCATACCTGTGTCGGCAACACGGTCGGCACGAGATCGGAGGTTTGTCGTGATCATTGCCACGATTGTTGTTGGGGCGCTGCTCATTTGCGCGTGCAGCATCACCGTGCTGCGGCGGCGGAGCCGGTCGAAGTGACCGAGGTGTGCTGGCCCGACGAACATCTCGTCGCCGCGGCGCGGGCTGGCGATATCGAGTCGATCACCACGCTGGTGTCCGGATCGCATCCGCACGTGCGTCGATTCGCGTACTCGCTGTGCGCGTCGCCGGAGGATGCCGAGGACGCGGCGCAGGAGGCGTTGATCATTCTGTACCGCAAGATCGGGACCTTGCGGGCATCGGGTGCGTTGGCCTCGTGGATGTTTCGGATTGTGCGCAACGAATGTCTGCGGCAACTGCGGTTCCATGTGCGTCGGGCCGAGCCGATTCCCGACTCGGCCATCGCGTCGGCGGAGGAGGAGGCGATCAATCGCCTGGAGGCCGAGCGGGTGGCCGCGGCGATCGCGGCGCTGCCCGGCGATCAACGACGGGTGCTGATCATGCGAGATGTGCAGGGGTACAGCGGTCGAATGGTCGCGGATCTGCTCGGGCTGAGCACCGCGGCGATGAAATCACGGCTGCATCGGGCGCGTGCGGCGGTGCAGCGGAGTTTGGAGGTCGGTAATGAGGAAGTCATCGCGTAGCGATTCCATGAGAGGTGGTGGTCGAGCACCGGGTGGGCGCGATGAATTCGCCAGTGCGTCGCTATCTCGCCATTTGGTCCGTGGCGCAATCGGATTCGGCGCTGTAATCGGTTCCTTCGCGCTGATGCCAGCGGTTGGCCTCGTCAGCCTGCTGCTCCTACCGGTCGGCCTCGTCGCATTGCGTGGCTGCCCGACGTGCTGGGCGATCGGCCTGCTCCAGACCCTCTCCCGTGGCCGATTACAGCGCTCGTGCACCGACGGACGCTGCCAACTGGTCACCACGAATCCCGATGCGACATAACCACTTCCGCTGAAACGCAGCCGCACCCCAGATGGGTGCGGCTGTGCTAGGCGCGGTTCTTGGCGGGCCGGTTGGCGGCGGCGCGGCGTTCGGCCTGTTGGGTTTTGATGCGCTCGTTTTCCTCGCGCACCGCGGCGTAGTTCTCGCGCTCGCGGATCAGCCATTCCGGCGGGTCGGCGAGCAGCGCGGCGATTTCCTCGGCATTCATCGCATCGGAGACTTCGGCGCGGGCCAGGCCGGTATTGGAAACTCCGAGTTTGCGGGCGACGATATCGCGAGGGAAGGGGCCGGTCTTGCGCAGTTCGGTCAGCCAGGCCGGGGGATTGGTGCGCAACTGTTCGAGTTCGGCGCGGGAGATCGGCGAGTTGCGGAATTCCTCGGGCGTCGCCGGAAGGTAGATGCCGAGTTTGTTCGCCGCAGTAAGCGGCTTCATGGTCTGCGGTTTCTTATCCGGGCTCACCGGTACAGCGTATCCGGCCCGGTCTCGCCCTCAGACCACCCGCCTCGGTAGTCGACAGCCCTGATGGCAATACCCTCATACGAATGAACCCCGAGTCCATCGACGTGACCCGCCTGCGCTGGTTTGTCGCGGTTGCCGAGGAACTGCATTTCGCCCGCGCGGCGAAATCGCTGCACATTTCGCGGCAGAAGTTGAGTCACACGGTGATCGGCTTGGAGCAGGAACTCGGGAGCAAACTTTTTGTGCCCGGTGCGCAGCCGACGCAGCTGACCGAGGCCGGACAGCAGTTGCTGCGCGATGCCAGGTACATCATCGCGCGCGCCGAAGAAGAGCCCGAGCCGGTGGCCCAGGGGGAGGTCGCACTGCGGGTCGGCTTCGTACCTGGCGTCACGGTCTCCAAATGGACGCGCATCTGGGCTGAGCGGTTTCCGGACTCCCCGCTGGAGGTGATCGCGATCCCGATGGCCGAACAACTCGCCGCGCTGCGGGACGGGCGCGTCGAGGCCTGCTTCGTCCGCCTACCCATCGATCGCGCAGGTCTGAGCGCGATTCCGCTCTACCGAGAGCTTCCTGTCGTCGTGCTGCCCAAGGATCACACCCTGTCGCTGTTCGAACAGGTGGGCATGGGCGATCTGGAAGGCGAACGAATCCAGGACTCGAGCGATATCGATGCGATCGCGGGCACTATCGAATTGGTCGCGGCCGGTGTCGGTGTCGCCATCGTCCCGCATTCCATTGCCCGTCTGCATGCCCGCCGCGACCTCGTCTACCGGACGATGATGGGCGTCCGGGATACCGAAATCGCCCTGGCCTGGCCCGCCGCACAGACCACCGACCTGATCGAGGACTTCGTCGGTATCGTGCGCGGTCGCTCGGAACGCAGCTCACGCACCCAGGCTCAGCGCAAGAAGACCGAGCCGAAGAAGACCACCGCCAAGCGCTCGACAAAACATGTCGTCAAGACCACCGGAGCCAAGAAAAAGCCCGCCAAACGACGAGGGCGTTAGGCGGGCGTATCCCCAAGCGAGTCAATACCTTTCGGTGTGGACTACCGAGGCTTGCGGCGCAGGATCGAGTCGCGGATCATGATGCCCGCGATCACGGCGGCGAAACCGATCAGGAACACGTCCTCGATGTGGCCCTTGTGGTTGCCGATCGTCATGGCCACCAGGATCACGCAGACGATCCAGCCCGCGACACGGAAGGTGCGGCGCGATTCCCCGCTCCAGCCCCATTCGGCGGACGGAACCTCGGCGGTATCCACGTGGGTGACGATTGCGCGGTCACTGGTGGGTTCGAGTTCCGTGGCGGCCACGATCGCTCCTTAGCTCGGTGTGGGCGTTGCTGCCGATATCGTGGCATACGACCGCTCGTCGTAGCCAGCAGGGCTGTGTTTGATCGGCGGAGTGGTTACGCAGGCTACCGCCTCGCGGCGCGTCGCCGGCTCCGCTGCCACAATGGGGCCGTGTCCGACATCGTGAGAGTCCTTCTGCTCGGCAGCACCGGTTCCATCGGTACCCAGGCGCTCGAGGTGATTGCCGCCAATCCCGACAAGTTCGAGGTGGTCGGCCTGGCCGCGCGCGGCGGCAATACCGAGTTGCTCGCGGCGCAGATGGCCGCCACCGGGACCCGCAATGTCGCGGTCGCGGATCCGGCTGCGGGCACCCGACTCGACCTGGCACTGAGCGGTCCCGGCGCGGTCACCGAACTGGTGCGTCGCACTGAGGCCGATGTAGTACTCAACGCATTGGTCGGTTCGCTCGGCCTGGAGCCGACCCTGGCCACGCTGCAATCGGGCACCCGGCTGGCGCTGGCGAATAAGGAATCCCTCGTCGCGGGCGGCTCGCTGGTGACCCGCGCCGCCGCACCCGGCCAGATCGTGCCGGTCGATTCCGAACATTCCGCGCTCGCCCAGTGCCTGCGTGGCGGCCGGGCCGAGGAGGTGGACCGGCTGGTGCTCACCGCGTCCGGCGGTCCGTTCCGCGGCTGGAGCACCGAAATGCTGGAATCGGTGCATCCGTCCGAGGCGAAGGCGCATCCGACCTGGTCGATGGGGCTGATGAATACGCTGAATTCGGCATCGCTGGTGAACAAGGGCCTCGAACTGATCGAGACGCATCTGCTGTTCGGGGTGCCCTATGACCGCATCGATGTCACGGTGCATCCGCAGTCGATCGTGCACTCGATGGTCACCTTCAAAGACGGCTCCACGCTGGCCCAGGCCAGCCCGCCGGATATGAAGCTGCCCATCGCGCTTGCCCTCGGCTGGCCCGACCGGGTGCCGGGCGCGGCGGCTGCCTGCGACTTCAGCACCGCGTCGACCTGGGAATTCGAGCCGGTCGACAATGCGGTATTCCCGGCGGTCGAGCTGGCCAGGCAGGCGGGCACCGCGGGCGGCAGCGTCACCGCGGTTTACAACGCGGCGAATGAGATTGCGGTGCAAGCCTTCCTGGACGGGATCATTCGGTTCCCGGATATCGTGCGCACCGTCGCCCGCGCGGTCGAGGCGGCCGATCGGTGGCAGGCCGAGCCCGAGACACTCGACGACGTGCTGGCGGCCGACACCTGGGCGCGCGACTACGCCCGCGCGCTGGTCCACCCCGCCTGAGCGCGTATTTCCCGCGCTATCCGGTGACTTTTGCGGCATGCGTACGCAAGTGCGTGGCCGGGCGGATCGTCGGCCCCGAACGGCCTTCGATGCGATCGGACGCGCCGCCGAATGGTGGCCTGGCAGACTTGGGAGCGAAGGTTGGTCGGCGTCCGGTTACTGTGGTCGGGGTGCTCGCGGCGCGGACGGACGCGCCTGTGCGGGTAATCGCGGCCGCTGCGGGCGGCCGCACTTCATTTGAGGCGAGCTGCGCAACGCAGGAGGGCTGTACAGCAAATGGTGTTCGCGTTGGGGTTCGTACTGTTCGCCCTCGGCATCACGATATCGATCGCGCTGCACGAATGCGGGCATATGTGGACCGCCCAGTCCACCGGCATGAAAGTGCGACGCTATTTCATCGGCTTCGGTCCGAAGATTTTCTCGTTCCAGCGCGGTGAAACCGAATACGGCCTCAAGGCGCTCCCGCTCGGCGGCTTCTGCGATATCGCGGGCATGACCGCATTGGACGAACTCGCACCCGAGGAACTCGACCGGGCCATGTACCGCCAGGACACCTGGAAGCGCCTGGTGGTGATGTTCGGCGGGATCGCGATGAACTTCGTGCTCGGCTTCCTCCTGCTGGTCGTGCTTGCTATCGGCTGGGGCCTGCCGCGCTTCGACCAGCCGCCGGCCACCACCATCGGTGCGATGAAATGCGTAGCCCAGCAGAATCCGGATAAGTCGCTTGCCGACTGCCAGGGCACCGGTCCGGCGCAGCGGGCCGGTATGCAGCGCGGTGACGTGGTCAAGGCCGTCAATGGCGTGAAGGTGACGACCTGGCAGCAGTTCACCGCCGAAACCCAGAAGCAGACCGGTACGTTCACCTACACCATCGAGCGCGGCGGTCAGACCAAGACCATCGAGGTCACTCCGGAACGCATCACTCGCTATCCCGACGACGGCGGTCCTGGCCGCGAGGTCAGTGCGGTCGGCGTCGGTTCGGAATACTACGAACCCCTGAAGTACAACGCGCTGGCCGCGATTCCGGCTGCGGGCGCATATACCGGGCAGATGTTCGTGCGCACGGTGGAATCGCTGGCCCAGATGCCGCAGAAGGTTTCCGCGCTGTGGACCGCGGTCACCGGTGGTGAGCGCGATCCGGAAACCCCGGTCAGTGTCTACGGCGCGAGCAAGATCGGTGGCGAGACTGCGGAGCGCGGCCTGTGGGGTGTGTTCATCCTGGTCCTGGCCAGCCTGAACTTTTTCCTCGGCGCCTTCAACCTGTTGCCGCTGCTGCCGCTGGACGGCGGGCATATCGCGGTGGTGCTCTACGAGAAGATCCGCAATACCGTCCGTGGCTGGAAGGGGCTGGCTCCGGGCGGTCCGGTCGACTACCTGAAACTGCTTCCGGTGACCTACGTCGCAGTGGTGATCGGTGGTGCGTATATGGTGCTCACGCTGGTCGCCGACATCGTGAATCCGATCCAGTTGTTCCGCTGAGCGCTAACCTGTCGCGATAACCCCCGCGAACGCCGGATTGCTGGTATTTCGGGACATCTGTGTGTCATGACTCATGTCATGGCCCTCACAGGGTGAGCAGCCGCGGCACGCGGCTAAGCTCGGTAGGCGAACGGCCCGAAAAAGTACGCACGAAAGTAGGCAGCCGAAAGTGACCAGCACAATCGGATTGGGGATGCCGACCGCACCCGCGGCCGTTCTCTCGCCTCGCCGCAAGACCCGCCAATTGATGGTCGGCAATGTGGGCGTCGGCAGCGATCACCCGATTTCCGTGCAGTCGATGACCACCACCAAGACCCATGACGTCAACGCCACCCTGCAGCAGATCGCCGAACTGACGGCCTCGGGCTGCGATATCGTGCGCGTCGCCTGCCCGCGCCAGGAGGACGCCGACGCATTGGCGACCATCGCGCGCAAGAGCCAGATCCCGGTCATCGCGGATATCCATTTCCAGCCGCGCTATATCTTCGCTGCCATCGATGCGGGTTGTGCCGCGGTGCGCGTAAACCCGGGCAATATCAAGGAATTCGACGGACGGGTCGGTGAGGTGGCCAAGGCCGCCGGCGCGGCGGGCATCCCGATTCGCATCGGCGTGAATGCCGGTTCGCTGGATAAGCGGATGTTGGAGAAGTACGGCAAGGCGACCCCGGAGGCGCTGGTCGAATCGGCGCTGTGGGAGGCGAGCCTGTTCGAGGAGCACGGCTTCGGCGATATCAAGATCTCGGTCAAGCACAACGATCCGGTGGTCATGGTCGAGGCCTACCGCCAGTTGGCCGCGCAGTCCGATTACCCGCTGCACCTCGGGGTGACCGAGGCCGGTCCGGCCTTCCAGGGCACCATCAAGTCCGCCGTCGCGTTCGGTGCGCTGTTGTCCGAGGGCATCGGCGACACCATTCGGGTGTCGCTGTCCGCGCCGCCGGCCGAGGAGGTCAAGGTCGGCGGGCAGATCCTGCAGTCGCTGAATCTGCGCCCGCGCAAGCTCGAGATCGTTTCCTGTCCGTCCTGCGGTCGTGCCCAGGTCGACGTGTACACCTTGGCCAATGAGGTGAGCGCCGGTCTGGAGGGCATGGAGGTGCCGCTGCGGGTTGCTGTGATGGGCTGTGTGGTGAACGGACCCGGTGAGGCACGCGAGGCTGACCTCGGTGTCGCCTCGGGCAACGGCAAGGGCCAGATCTTCGTGAAGGGGCAGGTCATCAAGACCGTGCCGGAGGCGCAGATCGTGGAGACCCTGATCGAAGAGGCCATGCGCATCGCCGAGGAGATGGGCGAGACGCCCGGCGCCGGCGAACCCGTCGTCACCGTCGGGTAGCACGGGTTCCCGAGTAGCCGTACCGGACTCGGCCGATTCGTGGCAGGCTGTCGATGTGCGGAGTCTGCTGGAGCCCGCGCGGCGGGCCAAGGATGCCCCCGCGCGTCAGCTCGCGAACCGAGATCTGGCACAGGTGCTGCGGGTGCTGGATAGCGATCCGATCGCCTCGTGCATGGTGGCGGCGCGGTTACAGGAATTCGGCTTGGATACCGGCGTCGGGCACGGCGAACTGTGGAGTCGGGGTGGTCCGTCGGAATCGCTGTGCTTCTCCGGTGCGAATCTGGTGCCCCTGCGCGGCGATGAGGATGCGTTGCGCGCCTTCGCCGCGCGGGCGGTCCGCTGGCCGCGGGTGTGTTCGTCGGTGGTCGGGCGTCAGGAACTGACGCTGCCGCTGTGGGAGATGTTGTCCGCGCATTGGGGACCGGAACGCGAGCTACGCGGTGCACAGCCGCTACTAGCCCTCGGCCAGCCCGCTCTGGCCACCGCGGATACGCAGGTCCGCCGAGTCCGGCCGGATGAGTTGGAGCGCTATCTCACCGCGGCGATCGCCATGTTCATCGAGGAGGTCGGCGTCGACCCGCGCGCGGGCGACGGCGGCCGCGGTTATCGGCGCCGGATCCAGAGTCTGATCGAATCCGGCCGCGCCTGGGCGCGTTTCGAGGACGGCGAAGTCGTGTTCAAGGCCGAGGTCGGATCGCTGTCCCGGCGTACCGGGCAGATCCAGGGCGTGTGGGTGCATCCCGAACGGCGCGGCGCTGGTCTCGGCACCCGTGGTACGGCCGCCGTGGCGAATGCGGTGGTGGCCTCGGGCCGCACCGCCAGTCTGTATGTGAACGACTACAACGGCATTGCCCGCCGGGCCTACAGCCGAGTCGGGTTCCGGCAGATCGCCACCTTCGCGACCGTTCTGCTCGACTGAACGCGGCGCCGAACATCGGTGTGCCACAGCCGTTTGCTTGCTGTTGACTATACGATCGGTCCCGATGTCGACTCGCATGCTCATTACGCTGGCCGTCGCGGCATTCGCGGCGGTGGGGACCGCCTGCTCGGCCAACCCGCAGGGACCGGTGCCCGCGGCCGATGCCTTCCTGGCCGCCTTCGCCGACCACGACAGCGCGGCCGCGGCCGAACTCACCAGTCAGCCCGAGAAGGCGACCGCCGCGCTGCGTTCGGCATGGGGCGAGTTGCAGGCCGAGAAGTTGATCGCGCATACCGGCGCGGCCAGGGTCATCGGCGATACCGCGACCGTCGACTACACCTACGAGTGGCACCTGCCCAAGGACCGCATCTGGAAGTACTCCGGTCAATTGCAGATGGGTCGCAGTGACGGCCGCTGGATGGTGCGCTGGACCTCCTCCGATATCCACCCCAAACTCGGCGATACCCAGACCATGGCACTGCGCGCCAACCAGGCCCCGCGCGCCAGGGTGAACGAGCAGTCCGGCAGTGATGTGCTGGTGCCGGGCAAGGTATCTCGGGTCGCGTTCACCGCGGCCTCCGCCCCGGATCCGGGTTACACCGCGACCTCGCTGGCGGCGGCGCTGAACCGCTTCGACGAGCGGCTCACCCCCGTGTCGATCCTGAATGCGGCGTACGCCGCCAAGGGCGAGTACACCGTCGCGCTCTTGAGCGAGTACGAATACGACCAGGTGAGTGCTGATCTCATCGGCCTGCCCGGGGTAACGCTGACCCAACAGTGGGATATGGTCGCCACCGACCGGAATTTCGCACCGGATCTGCTCGCGCAGGTGCGCAAGACGGTGGTCGCCGAGGTGGACGGTAAGGCGGGCTGGAGCGTTGTCACCATGAACGCCAACGGCGCCGATACCGACGTGCTCACCGAGGTGCCCGCACAACCCGCCCCGTCGTTCTCGCTCAGCATCGACCGCAACGTGCAGAACTCCGCACAGCGGGCCGTCAGTGGCCGCGAGGAACAGACCATGATGGTGGTGCTGCAGCCCTCGACCGGCGCGATTCTCGCTGTCGCACAGAATAGGGCGGCCGACCGCGACGGTCCGGTGGCCACCATCGGCCAGTATCCGCCGGGCTCGGTCTTCAAGACGGTGACCGCGGCAGCCGCCATGTCACTCGGAAAGGCCACGCCCGAAACGGTTTTGCCGTGTCCGAGCCGAATTGTCATCGGGGACCGGACAATTCCGAACTACAACCTGTTCCAACTCGGTGACGTACCGATGGCCACCGCCTACGAGCGATCCTGCAATACCGCATTCGCGAAATTGGCCAGCGAGCTGCCGAGCGATGCGCTGCACGATACGGCCGCGAAACTCGGTGTGGGACAGGGGTATACGGTTCCCGGCCTGCCGACCGAATCGGGTTCGGTGCCACCGGCCGACGACATGATCCAGCGCACCGAGGACGGTATCGGCCAGGGCAAGGTGGTGGTGAGCCCGTTCGCAATGGCGGTGCTCGCGGCGACCGTCGCGCACGGGTCCGCGCCGGTGCCGTATCTCATCGCCGGGCGGATCACCGAGATCAAAGGCGATCGTCCGGCCATCGGTGCGGAGGTGATCGATGGTCTGCGCATGATGATGCGCAAGGTGGTCACCGGCGGTACCGCCGAACGTGTTGCCGACCAGGGCGAGGTGTACGGGAAGACCGGGGAGGCCGAGGTCGACGGCGGCTCGCATTCGTGGTTCGTCGGCTATCGCGGGGATCTGGCTTTCGCGACATTGCTGGTCAAGGGTGGCAGTTCGGATCATGCCGTCGCGGTGACGCGCGATATGCTCGCCGCCCTGCCCGCGGGCTACTGAACGCGCCTGGAGTTGGTGCGACTGGTGGACTCCGGCGGGGTGCCGCGGTCGGGCATTTCATAACGCAGTGTGGTGGAACCGATTCGGATGACATCACCGTCCGCGAGTGCGGTATCGGCGCCGATCGGCACACCGTTGACGTAGACGCCATTGGCCGAATCCCGATCCCGGATGAAGATCCGGTTGTCGCGCGGCACGATGCGCGCGTGCTTGCGGCTGACCCGGGCATCGTCGAGCACGATGTCGTTATCCCATTCGCGGCCGATCCGCAGCCCGGTCGCCGGGATGGCGATCGCTTCGCCGTCGCCGACCCGCAACCAGGCCTGCCGCAGCAGGTCGGGCAGGTCCTGTTTGGTCACCCCGGGTGAGGAAGAGACCGTCGGCAGTGCCTGCTGGCTGCGGATCGCTTCCTCCAGTGCCAGGGTGCGTGGATCCGGATCGATGCCCTGCTCGTCGGCGAGGTTGCGGCGGATGCGCAGGCAGGCGGCGAGTGCGTCGGCCTGGCGGCCCGCGCGGTAGAGCGCGGAGATGAACAGTCGCCAGAGTCGCTCGTTCACGGCGTGTTCAGCGGTCAATGCGGTCAGCTCGCCCAGGACCGCGCCCTCGCGACCGCACGCGATATCCGCGTCGAGGCGATCGGCGATGGCATTCAACCGTCGTTCGTCCATATCGGTGGCGAAATTGTCGGCAAAGCGCAGGCCGCGCAATCCGGCGACCGTCTCACCGCTCCACTGTGCGAGCGCGTCGGCGAAACATTCGGCCGCTGTTTCCAGATCGCCGGTGGTGAAGGCCAGCGAGCCTTGGGTCCTGGCCCGCTCGAAACGGCCGACGTCGCATTGGTCCTCGCGGATATCGAGGAGGTACCCGGCGTGCACGGTGCGCAGGACGGCTCGATCGTCCACCCCGGCCGAACGCAGAATCGTGCGCAGATTCGAGACGTAGGCGTAGAGGCCGTCGACGGAGCGATTGGGCATCTCCTCTTCCCAGATGCTGTTCGCCAGTGTGGTTTTCGCAACGGCCCTGCGGCGATTGATGACGAGCATGGCCAGCAGCGCGCGCAGTTTGGCGCCCGGCAATGGCACCGCCTGATCGTCGACCAGCAGGCGCACCGGTCCGAGCACTCGAATATCGAGTGCCGGTCGATTCGAGCCCGCAGAGCCCACCAGATTCCCTCCGAACGCAAGCCGCTTCCGGACCGCCGCTGCCCCACGGCTGTTTCGCCGACGGAAGCGTCACGCGATGGAGTTCAGCATACGCACTGATGGCGCGCCGTGCCCGCACTACGCCGTCGGCGAAATGATTACGCGCCGTGCCGAATTCGGATCGATAATGGGATCGTCCACCGCTGCGGTGGATTTCGTCGGCGATCTTGTTGGAGTTGACCGGATGGATGATGTACTGCTGACCCCGCCCGATGCGGCCGAAGTGGCGCTGCTGGCCAGTGGTGTGGTCGCCGCGGCGTCCGGTGCGGACGGGCTGACTCCGCTGCAGCAGTTGCTGGTTCCGTCGCTGTTCCTGTCGATGACCGGACATCGGGTCGAACTGGAAACGCTGCCGCCCATCGATGCAGAGACCTTCGCGGTCGGGCTGGCCCGGCGCAACCGGATCTTCCGCGAGCGAATCGTGCAGACCATGCTGCTGTCTGCGTTGGTGGTGCGGCCGTTGCCGCCCGCGGTCGCGACCAAACTGCGGGAGTTCGCCGACGCGCTCGAGGTCGACGACGAGATGATCGCGGTGGCGCAGAAGTACGCCGAGGGTGCGATCGAACTCGCCGTGGTCGACTTCGACCGCAACGGGTACCTCGGTGGGCTGGACCCGAGCCGGTTGACCGCACTGCACACCGAAAGTCTGGATTCGTCCTGGGGACAGGTCAGCGATGATCCGGCCTTGGCCGCGCAGTGGGCCGGCCTGCGCGAGTTACCCGTCGGAACGCTCGGCCGCGGCGTCGCCGATTTCTATGCCGATCGGGGTTTCGTCACGCCCGGCCTGCCGGGTTCCGCGCCGCCGCTGCTCGCTCAGCACGACTGGGTGCATGTGCTCGCCGGGTACGGCACCACGCTGGAGAACGAGATCGAGGTGTTCGCCTTCATGGCGCGCGCCAATGACGACCCGCGCGCGTTCAGCCTGCTCGCCATGGTGATTTCGCTCTTCGAAACCGGCTACCTACCTGCCGGAGCCGGATTGTTCGAGGCCAACGAAGGACATTTGCGCACCGCGGGCATGGCGACGCGTCTGGGCGATGCCATGCGCCGCGGCGCACTCACTCATGGCAGCCACGATTTCCTGGACCTGGACTGGTTCACGTTGGCCGATCGGCCGATCGCGGTGGTGCGCAATGAGATCGGGTTGACCGCGAAGTCACCCGACGCCGTCACCGCGGGTTCTGTGGGGGCTTGGGAGGCGGGCGGCATCACGCCCTATCAGCTGCACTCGGCTGCGGTCGCCGCCGAGGCCGAAGGACGAACCTACGTGCCCTGGCACCCGGACCCGACACGCGACTGACCCGCCGCGAGCACTCTGCGCGAATTCGTCACCACACCCATGCGGTTGAGCGGGTATGACGACGTAATCCGGTGCGCAACCGACACGACTCGTCAGGCGCGGTTCAGGGTTGCCGCTAGGTGGTGGGTCAGCGGTTCGCCTACCGCGGCCATGCGCAAGGTGTATTCGATGGTGTCGCCGGTCAATACGATCGAACGGCCGAGGGCGGTCACCACTTTCGCGGTACTGCTGCGGCCGATGCTGGTCGATTCGAATTCCATCCGCAGTTCGCCGTCGACGATGGTGAGGCTGCCCTCACAGATCTCGGTTATGCCGGTCGGGTGCGCCAGGATCAGTTCGACGTGATCGGGGCGCGGACAACGCAGATAACCGGTTTCGGCGTGCATCGGCCGGCTGCCATCGGCGGCGCGGGTGCGCTGTCGGTAGGTGAGGAACGGTCGGCCGAGGTGGCCGAACTTGATTTCCTCGACATAGTCGAATGACTCGATGGTCGGGTACTCACCGTGCCCTGGTCCGCGCCATGTGCCGAGCAATGGTGCGAGCGGAGCGATATCCGGATGGGGGGCGACAGAAGGCTGGGGGGCGACCACGCGCGACAGCTTAAACCTGTCGAAACCGGGGTGTTCCCATACGGTCGAAATTCCCCCCAGCTAAGGTTAGCATCGCCTAATCGCCAAATGAGGGTTGCGAGTGGCTGGAAAGGACGAAGAAGTTGAACGCACGCCTTAGTGAATTGCGCCGCAACGGTGCCTGGCGGTCGCGGACCCGCAACGGTCTGCTGCGCGCATCGGTGCTCGGCGCTGCCCTGGTCGTGGCCGCGGCATGCTCGGATTCGAAGTCATCGAACGATGAAGTGGCTGCCCTCGACGGCAATCATTACGCGCAGACCAACCTCGCCGCCAACAATGCCGAATACAAGGCGCAGTACACCTTTCCGGACATGGTGAACGCGTGGGGACTAGCCGATCGCCCCAAGGGTGCGGGCGGGCATTTCTGGGTTGGCGCGGGCGGTAAGTCCTTCCAATTCGTCGGCGATGTCAGCGCGTCCGCGGATCCCAAGGTGCAGAAGCTGTTCCAGGATCCGCTGAAGATCGTCACGATTCCGGGCGCGGACGCCGACACCTCGGATAAGAGCATCGGCAAGACCACCGGTGTCGTCTTCAACGGTGCTCCCATCACCTCCGACTTGTTCGTGGTGCGTGACCAGCCGGTGGATGTCGACGGTGCGCCGGTGTCGCTGACCGGTTCGTCGCGGTTCATCTTCGCCACAGACTCCGGCAAGATCTCGGCCTGGACCGAGCAGGGGCCCGAGGGCGCGATCATCCGGCACGATGGTCCCGCGAATCTGGTCTTCGATGGCGAATCGCAGGGCATGGCGTTCTTCGGTATCGCGCTCGCCCCGTCCGGTGACAAGCTGCTCGCCGCCGACTTCGGCGAGAACCCGCAGATCCGCACCTTCGACAAGGACTGGCAGCTGATCCCGACCGTCGGCTTCGCCAACCCCTTCGCCACCGGCGATCAGATCGATGCGGCCGCACCGGATAAGGGCAAGAAGGCTAAGCCGGGCGACCCCGCGCCGTTCAATGTGACCACCATCGGCAACCGCGTATTCGTCTCCTATGCGGACACCAAGCCCGATGAGCAGGATGCGTCCAAGTTCGACAAGGCCGAAGAGGATTCGCTCGACAAGGATCAGGAGAAGGACGCCAAGGGTAAGCCCGCCAAGGGTAAGGTCGCGGAATTCGACGGCAACGGCAAGTTGGTCCGCATCCTCGATGACAACGGTCGCCTCAATGCGCCGTGGGGTGTCGTGGTGGCTCCCGCGAACTTCGGTCCGCTCAGCGGCAAACTGCTGGTCGGCAACTTCGGCGGCCTCGGCCATGTGCTCGCCTACGACGACGCCACCGGCAAGTTCGTCGACTACCTGCGCGATGAGAAGGGGCAGCCGGTCGAGATCGAAGGTCTGTGGGCCTTGATGTTCGGCAATGGCGAGAGCCTTGGCGATGCCGATTCGCTGTATTTCACCGCGGGCCCGGAGGACGAGAAGGAAGGTCTGTTCGGCAAGCTCCGCTTGAAGTAACCCATACGTAGGCGAAGGCGGTTCCCGGGTGGGGACCGCCTTTGTCGTATGTACTACTCGGGATCGGGGGATGGCGAGGTCCAGCGTTCGGACCAGTCCCAGAGTGGTTGGAGGGCTGCGGTGAGGGCGAGGCCCGCCGGGGTGAGTTCGTAGGTTTTGTCCGCGTTCTTGGTGATCACGCCTGCGGTCTGTAGGTGTTGCAGCCGGGTCGAGAGCATGCTCGACGAGCAGTTGCCCATGCGGCGGCGCAGTTCGAGGAATCCGAGGCAGCCGGGTTCCAATTCCCACAGGACGCGCAGGATCCAGCGTTGGCCGATGAGCTCCATGGTGGCCAGCATGGGCGCGTTCGCCGGGTCGTTTCGCCCGCGCGACGGCTTGGCTCCATTTGCACTTCTCATTTCGAACTACCATAGTGATTCTAAATTAGAAGCATTGCTGTGGGCTGATGAGGTGAGAGGCAGATGGTGGGCGACTCGACGGAACGACGGATTGTGCTGATTACCGGCGCGTCGCGGGGGATAGGGGCCGAGACGGCGAAAGTGCTGGCGGCGGGTGGTGATCACGTGATCATCAACTATCGGGAGAAACGCAAGCGCGCCCAGACGATCGCCGATGAGATCGGCGCGGCCGGTGGCAGTGCGTCGAGCGCGGGTGCGGATATCGCGGATGCGGATGCCACCGCGGCGCTGATCGCCGATGTGGTGGCGGAGTTCGGGCGGCTGGATGTCTTGGTGCTCAACGCATCCGGTGGTCTCGAGCGTAATGCCGCGCCTGAATACGCTATGGCATTGAACCGTGACGCACAGGTCCGTCTGGTGCGGGAAGCCTTGCCGCACCTGCCATCCGGCGGCCGGATCGTCTTCGTGACCAGCCATCAGGCGCACTTTCACGGCCGCAAACCCGTTCCGGCGGACTATGAGCCGATCGCCGCGAGCAAGCGTGCGGGCGAAGATGCCTTGCGCGCAATGATTCCGGAGCTGACCGAACGCGGCATCGGGCTGAATGTGGTGTCCGGTGACATGATCGATGGCACGATCATTGTCCGCCTGCTGGAACGTCGCAATCCCGACGCGGTTTCGGCTCGCCGCGATCACGGCGCACTGCCGACCGTCGAGGAGTTCGCCGCCGTCGTCGGCGAGGCCGCAAGTGCCGCAAGCGAATCCGGTCGCACGTTCTATGTCGGCGGTCAGGACTATCTGGCGGACGGCGCGGCCGAGGGCATACCTGCCTAGTGGAGGCTTCTCGCTTGCTGACCGTCGGACCATAGCCTTGGTTACTGTGTATTTGCCGCGCACGCCCGTGTCTGTAACAAACTGATATCGACGGTTTCCGGTCGCGAGCGCGGATCTGGGTCGATAATCGAGGCGTCGCGTGTGGTCGTGCGGTGCGGAAACGGCGTTGCTGGTCGGGAGTGGGCGCCGACGGCGGCGCGTTCCGGCGTCAGCGGGAGGCTCAGATGATGAATGTCGGAAATTACCGGATGGTTCCGGGGCGGGATATGTTGCTGGCCGCATGCCGGGGGCTACCGCACGACGATCATCCGATGTTGGAGGCGGCGGGGGAGTTGGCGCAGCTGCACGAAATTCGCGAGCAGACGCCGGTTTCCGAGATGGCCAACCAGGATCGGCGGCGTGCCCAACTGGTGCGGTCGATCGACCTGTGGGTGGCGCTGGTGATGCCGGTGCCGAGCTCGCAGGCGCAGTTGCACTCCGAAACCGTCGGCCAGTTGGTGGATCGGCTGGCCGGAATGACCACGCAGGCCTTCCTGCCACTGTCCGCGGCGCCGGAGGCCGTCTTCTATGACGCGTGGGTGCAGCTCAACGAGCTGGCCGATAGCTATCAGGATCTCATCGACGGACTACGCGAGGGCACCCGCCGTTTACCCGGCGGCTAGCGTCCGCGCCCGAAAAGTCGGAACGAACGTGCCGGGCGGCGCGGCAGGGTTGCGTAGACCATCGTCATATCGGCGAAGACCTCCGCTTCCCGTTCGCGGTCGGCACCGAAATGCTCGCGGCCGAGTAGGTGCTTGATGGACGACGGTGAGATGGACGGCAGCAGTGCGGCCAGCGACGGTGTGATCGGCTCGCCCGCCCCTGTACCTTCCTTGCCGTGCCCGAGCAGCATGTGGCCGACCTCGTGCAGGATGATGTGATCCGCATTGCGCTCGGTGGCGGACGCGTCGTAGACGATGATGTCGTCGTGACCGCGCGCCATCCAGAGTCCGCTGCCACGACAGCCGATGTCCGCGAGCGCGGCCGCGGGGATCGGCTGCACTGAGATGGAGCGACCACGGTGCGCGGCGACATTTGCGAGGTAGGCGGACAGATTCCAAGGACTGGGGAGGGGCACGGTCCGCGCTGCTTCACGGAAACGAGCTTCCATGCTGGTCATCGGGGCATACATTACTCACCCGGTGCGCGGTAGTCACCTCGCGAATCGGACATTCCGTCGAAAACGATAGCTACACTGCATAATTCACCTGCCCATGGGGCAGCGTTCGGCTCGAATCGGCACACACCTTGGTGGGATTCATCGCCCCCTCGGAGTGCCGTTCCGACACCCGGGGGCGGTATCGAAACGTTGTCGGTGCGGCGAGATTGGACGGCGACCTGATCGCCCCGAACGGCGGCGGCGCGCCCGATTTCGGTGGGCAGGGGACGAAGCGAGCGAGATCGACCATGCGGTACGTACTCGAAGAGTGCGGAAAGCTGTACCGGCTGCGGTTGGGTGCGACATGCTGAGAACAGCCGGTTCCCCACCGACAAGCACGGTTGACGCGCAGGATGGGAGCGTGCAGATGAGCATCGGTAGCGACGCGGTATCGAGCACCGTCCAGCAGGAACGCGACGTCGGGGAAACCCGCCGCCTGAGCAGCGAGCGGCTGGTGGACGCGCCACCGCCACGTAGGGCGACGGTGGCGCAATGGTGGGCGCTGACCTGTCGCCTGGTCCGGCCGTCCTGGCGCAACGGTGAGCTGATCACCGCACTGCTGGCGCCCACGGTCTTCACCGTCGGCTTCTATGTGCCGCTGAATTTCGTAATGACCATTAAGGGGCACGGGCTGAGCAGCTACGCCCAGTTCCTCACGCCCATGATCGTCATGCAGGCGGTCGCCTTCTGCGCCATCACGGCCGCGTTCCGGGCGGCCTCCGATGCCAAGGACGGGCTCAATACGCGGTTCGGATCGATGGCGATGGTTTCGGCGGTCCCGCTCGCGGCACGGGTCACGGCCGCGATGTACCGGGCGGCGGTCTCGCTGACCGCGGCGCTGGTGTGTGCCCATGTGATCGGCTTCCGCTTCTATGGAAGCTGGTGGGATACCGTCGGTTTCATCGGGTTCGCGATGCTGATAGCACTGGCGCTGTGCCTGGGCGCGGATCTGCTGGGCAGCGTGACCAAGAGTCCGGAGGCGACCACCCAGGCGCTCATCCTGCCGCAGTTGATTCTCGGCATGGTCTCGACCGGATTCGCGCCGGCCCGCCAATTCCCGAGCTGGATCCAGGGCTTCGCACGCAACCAGCCGGTCTCGCAATACGTGTACGGGCTGCGGGCACTGGCCGGTGACCCATCGGGTCACGCGGGTGTGGTCGGCTGGTCGATCTTCGGGCCCGCGCTGGCCTGGGCACTCGGCACCGTCGTGGTGTTCGGCGTCGGAGCGGTATTCATTTCGATACGGAGGTCGTCATGACTCGGGTACTGGATCCTCCGGCGTTGCCCAAGGTCACCGGTCGGACCGAGACCTGGCGTTTGCTGATCCCGCAGACGATGATCCAGACCAAGCGGCTCTTGGTGCGCTGGTGGCGTGACCCGTTGACCGTCGTGCAGTCGCTCGTCTTTCCCGGGCTACTGCTTTTCGTATTCAATACCGTTCTCGGACAACAGATTTCGTCCGTCACGGGAGAGAACGCGCTCTACGGTTCGGTGCCGATGGTGGCTCTGGTCGGCGTGATGTCCGGTTCAGTGGCCGGCGCCATCACCCTCGGACGCGAGCGCGACGAGGGTCTGTTGGCCCGCTTCTGGGTGCTGCCGGTGCACCGCGCATCCGGACTCACCGCCCGCATCGTTGCGGAGGGGATCCGGATCCTGCTGTGCACCGCGGTGATGTACGCGGTGGGGGTGGCGCTCGGCTTCCGATTCCAACAGGGGCTGCTCGCTGGTATCGCGCTGTTCGGTGTGCCGCTGCTGTACGGCATCGCCTTCGCCACCTTGGTCACCGCAGTGGCCGTGTTCAGTGCGAAAGCCGCACTGGTGGAGGCGGTTTCGCTCGGCTCGTCACTGCTGATGTTCTTCAGTACCGGGTTCGTGCCGCTGTTCGCCTACCCGGCGTGGGCCAGGCCGATCGTGCGGCATCAGCCGATGTCCTACGCAATCGACACCATGCGTGGACTGTCCCTCGGTGGCCCGGTGCGTGATTCGCTATTGGCCACCATCGCCTGGTGTGTCGGTGGGCTCGTCGTCTTCTCGATTCCCGCGGCGGTCGGCTATCGGCGGGCCAGCCGCAGCTGATCAGCTCATCTCTTTGGAGGCCTTGTCGATCAGCGCCATGGAGTCGCGCGGGCTGAGCGCCATGGCGCGCAACTGGTCGAAAATAATGCCGAAGCGTCGGATCTGAGGATGGCCCTCGATCAGTTGATCGCCCGCGATGCCCTCGACATACACCAGCTCCGGATCGGCCGGATCCTTGAAGTCCAAAAGCGTGAAGGATCCGGCCATACCCGGATGCACCCCCGCGCTGAACGGAAGTATCTGCAGAATTACGTTTTTCATCTGCGAATCGTCGAGCAGCCGCTTCAGCTGTGCCTTCATGACATCCGGGCCGCCGACCATGCGCCGGATCGCCGCTTCGTCGAGCACCACCCACAGTTCTAGCGGATCCGGCTTGGTGAGATGCATGGCCCGATCCATCCGCGCCCGCACATTGTGCGACACCGTGTCGCTGTCCAGCTTCGGCATATTGGTGTCGATGACCGCCTCGGCGTACTCCGAAGTCTGCAATAGCCCTGGGATGTAGGAGGTTTGGTAGTGCCGGGCTGAAAGCGCCTCGGATTCGAAGTTGATATAGGCCGCGTGCACCTCGGTCAGCGTCGCCTCGTACGGGCGGGACATGCCGGGCTTGAGTGCGTCCGAGAGGAGCTCGAGCGCATCGGTGCGCTGCTGTTCGGTGACGTCGTAGAGATCCAGCATCGCCATCAGCGTGCGCCGTTGCGGGCGCGCCTGCGCCGTCTCGATGCGGTACAGCGTGGTGATATTGATGCCGGTCTTGCCGCTGACGTCCTCTTTGCTGAGCCCCGCGTGTTCGCGCATCTCGGTCAGTAGCACCGAGAGCCGCCGCAAACCCGCGGTGAGAACTGTGCGCTTGCCTGCCATGACAACCCTTTCGCCCGGCGCACCCAATAGCACTCTTGCGTACATGTCTGTAGTAGGTGCCCGCCATACACCGCGAATATGCAATCGCAGCGTGGTGAGAGACTACCGCCATTTGCAGCAATGAAGTTCGGAGTTTTCGGTGCGGTATGCCTCCTGGCGGCAGATCGTCGGTCGACGGCCGGATCTGTGGGGCATTCGTCCTGGTAGCCGCGGCGCCGCCTACCCGCGACCGGGGGCATGGGTTCGGTGGAGCACGGCGACATCGTGGTGGCGGATTCGGACGGTGTGCTGCTGCTCGATGTGGCCGGGTCGGTGCAGGTGCTGCCTTCGGGCCGGGTGTTGATATGGCACTCGCGCTCGTGGAGGAGGACCACGGCGCTGAATTGCGCGCACTTGCGAAACATCTGGTCGTATTCCGGTGCAGACCCCGGTCGTCAATCCCAGTTCAGCGTCGGCAACAGCATCGGCACGCCGTGCGCGCCCGGACTGCGCCAGGTGGTCGACGCCGTGGTCGCGGATCCGGCGGCCGACCACGCTCTTGCCGCCATGGCCGAGCGCGCTGCGCTCGGTGGACGTCAACTGATGCGGTTGTTCGCCAAGGAAATCGGAATATCGCCGGGCCGCTACGTCGAGCAGGTGCGGTGTTGGCTGCCCAGGCATTGCTCGAATCGTCAACCGACGGGGCGGCCACCATTATGCGGCTCTGTGGTTTCGGTTCCGAGGAGAAGATGCGGCGCATCTTCTTGAAATTACTCGGCACTACGCCAACCGATTATCGCCATCGCTTTCACGCCTCGTAGCGAACTATTCCGAATTCGGCACTGCACGAATAGATCAGGAGTTGACCCATGCCTATTTAACGTCGCACTGTCCTCGGAGTCGGAGTGGCCGGTACCACGCTGTGGCTGCAAGACATGGTGCGGCACAACCAGATTCGTTGATCCATCGCTCGACTCCGTTGGCTCGTGCCACACAGGAGTTGGTCACGCGGGAGCTGGCGACACCGCTGCGAAATCACAATGTGCGCGGCTATCTTTTTCGGGCGTGCGCTCACCGAGCAGGCCGGTATCCGCCCCGGCGCGGACTACGACGAAGAACTGATGTTCCTGATTTGTGTACTGGACGATCTCGGCCTCGCCGAAATAGCCAACGGTGCGCAGCGATTCGAAATGGACGGCGCGGATTTCGCTGTGAATTTCCTCGAGGACACAGCCGCACCGATGGGCGAGTGGATATCGTGCGGGACGGGATTGCCGCGCATACCACCGGCTCAACGAGTCGCAGGTCTTCCGGCGTCGGCGTCCGGCGGAGATCTGGATCGCGGTGTCGGGCATCGGGATCGACGTCGCGGCCGGTCCGGCCGATCTGCCAGCCGGGATACGCCGATCGGGTCTACCGCGCGTATCCGTGACTGGGCGGTACCCGTGCGCTCACGGCGGCCATCGAAGCGCAGACCGTCGCGAATCCGAACAAGCGCCGCTGGGCACACTTTCGGCGAGATCCTGCGGCTGCGTCACCCGGATCTGGCGCTACCGACGTGGGAGACGATCCTCGCGCCCAGCGGGTGGGGTAACTAGTTACCTCGGGACTCACCGGCCGCAGGCGGCGATCGCATACTGCCCACGCGCGGGCCGATGATGTGGCAAACTCTTGGCCACCGGCCCAGCTCCTGGCGAGTATCGAGCGTGAAAGTCGTTGTCACCAACTGGCTGTGGGCTCGCTACTCGGTGATCAGGGTCGTGACCGCAGCAATGAGAACGCACTCTTGCGTTCTTGCATTTGTAAGAGCATGATCCAGCTACGCTAGTTGTGAAGAACCGATCCGATGACCGGGATTACCGAATCGAGAGCCAATCATGTTGGTACAAAGCGCGTTGGTGTCGGGTGAATTCGGAGTACGGCGATGAGCGCGCCTACGGTGGGGGTGCTGCCGACCGCTCCGCAGATATTGTGTGCATTCCAGGGACGACGTTTTCAAGATCGTGAATTACTGCGTTCCGCACACGCTCTCGCCGAACTGCACGCACGCCGTGCCGAGATTCAGGACATGAATCTCGTGGCCGAAATCGATTGCCGTCGTAGTGAACTCATCGATGATATCAACGAGTGGATTGCTCAGGAGATCCCGCAGCATCGCAATGGTGCCTCGCTACATACCGAGAGCCTCGGCGCGGTGGTGGATCGGATGGCGCGCAGTTGGGTAGACGCCAACACCGCCATCGATGTCGACGGCGCGCGCAGCGACAATACCCATAAACACTGGTACCACTTGGCAGAACTCGTCGACGGCTACACTGATCTGGTGACCGACGTGGCCGGTGGCCGCCGCCGTTTGCCTGAACAGTGAAGTCCTGACGGCGACCTCCGTCCGCAATAGTGACACTGCCCCGACAGCGTTACTGCTCAATTGGCGACGTCCCGGGTCGGCGTTATCCGACCAATGGCCCGACCCGGAAGCTAACGTCGCCGGCACAGTGACGGCGGGCGCAACGGGGCGCCCCGCCCGGCGTGCCGCGTGGTCGACTGGCGCGGCACGCCCGCCACGAATTCACCGTTAATAGCGAATTCGACAGTGTCCGAACTCATTCGGCAACCATCCAGACCGCTGCCGCCGCGACGCGAATATCGATCGTGTCATGTGCGCGCAGTGCCGCGAGCAGATCGACCCACGGTGTCGACCAACCGAAGTGATTCCCGCATTGCTGGATCAGCGTCACCGCGGCAAGCAGGCCGGCCAATTCGTCGCTACGGGATAGGGTGCCCGCGATGGCATGCATTGTCTCCGGCCGTGCGGTGCGCAGCACGCTCGGCAACGTCGCCTCCACTCGCCGCGCGGGATAGTCGACCAGCGCGCCAGTCGCGACCGCACCTGCTTGCTGAATCAACCGCGCGGTCGGTTTGCTTTCCGCCCAGCGAATTTGGGCCAGATACAGATTGATGGCCGATTCGCGCCAGAACGGCTCGGTCGACAACCGATCGGCGAGGGCGCTCGCCGCGGACCTGGCAGCATCGGAGCGTTCGGCCGCCGTGCCGAGTGCGGCGGTCAGTCCGACCAGGCGCTGTACGGCAGGTAGGTCCCGTCCCGGGATGACGTGATCGCCCCCTGCCAGTAGCCGATCGACGGCGGCCGTCAGCGCCGAATCATCTGCGGTGGTAGCGATATTGTCGACGAGCGCCTGGGTGGCGGGTAACCACAGGCCGAGTTCATCGAGATCGCAGATCCGGTGCGCCAACATTATCGCCGTGTCGGGCGGACTCCAGCGGCTCCAGCGGTGCAGTACCGGGATTGCCCGAGCGGCGAGTTGACTGTCGGTGCCGCTCGCTATCTGCCGGATCAGCTCGGCCATCCGGTGGCGCTGGGCGATTGGGAGCAGTTCCGGTCTCAGGTTCAGGATTTCATCCGCGACCGTGGGATCGGCTGCGGCATCGGCGAATATTTGCCAGGCCGCGTCGGTGTCCAATAGCCAGCGGCAGGCGAAGACTACGGCGCGACGGACATCGCGGTGCTGATCCGGCTGCGCCCACAGCGCTTGGAGCGCATCCATCGCGTCGGGGGCGTGCAGTTCGGCGAGCAGCCGGACGCCTTCCTTGCGTGAGGTGATCTTGGGGGAGTCGACGAGTGGTGCGACAGCGTTCGCAACCTTATCGGGGCCGAGGCTTTTAGCGCAGGTCGCGATGCTGCTGACCGCCGCACGCGCTCGATCGGTGTCGACGTGGCGGGCGAGCAATTCGATTGCCGCTTCGGTTTGGTCGCTGCGTCCCAATGCGGTAAGTGCCGCCTCGGCGATGGGAATATCGGGATGCTCGGTGTATTCCGCGAGGCGGTCCGCGCTGCCCGGCAACCGACCCAAAATCCTTACCGCCCGCACCTTCTCGTATTGCGATGACTTCTTCGACTCGAAGTGGCTGGTCAGCAGTCGGGCATACGATTCGACCTGCGGTGGAGTCCAGCGGTCGAATCCCGAGTAGAAGTCGGGCACCAACCGCACTTTCGGCGATGCGAAGCGGCCGGGGGTCGCGGAGCCGAGGAGCGAATCGAGTAGATCGGTGCGTCGGGTGGCGATCAGCCGCTGCACGATATCCAGCGTGATCAGGGAGCGGTCCCGGTTGAGCAAGGTGGTGAGGGTCTGGTCGCGAGTGGACGGATTGCTCAGTGCCAGTCGCACCGCCCGCCGGACCACCTGGTCGTCGCGAGCTCCGCATGCTCGTATCAGGAGTTGTTGCAGGGCAGGGATCTTCCACGAGCGCTTGTTGAGGCCATCGGCCAAATCGAGGGTCAGGCGCCATTGGTCGCGGGCGGCGTCATTGTCGATTCGTCGGCGAAGTGCCGCGAAGATCCGCTGTTCCGTGCCATGTGGCAGCGATCGGTCCAGGTCATTCAGATCGGGAAAAACCGCGTGGGTCGCAAGGCTTTCGATCAGGCGCAGTGCGGTGTCGGTGAACGATGGGTCATCGATCTCGACGCCGCGGCGGAGCAGGGTTCGTGCCAGTCCGGAGATGGTCGTCCTGGTCGGGTAGGAGCAGTCGCGCGCTTGCAGTGCCTCGGTGCCGAGTTGTTCGAGGACGGTGAGGTGTTCGGCGCGCAGCAGTGATGGCGGAAGGTTGTTGACCGCCTGGAGTGCGGTGTAGCGCACCGGGTCCTGTTCATTGCGCAGGCGGCGCAGGGATTCGAGCATGGTGGCGACGACCGCGGGATCGCGAGTGCCCGCGGCCGCCATGATGAACAGCGGGTATGCCTGCGCCCGCTCATCCGCGGTCGAGCGTCGAATTGCCTCGGCCAATATCGGTTCGGCTTCGTTCCAGGGCAGACGAGCGATCAACCGTTCGCGGACCGCGCGCACATCGGCCCCACCGGGCCGGTCGAGGAGTTCTCGCGCGAGGGCCGTACGTTCCTGGTGCGGTAGGGCATCGAGCGCGGTCATCGGGACTTGGTCCGGATCGACGCCGGTTCGGGCGAAGACCTGCCGCACCACGATGGTGCGGCGGGCCAGCGGAAGTGCGCGCAGAAACCGGTCGCGCTGGTATCCGGAGTAGACCGTGCCCAGTGCGACCAGCCGATCGTCGGGTAGTCCGCCCAGTGCCCGCCACAGGGCGGTTCCGCTCAAGCCGGTGCCATTGGCGGTCGGATCCAGAATCAGCTCGGCAACCCGGGCCGGGTCGTGCCGGGCGAGTTGTCCGGCCGCCGAACTCAGTTCATAGATCGAGGTGTACCGGACTGCCCTGGTAGCGAGGGCGAGCAGCCGATCCGGGTGGCGTTGGGCGGCCGGGACGGATCCGGCCGCAATCCATCGCCACAGATTCGGCCAATCCGACTCGCCCGCTTCCGCTGCCAGTCCTTCGACATGGTCGAGGACCGCATCGATATGCCTGCGGCCCAACGCTGCCCAGTTCTCGACCGCGTAATCGAGTTCGGGCAAATACTTGGCGACCACCGGAGGTGAGCAATTCGGCAGTACCCGCGCGGCCTCGGCATCGCCGAACCAGCGTCGCACTTGCGGGAGCAGGGGATCGGCGAGTTGGGAGCGCTGACCGTAGCCGAGGGCTCGATACATGGTTCGCCGTATCCGCTGTGACATCCGGGGCAGCCGCTCGATCAGCACTTCGGGATCTACGCCCGTCCGCACCAGCCCGACAACCGCTCGCGTACCGAATTCCGGTCCGCCCGAATCGAGTTCGGCCAGCAGATGCTCATGGTCCGCGACGACCGCGACGTCCGCGACGACCGCAGCCATACGAATCGCGATGATCCGCTCGTAGTACCCCCGCCCCGCCAGCTCGGCGAGTAGCTGCCAGAGCTCAGGCCTCCCCGCCAAACGCAACGCCCCCGCCGCGATCGCATGCTGTCGCTCGGCTGCCGTCAACGGCTCGATATCCCGCAACAACTTCGTCGCCTGTACCGCCATCCTTCGAGAACCCCCTCTATCGCGCCACCGTTCGATCCGTGCTGTGAGGATATGTCCGATGCATCGGATAGCGCCGAACCGGCGGGACCGAGGTTGCACCGACTCCGCTCAGTGCTTCGAACACGCATTCGAATATATGTCGAGCGCCCCTGGAACGGAACCCTTTTCAGATTGCCCTGTGAAGACAGCGGGCCGAGCACATCGGTACCGGCCGAACGCTCGGTATGCGGCTATCGGCTCGCATCTGTCCTTGCGATCACCGTCGGGTTCATGATGCTGTCCCAGTTGCTGTGAGCAGCATCCCGTATTGAGCCGTATCAGGAAGTGGCGATGATCGTGCTGGCGATCAATGCGGCGGCCAGCCCGATGACCTGGCCTCGGCGCAGTCGCTCCTTCAGGGCGGACACGCCCAGAATTACCGGGACTACCGGATAGAGCGAAGACAGCACAACTGCGACGGCCAGGTACTGAGTCCGGGTCGCGAGTAGGTAGGACACCAGCGCTACGGCGGCGAGGATGCCGGAACATGCGGCTAAGAGGTCGTTTCGATGTCGTTGGGCCGGTGCGGTATCCCCGGATTCGGATGCGAGTTGCCATGCGAGCAGGGCGACGAGGACGACGGCCGCGGCCCGGCCCGCCGTCACCGGCCAGATTCCGGCCGATGGCGCGGCTTGTGCCAGCGCCAGATACTGCACGGCGATGCCGAGACCGGCGATCAGTCCGTCACCGATGGCGGCACCGACAATCGGACCGCTGCCGGTGGTGCCGCCCGCGACGAGCCAGAGCGCGGGCAGTGCGAGCACGATCCCGACCCACGCCAATGGTGCCGGATGTTCACCGAGCAGGGCGGTTCCGATCAGAACCGGCAGCGCGACACCACCGACGGCGCTGACCGGTACCACCACCGACATTGCCCCGCGGCTGATTCCGCGGAACAGGAAGGTCATCGCGATACCGGTCCCGACACCGGATAGTGCTCCCCATCCGAGATCCATCGGCTGAGGCGCTGTGTGGGAGACGAACGGACCGACGAGGGCAGTGGCGACGAACCCGCCGAGCTGGCCCAACAGGGCAACACGCCCGAATCCGATGCGCCGTGACGCGACTCCGCCCACGAAATCCGACAGCCCATAGCTCAATGCGGAAACCAAGGCCAGTAGCGTGCCCACGATCAGATTCGCCGGTCGTTGTGCATGACTCATGCGTAACCCGCGAGCCGGACCTGTGTCAACGTGGCCGGGCAGTCGCCCGAACTCGACGATCGGCGAGCGCACGCAATTCCGTTGTGGGGCAGAGAGCTTACGTGCCCGGTCGGAGTCCGAGTAGAAGGCAGTCGCTCGGCAGTGCGGTCGGCCCGCCCACCCATTTTATGTTTCGGGGCAGGAAACTTGTGTTATCGGGAAGATTGTCGATACGCGAGTTCGGCTGTAGGGCAGGATATTCGGTCGGCGAATCCACCCGATTGTTCACCGTGAGCAGGGCGGATATCGTTATTCGTCGAGGCGATCGGAGTGTGTCGACATGAGATACGACGAACTGTACGTGACCGGTGTCGATGAATGGACCGCTGTGGCCAACAGCATCGTTCCGATGGACCACCGGTACCGAGATCGGAGCCAGTGGCAGGTCACGCTGATCACGCAGCACACGACGAGCTACAACCTGCTGCGCTGGGATCAGCCGGGCGACCGACAGGCCTTCCGCACGCCGTCACACATCCGCCGGATGCCCGCCGAGAACTTCTACTGGCTGGTGATCCCGGAGCGCGGCTCGTTCACTGTCGCCGATGATCACGAAATCACTTGTGTCGCACCGGGACAGGCTGTTCTTACGGGCTTGGACCAGAGGCTGCGATTATGGGTACCCAGCTCGGTGGCATTCGGCTTCCAGATCCCGCGCACCGACGTCGACCACGCGATAGCACCGTTGGGTACGCGCCGACCGGTATTCGACCTCGAATCCGGACTCGGGCGCATCGCCCGCACCATGATCCGCGAAACCCATGCCGAGCGATCCCGGCTCACCGGCCGGCAATTCAATGCGGTCTGCGACCGGACCACCGAGCTGCTGTGCATGATGGCCGTCGGCGATAGCAGTCCGCAACGGGCACATCTGGCCGAGACGGCTGAGGCGGTGCGCCGGTATGTGCGCGACAATATCGGGGTCGCCGATCTGCGGCTGGCCGCGGTGGCGCGGGCGTTGAGCTGGTCGCCACGGCAGTTACGCATCGCGCTCGAGCACGCCGGAACCACGTATCGTGAAGTGCGCCAGGATGAATCATTGCGTGCGGCGCGCGCCATGCTCGAAAACCCGGGCACCACACTGACAATCGGCGAGATCGCCGAGCGCAGCGGATTCACCGTGACGTGGTTCTCCGCCGCGTTCAAGACGCGCTACGGCGAAACCCCGAGAGAATTCCGCAAACGCCGGCTGGCCGAGACCATCGACCAGCCGACACCGGCGGTCATTCGGATGGATACAACCGCACCGGCAGAGTCAGCGGGCCCGCGGTGAGGATTTGCGGGCTGACCGGAAGCGACGCCGAGTCCTGCGTCAGATGTAACAGCGGGAAGCGGTTGAACAGCGTGGACAGCGCGATACGTGCTTCCAGCCGGGCCAGCGGAGCGCCGAGGCAGATGTGCGGCCCGCGCCCGAAGGCCAGCTGACCGCGGTGATCATGATCGATGTCGAAGACATCGGCCTTCGGGTAGTGCTGCGGGTCCCGTCCGACACCGCCGTACCAGATGACGATCGCCCCCTTCGGCAGGTCGACGCCCGCGATGGTGACATCCTGCTGGGCATAACGGAGATTCGCGCTGTACACCGGCGACCGGTAACGCAATGCCTCCTCGACCACATCCGGCCAGCGGTCCTGGGTGAGGGCCTTGTCCAGTTGCCTGGGGTTCTCACTGAGGGCGATGATCGCGTTGGCCAGCAGGTGCACGGTTGTCTCGTGTCCGGCCACGATCACCAACCACAGCATATTGACCAACTCGTCGGTGGTCAGATTGTCGGTATTGGCCGCAATCAAGGCGGAGGTGAGGTCGTCGCCCGGCTCGCGTCGTTTGCCCTCGATGAGCTCGGTGAAGAACGCGATCATCTCCCCCATCGCCGTCTGCATCTGCTCAATGGTGCTGGTGTGCGACACGATCGTGGTGGACCAGTCCCGGATTCGGGCGCGGTCCGCCTTCTCCACACCGAACAGTTCACAGATCACCCGCACGGGAAACGGGGTAGTGAATCGCTGGACGAGGTCGAATTCGCCCTGTTCGTCGGCGAAGTCATCGATGATTTCGTTGGCGATCTGGTGAATCCGGGGCTCGAGCCCGGCCACCCGAGCGGGTGTGAATGCGGCGCTGATCGTCTTGCGTAACCGCCGATGGTCCTCGCCGTCCTTGTTCAGCATATGGTCGATATCGGTTAACGCGCGCATCGGCCAATCCGCTGGAATGGTGCCATCGTGCAGCGCCGGACACTTCTGGGCGTTCTTGCTGAAGATTGTGCCGTCGCCCGCGAGCACCTCGCTCACCGCCCGATAGCTCACCGCGCTCCAAGCCGCGACGCCGCCGGTCAGCTCGATCGGAACCAGTGGCCCGCGTCGAGCGATTCGCTCATAGGTTTCGAGAACCGTTTCTCCAGCGGTGGGCAGCTGGATGACCGACTCGGTCATACTGTCTCCAATGGTGTGATCGAAGAATGGCACCCGGACCATCCGAGTTCGTGCCAGCTCAGTGTCGATCACCCGCCGCGCAGCAGGGGGCCGATCAATATCCTCTGCCCCGCAACGGAATTCCGCCGCGATCGGAACATAAACTCGGGCGCGGCTGAACTTTCGGCACACGCGTGGCAAGGTGTTTTCGATGAGCAAGCTCAATTGGAGCCATAACGCTTACTACCAAGGTTTTCTCATGCGGCAGCTGCCCGCCCCGTGTACTCGGGTGTTGGACGTTGGTTGTGGGGCCGGGGCATTCGCGGGAGAACTTGCGCGGCGGGCTGAGCATGTCGATGCGATCGACCGGTCACCGATGATGATCGATGCCGCGAAGCAGGCGACGCCGGACAATGTCGGCTGCATCCTCGGGGATGTGCTGACAGCGCCGCTCGCCGAGGGTTCCTACGACGCGATCGTATCGATCAGCACGTTGCACCATATGCCGCTCGATGAGGTGCTGCCGGTGTTGGCGCGAGCAGTACGGCCGGGCGGGGTGATCGCCGCTGTGGCATTGCCCCGGCCTGATCTCCTTCGGGAATTGCCCGTCGAGTTGGCGGCCATGATCGGGCATCGGTTGTTCGGGATCGTGTTTCGGATTCTTCGGGCGCGTGGGCGGGGGAGTTGGTATGCGGTCGAGGCGACCCACGATGTCATGCCGGTTGTGCTCGATCCGCCGCTGACGACGCGGCAGGTGCGGGCGCGGGTCGCGTCGATTCTGCCCGGTGCGCGGGTGCGGCGGCTGGTCTTTTGGCGCTACTCGCTGGTGTGGCGCAAACCGGCCTAGACGGCCGCGGCGCGCTTGGCCTCGCGGCGCTGTCTGCGGCGAATGCGGTAGCGGCGGATCCGGCTCGCCAGTAGATACACCAGGATCACACCGATCACCAGCAGTGTGCCCGCGCAGATGGCCGCCACGACCGGGTGGAAGATCGCGATGGTGACAATGCCGCCGACGGTCAGGTCCTCGACGAGACTCATCACGATATTGCTCGCGGGCTCTGGCGAGGTGTTGATCGCCATCCGTGTCCCGGCCTTCACGAGATGACTTGCCAGGGCAGTGGTTCCGCCGACCGCACCGGCTGCCAGTTGGGGCAGCGATCCGTCCTGGCCTGCGAGTAGTGCGGCGACGACCGCACCCGCTGCGGGGCGCACGATGGTGTGCACCGCATCCCAGAAGCTGTCGAGATAGGGGACCTTGTCCGCGACGGCCTCGATGAGGAACAACACACCGGCGGCGATCAGCACATCGGTGCGCTGCAGCGCCTCGGGCACGTCATCGGATAGACCGGTCACGCCGAATAGCCCGAGCAGCAGGACCACCGCATAGGCATTGACCCCGCTCGCCCAGCCTGCGGTGAAGATCAGGGGCAGTGCTGACATGGGGCCATCGTATGGCTTTCCGCGCAGCCGAAAACCGTGACCGGCAAGGTTTTACAACGCCTGCGCGACCGGATTTGGGAATTCTCACCGTGCTGCCGACACCGCAACCCCGGCACCGGCAGAACGTTCTGACCTCGTGAGGGTTCTTCAGCGCAGCTGGGGTGCGACCTTCGCGCCGAGCAATTCGATATTGTGCAGCACCTTTTCATGCGGCAGCGTACCGACGCTGGTGTGCAGCATGAAGCGGTCCAGGCCGAGGGTGTCACGGATATCGGTGATCTTTTCGGCGACATAGTCCGGCGTGCCGACGAAGAGCGAACCGCTCTGGGAGCGCAGGGCATCGAACTGCGCGCGGGTCATCGGGCCCCAACCGCGTTCGCGCCCAATGGTGCTCATCGCCCCGGCATACGGCTCGTAGAAGTCGGCGACGGCCTGTTCGTCGGTATCGGCGATATAGCCGTGCGCGTGCACTGCCACCGGCTGCTTCTCGTGGCCGCCCTCTTCGAGCGCGCGGTGGTATAGGTCCACCAGCGGCTTGAAGCGAGCGGGCTGACCCCCGATGATCGCGATCGCCAGCGGTAAGCCGAGCAGTCCGGCGCGGACCACGGATTCCGGGCTGCCGCCCACCGCGATCCAGACCGGCAGCGGCCGGTTGTCGGTGCGTGGGTAGATCACCGCATCGCGCAGCGGGGCACGGAATTTGCCGTTCCAGGTCACGGGTTCGTCCGCGCGAATGTGAAGCAGTAGCGCCAGCTTCTCCTCGAACAGCTCGTCGTAGTCGCTCAGGTCGTAACCGAACAACGGAAAGCTCTCGGTGAACGAACCACGTCCGGCCATCAGCTCGGCGCGACCGTTCGAGAGTCCGTCCAGCGTAGCGAAATCCTGGTACACCCGTACCGGATCATCGGAGCTCAACACGCTCACCGCGCTGGTCAGCTGAATGTGCTCGGTCCGTGCCGCGATTGCGGCCAGCACGACCGCGGGAGCGGATGCCGCGAAATCCTTGCGGTGATGTTCGCCGACGCCATAGACATCGAGTCCGGCGCGCTCGGTGGCGACCGCCTCGTCGACGACCTCGCGCAGCCGTTCGGCCGCGGTGGGCGCAGGTCGGTCGCCGACCGGGTATAGCTCCGCGAAAGTCGTGAGTCCCAGTTCCACAGCTCGAGTCCTGTTCGTGTGTAGTTTCTACGCCAACCACTAGCCTAAACGGACCATGGTCCGCAACTATTCCATCTATGGACCGCGGGTTCGTGGCGCGGGCAAGGACAATGCGCGCTGACCGGTGCGGATACTCTTGGTCCATGTCAGTGCGTACCCGCCAGCCGCTTGTTCCCGGCACGCTCTCGCCCACCCGTGAGGTTCCGCGCTCGATCGAGCGTCCGGAGTATGCGTGGAAGAAGACCGTGAACGAGGGCAGCGAACCCTGGGTGCAGACGGCCGAGACCATCGAGAAGATGCGGATCGCGGGCAAGATCGCCGCACAGGCGCTCGAAGAGGCGGGCAAGGCGGTCGCGCCCGGGGTCACCACCGATGAGCTGGACCGGATCGCGCACGAGTACATGTGCGACCACGGCGCATACCCATCGACATTGGGCTACAAGGGTTTTCCGAAGTCGTGCTGCACCTCGCTGAACGAGGTGATCTGCCACGGCATTCCGGACTCGACGGTGATCCAGGACGGTGACATCGTCAACATTGATGTGACCGCCTACATCGACGGCGTGCACGGCGACACCAACAAGACCTTCCTGGCCGGTGATGTCGACGAGGAGGTGCGACTGCTGGTCGAGCGCACGCATGAGGCGACGATGCGGGCGATCAAGGCGGTTCGGCCGGGCCGGGCACTCAATGTGATCGGGCGCGTCATCGAGTCTTACGCCAACCGGTTCGGCTACGGCGTGGTGCGCGATTTCACCGGGCATGGTGTCGGCCCCACCTTCCACAGCGGCCTGGTCATCCTGCACTACGACCAGCCCGCCATCGAATCGGTGATCGAGCCCGGCATGACCTTCACCATCGAGCCGATGATCAACCTCGGCGGTATCGACTACGAGATCTGGGACGACGGCTGGACCGTGGTCACCAAGGATCGCAAGTGGACAGCGCAATTCGAACACACGCTGGTCGTGACCGACACGGGCGCCGAAATTCTCACCTTGCCATGACGCGTGGACCGCGCAGTTCTGTGCTCGCGCTGTTGGGTCGTGATCGAGGCGGGCGCCGAGATCCTGACCCTGCCGTGACGTGTGGACCGCGCAGTTCTGTGCTCGCGCTGTTGGGTCGTGATCGAGGCGGGCGCCGAGATCCTGACCCTGCCGTGATGCGAGCCCGTCATGCGCGCGCGTGCCCGGGGTCGGCTCGTGCGCGGTGCGATGCCGAGGATGTGGCGTACGCACCGCTGACGGAGCCAGCGCATTGAAAGGCGCGCTGCTGATCGCCGGAACAACCTCCGACGCGGGGAAAAGCGTTGTAGTGGCCGGACTTTGCCGCATGCTCGCCCGGCGCGGCGTTCGAGTCGCGCCGTTCAAGGCGCAGAACATGTCGAACAACTCGGTGGTCACCCTCGACGGCGGCGAGATCGGTCGGGCGCAGGCGCTGCAGGCGGCAGCGTGTGGGCTGGAGCCGAGCGTGCGGTTCAACCCGGTCCTGCTCAAACCCGGCAGCGACCGACGCTCCCAACTCGTGGTGCGCGGCAAGGCAATCGGCACCGTCGGCGCGCGCGACTATTTCCAGCACCGCCAGGATCTGCGCGAAGTCGTTACCGCCGAACTGGATTCGCTGCGCACCGAATTCGATGTGGTGATCTGCGAGGGCGCGGGTTCGCCCGCCGAAATCAACCTGCGCGCCACCGATCTGGCGAATATGGGTCTGGCCCAGGCGGCGCGACTACCGGTCCTCGTGGTCGGCGATATCGACCGCGGCGGCGTGCTCGCGCACCTATTCGGCACCGTTGCGGTACTGGAACCCGAAGACCAGCAACTGATTTCCGGATTCATCGTCAACAAGTTCCGCGGTGATGTCGAGTTGCTGCGTCCCGGACTCGATCGGCTCACCGAGCTGACCGGGCGCCCGACCCTCGGCGTCATCCCGTACGCGGACGAACTGTGGATCGACGCGGAAGACTCCTTCGGCACCATCGCCGACGCACCGGTCGGCCGCTCCGGCCCGCCGCGCGGCACCGAATGGCTCACGGTCGCCGCCATCCGTCTGCCGCGCATCTCCAATTCCACCGATGTCGAAGCGCTGGCGTGTGAGCCCGGTGTCGCGGTGCGCTGGGTCAGCGACCCGTCCCGGCTTGCCGATGCGGATCTGGTGGTGCTGCCGGGCAGCAAGGCGACCGTTTCGGATCTGGAGTGGTTGCGGCGCACCGGAATTGCCGATGCGCTAAGGGCCAGGGCCGTAGCGGGTCGGCCGGTTCTCGGCATCTGCGGTGGATATCAGATGCTCGGCAGTCGCATCGTCGATCGGGTCGAATCGAATGCGGGGACGGTCGCGGGGTTGGGTCTGCTCGATCTGGAGATCGAATTCGCCGATCCGAAGGTGCTGCGGCGAAGTGCCGGACGGGGTAACGGAATTCCCGTGCACGGCTACGAGATTCACCACGGTCGTGTTGAGCGCAGCGGTGATCCGGCCTGGCTGGAGGTGGACAGTACACCCGAGGGCACAGTGCGCGGGGCGATCTGGGGCACCCACCTGCATGGCCTACTGGAATCGGATGAGTTCCGTCGCTCCTGGCTCCGCATAGTCGCCGCCCACGCCGGGCGGCACGGTTTCGTCGTCGCCGACAACATTTCGGTAGCCGCGATCCGCTCGTCCCAACTCGACCTGCTCGCCGACCTGATCGAACAGCACCTCGATATCGCCCACATCGAACGCCTGCTCACCGACGGCGGACCTGCCGATCCGCCGACCATCGTCTCCGGCCTGGCAGTCGGCAGCAGTCCCCTCTGACCTGCGCGGACAATAACCGAAATGTTTATGTTCCTGACTCGCGGGTAACTGACACGCGGTCCCGTTCAGTTCGGGCGTGTAGCGTACTCCGGCATGAAATCTCGGCGGATCACGGTCGGTGACCGGGCATGGACCGTACGGGTCGACGGCCCGGAGTCTCGGCACAGCGTGCTGCTGTTGCCCGATGCCGGTGATCCGGTCGACGTCTACGACCAGGTGTGTGCGCGCCTGCACACCTCGGACCTGCGCACCATCGCGGTGGAATCGGTGGCGGACCTGGATCCGGCGGGCGTGCACGCCATCCTCGACGAACTCGGCATCCCCTGGGTGAATGTCGCCGGACGCGGCGCGGGCGCGCAGTTGGGCTGGCAGGTCTGCGCGGGTGGATTCGGCCGGTTCATCAGCCTTGTCGTCGCCGACCGCGGCCATCCCGCGATACCCGCCGCCGACGGCACCGTGGCGGACCCGACATGTCGACCGGTGGAGGTCGCCGCCACCGTGCTGGTCACCAAGAATCTGCCGCGTTCGGTCGCCGATGCCTCCGGTCGCTACGTCTACGGCGAATTCCGGGTGGTGGAGATCGATGTCGACAATGTGGCGACCGAGGCCGACCACGAATTGGCCACCGAGATCGTGTTACGCACCAGCCTCTGGTGAACCCGCGGTCTTCTTGCGAAAAACCGTCAACCAGTCCAGCCAGCTGTCTAGTTCGGCGAAGGCCTTGGTCAGCGGTTCGGCCGAGGACAGGAAGACATCGTGGCGCGCGCCGTCGATCGGGACGATATTGGTCCGATCGCCCAGGCAGCCCGACCAGCGCTGAATCTGGCGCACATCGAGCACCGCATCCGCCACATCGACGGCCGGACCGTATTTGCGCGCGAATTTCGTGATGCGCGAACGCAGAATCAACGCGGGCACGCCGACCGACAGACCCGCCTGCAGTTGCGCGTGCCCGTTGCGAATCGCGCGCAACCAGCCCAACCGGACCGGGAAGCCCGCGAGCGGTTTCCAATCCAGGTTGTAATGCCACTCGCCCGCGACGCTGTGGTGCAGGCTGTCACCATAGGAGCTGATCTTGGCGCCGGGTAGTTCGAACATCGACCGGAACCGGCCGAGCAACCTGATCACCGGGGTGCCGATGGTCCGGTAGTACGAGGGACCCTGCAGGTCGAACCACGGGCTGTTGAGCACCAGCCCGACGATGCCCGATTTGGCCGTGCCATTCGTCTTGTTGAGCCGGTCCAGCCAGAGCGCCGCGACGAGTCCGCCGGTCGAATGCGCGACCAGCAGCACGTTGTCGCCCGCCTCCTCCTGGACGATGCGTAGCGACTCGTTCAGTTCGGCGTCGTAGAGCGCCAGATCGGTGACGTAGTGCGGCGTCTGGCCCTCCCGCAGCGAGCGACCGCACTTGCGTAGATCCAGCGCGTAGAAGCGATGCCCGCGCCCGGCGAAGTGTTCGGCAAGATGCTGCTGGAAGAAGTAGTCGGTGAAACCGTGCACGTAGAGCACCGCGGGCTCGGTGGCTGTGTCGTTTCGAGTGACCCGCAAGCGATCGCTAGCGGCGGCATCGGTGTCGGGGGTATAGCGAACGAGGGTTGCCACGGCCTCGCCCTCACCATCGGGGTCCGGACCGAGCGGCAGAGTGCGCTGCTCATAGCCCGCGCCGAGGACATCGGGCTGCCAGCGCTCGGTGGCCGGGGCCGTGATATCGGACACGCTGAGCGAGACTTCGTTCGTCACAACGATCAATGTAGGCGACGTCAGCGCCGTTTCGAAGATCGAAGCCCGGAAGGAATGTATGTCACATTCGTTGGGTTCGTTGCCGGACTTCGAACAGGTGAGGTGCACAATTGGGCTAGGTGAACGGCGGGTAACCTACACCCCGCCGAGTCACGCAGGACTCGCAACAACCACATAGCGCCCGTGCCCAGCAGGCCCACCGTGGGGGTGGGCGTGCGCAGAAGGACAAGGAAGTCGATCTACCCGTGCCGAACGCTGCCATCACTGAAAAGACCGATGTAGTACTCATCGGTGCCGGCATCATGAGTGCCACTCTCGGCGCACTGCTTCGGCAGTTGCAGCCGGAATGGTCGATCTCCCTGTTCGAGCGGCTGGACGCGGCCGCCGCCGAGAGCAGCGATCCGTGGAACAACGCGGGCACCGGACACTCGGCACTATGCGAGCTGAACTACAGCCCGCAGAATCCGGACGGCTCGGTCGATATCAGCAAGGCCATCGACATCAACGAGCGCTTCCAGGTCTCGCGCCAGTTCTGGTCCTACGGCGTGGAGAACGGCATCCTCGGCGATCCCTCCGCCTTCATCAACCCCATCCCGCACGTCAGCTTCGTGCACGGCGCGGACAACGTCGACTACCTACGCAAGCGGTACGAGGCGCTGTCGCGGCATCCGCTGTTCTCGACGATGGAATACATCGACAGCCCCGACGAATTCGCCAAGCGGCTGCCGCTGATGGCCAGGGGCCGCGACTTCTCCGATCCGATCGCGCTCAACTGGACCGATGAGGGCACCGATATCGACTTCGGTTCGCTCACCAGCGAACTGCTGGCCTACCTCGGCCGCTCCGGTGTCGATCTGGCCTTCGGTCACGAGGTGCGCAACCTCACCAAGCAGTCCGACGGTTCCTGGCTGGTCAAGGTGCGCAACCTGCGCACCCGCCAAACCCGCACGCTCATCAGTAAATTCGTCTTCGTCGGCGCCGGCGGCGGTGCGCTGCCGCTGCTGCAGAAGGCGGGCATCAAGGAGGCCAGGGGTTTCGGCGGCTTCCCGATCAGTGGTCAGTTCATCCGCTGCACCAACCCGGACCTGATCTACAAGCACGAGGCCAAGGTCTACGGCAAGGCCGCCGTCGGCGCGCCGCCGATGTCGGTGCCGCACTTGGACACTCGCATCATCAAGGGCCGTCCCGGCCTGCTGTTCGGCCCGTACGCCGGCTGGACGCCGAAGTTCCTCAAGGACGGTAAGAACACCGATTTGTTCAAGTCGGTCAAGCCGAACAACATCTTCTCGCTGCTCGGCGTCGGCGTCACCGAACTCGGCCTGACCAAGTACCTGATCAGCGAGCTGCTCAAGTCCGAGGCGGGCAAGGTGGCCACGCTGGAGGAGTTCATTCCGCGCGCGGACGGTCACGACTGGGAGCTGATCACCGCAGGACAGCGCGTGCAGGTCATTCGGCGCAAGGGTGCGGGCGGCGTGCTCGAGTTCGGCACGGCGGTTATCGCCGCCGAAGACGGCACCATCGCGGGTCTGCTCGGCGCGTCGCCCGGCGCGTCGACCTGTGTGACCGCCATGATCGACGTGCTGCAGCGCTGCTTCCCGCGCGAGTACGCCGACTGGTCACCCAAGCTGAAGGAAATGGTGCCCTCGCTGGGCGTGAAGCTCTCGGAAAACCAGGCGCTGTTCCAGGAAGTCTGGGATTGGTCGACCAAAACCCTGAACCTGAACGGTGTGTCGGACAACACGCCGAAGCACACAGCGGTGTGAGCGACGGGCCCGGAGGCGGTAGCTTGCGTGGCCACGCAGGGCCCCGCGACATCGCGAATTGGACACAGCGGTGTGAGCGACGGGCCCGGAGGCGGTAGCTTGCGTGGCCACGCAGGGCCCCGCGACATCGCGAATTGGACACAGCGGTCGCGCCGATCGCGTAGTTGTGATAGCAAGACTCGATGATGTCAACGGTTGCACTCAAACGGTCCTGGGCGCTCGATCTCGACACCGCCACCCTGTATCAGCTGTTGAAGCTTCGCGTCGAAGTCTTTGTCGTCGAGCAGAAGTGCGCGTACCCGGAGTTGGACGGTCTCGACCTGCTGCCGGAGACGCGCCATTTCTGGCTCGATGACGAGGGCGAGATCATCTCGACGTTGCGCTTGACCGAGGAGCACGACAACGGTGTGAAATCGTTCCGCATCGGCCGGTTGTGCACCTCGGTTCCGGCGCGCGGGCACGGGTACACCACCCGGCTGGTGCAGGCCGCGCTCGCTGAGGCGGGTTCGGCGACCGTGCGCCTGAGTGCCCAGACCTACCTGGTCGACATGTACGCCAAATTCGGGTTCAAGCCCGACGGCGACGAGTTCGAAGAAGACGGCATCATGCACTTGCCTATGCGCAGGGGCTGAACCGCGAGCGGTCGCATACCCCGTAACTACCTCGCATAGCGTGCGGCTCGGGTGAGGACCGCTGGGGATGCGAGGCACTGCTGAGTTTGGGCCGGGCATGGTTCGACGGTGGAGGGTGCTGCCGGACGGTGGTTGCGGCGCGAATAGAGTTGGGGCGTGTCACTGTCCCGTACCGAAAACGCGCCGCAAGCCCCTTCGCTGACCGGGGTGCGTCCCGATGCCGATGGTGATGCGGGCTTTCCGTTCTCGGCGGTGGTGGGGCAGGAGCGGTTGCAACTGGCATTGATCCTGTGTGCGGTGCATCCCGGGATCGGCGGCGTATTGGTGCGCGGAGAGAAGGGGACCGCGAAATCGACCGTTGTGCGGGCGCTTGCGCAATTGCTGCCTCCGATTGTCGATGAGACGGGTGCACGGCCCGCTCGGCTGGTCGAGTTGCCGGTGGGTGCCACTGAAGACCGAGTGGTCGGTTCTTTGGATCTGGAGCGGGTGCTGCGCGATGGCGAACAGGCGTTCCGGCCCGGACTGTTGGCGGCCGCGCATCACGGCGTGCTCTATGTCGACGAGGTGAATCTGCTGCACGACCACCTGGTGGACGTGCTGCTCGATGCAGCGGCGATGGGTCGGGTGCATATCGAGCGTGATGGGGTTTCGCATTCGCATCCGGCACGGTTCGTGCTGGTCGGCACCATGAATCCGGAAGAGGGTGAGCTGCGGCCACAGCTGCTGGACCGGTTCGGGCTCACCGTCGATGTCGCGGCTTCGCGGAATGTGGACGTGCGAATGTCGGTGGTGCGGCGTCGGCTGGACTACGAGGCGGACCCGGCGGGATTCGCTACGCGCTATGCCGCGGCCGATCGGGAGGTGGCCGAGCGGATTCTGACCGCCCGCGATCGGGTCGCATCCGTTGCGCTCGATGATGTGGAATTGCGGCGGATCGCCGCGCTGTGTGCGTCATTCGATGTGGACGGTATGCGGGCCGATCTGGTGGTGGCCAGGGCCGCCACCGCGCATGCGGCCTGGCGCGGCGCGGATGCCGTGGCCGAGGCGGATGTGCGGGTTGCGGCCGAGTTGGCGCTGCCGCATCGGCGGCGGCGGGATCCGTTCGATGAGCCGGGGATCAGCGAAGAGCAGCTGGATGAGGCGATGCGTGCGGCGGGAGAAGAGGCGGCAAAGTCCGGTGAGCGTGCGGAGTTAGCGGAGACCGGGGCCGAGGATCTCGACGGCGGCCGTTCGGACGGTGGCGGTTCGCGTGATCTGGACAGCCGCCCCAGCGATGCCGATGATGCCGGGTCCGAAGGCGGTCCGGATAGCGCATTGAACAATGCGGACGATCCGGATGGTGGTCCAACCAATGGTGGCCCGGATGGTCAAGGCCCAGAAGATGATCCGGATGGTGGTCCCGGCAAGGGCGGTTCAGCCGCGCCTGGCCCCGACGACGGCGGTCCGGATTCGCCGGGCGGCGGGCAGTCACCGTCCGCGCGCGAGGGTCGTATCGGCGCACCCGCGACATCCGTTGTGACACCGCCTCGTTGGGAAGTGCCGGGCGTCGGCGAGGGCGCGGCGGGTCGCCGTTCGCGCGCGCAGACCAGACAGGGACGCACGGTGCGGTCCAGTACCGATACCTCCGGCGGCCTACACCTGCTCGGCACCGTATTCGCCGCCGCACCGCACCAGCACGCCCGCGGCCGAGCCGAAGGGCCGTTGAAGTTGGCCGCCGATGATCTGCGCGGTGCGTATCGCGAAGGGCGCGAAGGCAATCTGGTCGTCTTCGTGGTCGACGCATCCGGATCCATGGCAGCGCGCGACCGGCTCTCCGCGGTTACCGGCGCGGTCGTCGCTCTGCTGCGCGACGCCTACCAGCGGCGGGACAAGGTCGCTGTGATCACCGTGCGTGGCCTAGAAGCCGAACTCGTCCTGCCACCGACCTCCTCGGTAGATATCGCGGTGCGACGCCTGTCCGGCATCCGCACCGGCGGCAAAACCCCGCTCGCCGCAGGGCTTTTGAAGGCCCGGGAGGTCGTGCACCGCGAACGCGTCCGCGATCCACGCCGCCGCCCGATGCTGGTCCTGCTCACCGATGGCCGCGCCACCGGCGGCGTCGATCCGGTGCCCCGCTCCCGCGCCGCGGCGAATCTGCTTGCCGCCGATGCGATCACCTCGATCGTCGTGGACTGCGAACGCGGCATGATCCGCCTCGGCCTCGCCGCCGAACTGGCCCGCACCCTGCGCGCAGGCTACCTCCAACTGGCCGAACTGACCGGCGACTCGGTCGCCGAGGTCGTCCGCGCCGGATCCGGCCGCCCCAGCGCGACCCGAGCCGCCTGAGGTGACGCAACGGGTCGGTGTGCAAGTTCTGATCAATTGGCTACCGAGGAGTTTGGATGCCTAAGGGTGTGCCGGAGACGGTTCCGGATGATGGGCTGACTACGCGGCAGCGGCGGAATCTGCCAGTGCTCGCGGTGCATACCGGGCCGGGTAAGGGGAAGTCGACGGCGGCTTTCGGGATGGCGTTGCGCGCGTGGAATCAGGGCTTCGATATCGCGGTATTCCAGTTCGTCAAGAGTGCCAAGTGGAAGGTGGGGGAGGAGGCCGCTTTTCGCACGCTCGGCCGTCTGCACGAGGAGACCGGTGTCGGTGGGCCGGTCGAATGGCACAAGATGGGGGAGGGTTGGTCGTGGACCCGTAAACAGGGCAACGATGAGGACCACGCTGCTGCGGCACTGGCCGGTTGGCGGGAGATCGCGCGCAGGCTTCAGGCCGAACAGCACCGCTTCTACGTCCTGGACGAATTCACCTACCCCCTCAAATGGGGTTGGGTCGATGTCGACGAGGTCGTCGAAACTCTTCGCAACCGGCCCGGCAACCAACACGTGGTTATCACGGGTCGCGATGCCCCTGGAGCCCTCTTGGACGCCGCCGACCTGGTCACCGAAATGACCAAGGTCAAACACCCCATGGACGCGGGCCGCAAGGGCCAGCGAGGCATCGAATGGTGACCTCACCGCGCGGCGCGTCATACGATCCGCACCCGTTGTCGGGACCTGCCCTCCTTGGGGGTGCCCCTCGGGGAACCCGTGGAGTGGTGCGGCTGTGAGTGGGGTCCCGGCGGTGGTGATTGCCGCGCCCGCTTCGGGGAGTGGGAAGACGACGTTGGCGACCGGTCTGATCGGGGCGCTGCGGCGGGCCGGGCATCGGGTGGCGCCGTTCAAGGTGGGCCCGGACTATATCGATCCGGGATATCACGGCTTGGCGGCGGGGCGGCCCGGTCGCAATCTCGATCCAGTGCTGGTCGGCGCGGAACGTGTTGTCCCCCTGTACCGCCACGGTGCCCAGGGTTGTGATCTGGCGGTGGTCGAGGGCGTCATGGGCCTGTTCGATGGCCGCATCGATGAGAACCACGCCGCACCGATCGCCGAGGGATCCACTGCGCAGGTAGCTGGATTGCTCGGTGCCCCAGTAATTTTGGTGGTCGACGCGCGTGGCCACAGTCAAAGCCTCGCCGCCCTCCTGCATGGCTTCGCAACCTTCGATACCGCGATCCGTTTGGGCGGCGTCATTCTCAACCGCGTCGGCAGCGAACGCCACGACCAAGTGCTGCGCGCGGCCTGCGACCGAGTCGGCCTCCCGGTCCTCGGATCACTACCGCGCATGGCCGAACTAGAGGTCCCCTCCCGCCACCTCGGCCTCATCCCCGCCGTCGAACATGGCGCTGCTGCCACCACTGCCGTCGAAGCAATGACCGACCTCGTGGCCGCCCACGTCGACCTCCCCACCATCGCCCGCCTCGCCCGCTCGACCATCACCGCCGCCGCCTGGGATCCGGTAACCGTGATCCGGGAAACCCAAGTCTCGGTGGTCGCGAATAGCGTGGATGAAGCGGTGTCCGCCGACGTGACCAGTGCGTTTGCGGGGGGCGCGAGTCGTTCGAATGCTTCAGGTCCCGCAGGTGCCAGTCGCACGGCTGCATTCGCGGGGAACCTCGCCGAGCTCGAGGAGGTTGGTTCGAATCGCGCGACTGGCGCTCCTGCGGGCATCGGCGACGGAGTGCGTGTGACGGGTCTGGTCGCAGAGCGCTCGACGGCCGCGGGTGGCTCGGGTGTGGCTGGGGGGCTCGGTCCCGTGATCGCGATGGCCGGCGGGCCTGCGTTCACGTTCGGGTATGCGGAGCATCGGGAGCTGTTGGAGGCCGCAGGCGCGCGAGTTGTGGTTTTCGACCCGATGCGGGACGAACTTCCCACTGGGACAGCCGGTTTGGTATTGCCCGGCGGGTTTCCAGAGGAGCATGCGGCAGCATTGGCGGCCAATGATCGGCTGTTGGCGCAGGTGGCCGAGCAGGCCGGGCAGGGCCTTCCGGTGCATGCCGAATGTGCCGGACTGCTGTATCTCAGCCGCTCGCTGGATGGTCATCCGATGGCCGGTGTAGTCGATGCGACAGCTGAATTCGGTCCCCGCCTGACCCTCGGCTATCGAGATGCCGTTGCACTGGCCGATTCCGCCCTATGGCGCGCGGGAGAACGGGTGCGCGGCCACGAATTCCACCGCACTCGCCTGGTCGCCACCGGCACCGATACCCCCGCCTGGGGCTGGCGCACCGCAGGCGACCGCATTCGCGAGGGCGCTCTCGTCCACCACGTCCACGCCTCCTACCTGCACACACATCCCGCCGGAAACCCCAGAGCCACAAGCCGTTTCGTCGCGGCAGTCGCCGACTACGCCCGCACCTGTGCCGCCATCTGACACCTCGGCGTCACCAATCTTCGCCGTCGGCCTCGGGTTCCGACCGGGCACATCGAGCGAACGAATTCTCGATGCGCTGCGAGAAGTAGTGGGCGACAAGCCTGTTGCCTGTCTCGCGACCATCGATCGGCGCGCCGAGGAACTTTGTGCCGCCGCCGACCGCTTGGGCGTCTCGATCCGTACCTTTACGGCGGCCGAACTCGCGCAGGTCGACGTGCCGAATCCCTCGTCACGCACCCAGGACGCCCTCGGCACCGTCAGCGTCGCCGAGGCAGCCGCGCTACTGGCCGCCAACGGTCCGCTCGTAATTCCCAAGCGGACCGTCGACGGAATAGTGATCGCGGCCGCTCTCGCCGCTGAATCACCACTGACGTAACGAGAGTCAGGACACCTTTCCCAGTTCGATCGGCAGGGACAACGGGCCGATGGTGAAGAACGACGGCGAGTAGGGAATCTCATCCGGGTCGATGGCTAGCCGCAGGTCAGGCAGTCGCCCGTAGAGCGAGGCGAGGGCAAGTCGGCTCTCCAATCGCGCGAGTGGTGCGCCTATGCAGTAGCGCGGTCCGTGTCCGAAGCCGAGATGTCCGGTCTGCTGGCGGGTCAGGTCGAATTGGTTCGCGGTCTCGCCGTACTTCTCCGGATCGATTCCGGTCGCCTGATAGACCACACCGACCGCACTCCCCTTGGGAATGGTCACACCTGCGATCGTCACATCGGTCAGCGTGAACCGGTAGCTGGTCATCATGACCGAGTGGCGGAACCGCAACGTCTCCTCGACCACGTCCGCCCAGCGGTCTTCGGCCTTGGCCACTGCGAGCTGATCGGGATTCCGATGCAGTGCGACGACGGCGTGGCCGAGCAGATGCACCGTGGTCTCGTGACCGGCGATCAGCATCAGCCAGAGCACGCCGACCAATTCGTCGGTGGTGAGCCGATCGCCCGCATCGCGCGCCTGCACCAGATCCGAGGTCAGATCGTCACCGGGTTCCCGCTGTTTGCTCTGCACCAGTTCGTGCAGGAACGCCCCGAGTTCGTTCTGGGTCGCGAATGCCACCTCTGGTGGGGTGGTGTGGGCCAACAGAGTAGAGGTCCATTTCCGCAGCCGTGGTCGGTCCCCTTCGGGCACACCGAACAATTCGGCGATGACCGCCATCGGCAGTGCGTCGGTGAACATGGGCACGAGGTCCACTCCATCACCTGCCGCGATCACCTCGTCCAGCAGTCCATCGATGATCTCTTGGATCCGCGGCTCCATTGCCTGTACCAGCCGAGGTGTGAACCCCTTTCCGACCAGACCACGCAACCGGCGGTGATCCTCCCCATCCTTCGTGGCCAGGTGGTCGCCCTGGACGATGGCCCGCAGCGGCCAGTCCTCCGGGATCGATCCGTCGTATAGCGCGGGCCAATGCTTCGGGTCCCTGGCGAAGGTCTTGTTATCTCCGGCGAGGATCTCCGCAACGGCATCGTGCGTCAAGGCCAAATAGGCGGGCACACCGCCCGGGAATTCCACTTCGACCACCGGAGCGGTCTGCTGTAGCCGGATGCAGGTGTCGAGCGGGCTTTCGTCGGCGGCGGGGAATGCGGGAAGACTTGTCATGATGACCCCTCGGGCGGTGCCGACCCGTTGGCACGGGTATGGACGATCGGTCGCATACACGACCAGACAAAACTTCCGCCGAATCATCATGTTCAGCAAGATGTTTCGCCGGTGGAGGGGCATGGTGCCAGACATCGGGTCAGCCCGCTGGTACGACAGTTCTCAGCTGCGGGAAGCCCATCGATTCGTCACCGATCCCGTGGACCGGCGTGGTTTAGTGGGGTGATGGATATCTGTGGTATCGACAATGTGCTGGTTTCGGTCGGTGACCTGGATGCCGCGGTGTCGTTCTACGGGGGCGTGCTGGGATTGGCGGTGAAGTTCACGCTGCCGGAGCAGGGGATTGCGGTATTCGATGTCGGCGGGGAGGTGGCCGGTGTGATGGCTCGGGTGGATCCACGGGCGGGGGAGGCGGGGTTGTCCGGAATGCGGCTGTGGTTGGAGGTGCCCGATGCGTTGGTCGCGACGGCCGAGCTCGAAGGGCGCGGCGTGCAGGTAATCAGCGCGCCGTTCGAGGTCGGAACCGGTTGGAGCGTAGAGGTTTCCGACCCGTGGGGAAATGTGATCGGGCTGACGGACTACCGGAAACGTCCCGAGTTGGCGCGGCCGGTGAGCTGACTCGGGTGGGCGCGCACGAGCACGCGCCCACCGAAAACCTTACTGTGCGACCGAACCCCAGTCGGCGAACCCGGTCGGATCGTGCCGTCCGAGACTCCCGTGTTCGAACAGGCCCCACCCCTCGGAATCCCCGCAGCGCGCATGCGCCACGTGGTCGATGACCCCGAACGGGATTCGCCCCGCGATCGCCGGATCGGTGAGGTCGTAGCTGCTGCTCGACGACCAGTCGCGACCCATCCATCGACCGTGCAGCCAGTCCGGATCCCCGCCGTACCCGCAGCCTACGTGTAGGGGAATATTGGTGACGGTCCGCACCTCGACCTCGAGCGGCTTACCGTCCGGGGTGGTCAGTTCCAGCCGTGCGCCGATGGGATGCCTTGTCCCGGAACGGTATTCGATGTGGTAGCGGGGCCAGCCCAGCTGTTCGGTGCGACCGTCCGGGAAGATGCGGACGGCGTCGTTGAGGGTGCGCTTGCCGTCGGGTTCCTCCTGCAGGATCAGCACGATGGCGAAATCGTCGAAGCGCAGCGGCACATACATCCACCAGAATCCGCCGGACGGTTCGGCGGCGGCCCGGCCCGGCGGTTCGGGTTCGCCGACCGGGCGGATGCCCCAGGAGCGATCCCGGGTGCCCATCCAGACGGCCGGGTCGACGGTGAGGTCCGTGCCGTCGACGTGCAGCGTCCCCTCCCACGAGCCGACCTGCGCGAAGCGGGTCGCCTGGATAATCGGGCGGTTGCCGTTGAGGATCAGATGCGGTTGTTCCTCGACGGCGGGAAACGATCCGTGCCAGGTGAGGTCGAAGCCGAGGTCATTGTGCTCGCAGACCACCCGGATCCGCTGCAGCGGATCCTGCACCTCGACGCGGTAGCCGCCGACTCGCAGGTCGACGCCGCGATCGCCGAGCGCGTCGGAGAAGCGGACCGTGCGCTGGATATCGCCGCGCCGGACGCAGGCGTACGCGTCGATCACTCCGAGGTTCGGATACACCCCGCCGCCGGTGACGAAGAAGGTGCCGCCGTCGCGGTCGTGTCCGTTGAAATAGCTTCTGTCGTAGAAGTTCCGGTCGCTGCTGGCGACTCGGGACATGGACAGGTGCGTCTGGTGGATGGGGTATTCGTCAAGGGGCGAGGGAGCGGAGCCTGCGGAGCGACCATCGGATACAGCCATGATTTCCTCTAATCCCATTCGTAGGTTCCGTCGAGCAGCGCCTCCAGGCTTGCTCGGTGCATCACGTAGTCGTCGCGATCGGGGGTGTCGGTGTCCTCACCGAAATGGATCATCCGGCGCTTGACCCTGGCCATCACGATCGCGTGCCGCAGCGCGGCGTACACGATGTAGAAGTCGAGATCGCGAACCGTATATCCGGTGACCTCTTCGTATTTCGCGACGACATCCGCGCGCCGCAGGAAGTCCGGCAGTCCGGGCTGATCGAAGCGGGTGGCAAGGTCCTGGAAGAAGCGGTGAATGAAGATCACCCAGGCGATATCCAGTTCGCGCGGGCCGAGTCCGGCCATCTCCCAATCGAGTACCCCGACCGGGGTGAAGCCCTCGTACAGAATGTTGCCCGGGCGCGAATCGCCCCAACTCAGCACGTCCGGACCGGGATCGGCGGGCCAGTGCGCGTCGAGCCAGTCGAAGGTCCGCTCGATCAGGGGAATCGAATAGCCGTCATCGGCCAATGCCCAGCGGTACCAGTTGCGGTGCCATTCGACATGTCGGCGCAGCGCCTGGCCCGGACCGTCCAGCATCGGAAATCGCGTTGCCGGATCCGGTATTTCGTGCACTTTCGCGATGACCTCGACGGTCTTCGCGGTCAGCTCGGCCCGCTCCTCGGGACTCGCGTCGAACAGCCAGCCGATGAAAACATACGGCGGATTGTCCGAGGGCACCCTGCCCTCGACCCGGCGCATCACGAAAAACTTTGTGCCGAGCGGCTTCTCGTCGGGTTCCAGCCAGCACAGTTCGGGGACCGGCACCGCGGAGGCGGCCGCGACTCCTGCCATGATCTGGTATTGCAGCTCCAGGTCATAGTTTTCGAAGACCGGGAAGGAATCGGCCTCCGGTGTCATCCTGGCCACGAACGAACCGCCGTCGGCGCGCCCGTCCACACTCCATTGCGCATCGAACAGCACCGTCGGACTCGACATTCCCGCCCCCTGCGGCCGCGACAGCGCAGAAATCCTGGGCGGGTGATCCGCGTGGACTTTGCCGTCCAGCCACCGGGACAGGTCCTCGGCGAGGGTGTCGAGGTCCCGCGCGCTGACGGTCAGCTGCCGTCGCGCGGTGGGATCGGGATCGTCGGCCATTCTTTGTCCTCCTGACGCATGTGCCTGCGGAAACTGTAACGCGTTCTAGTCGGTGCTTACCGCAGAAATCCGAAGAAATCGAGCGACCCTCACTGGGTGATATTCGGTATTGACAATCCCCTGCACCAGGTGGCGGGTCATACCTCCGGCGGAGTCGCGTACGCCGATGGATCGGGGTGGAAATCGGGGTTTTCCTGGAAGCGGGCCGGGCCGCGGCGTCGATACCGTCGGCTGACGTGGAGTTGTGAGAGGGAAGGATCTGCGTGAGCGAGCGCCAGCGAGTGAACCATCGGCACAGGGTGCCTTCGCGCACGACGGAGCCGAGCGCCAGCGAGGCGCGGTTGTGAGCGCGATCGGTACAGAGGTTCTCGATAGGGAAGGCAGCGTCATACCGCCCGAACAGCCCGATCGATGGAATCCGGTGACCAGGATCGTTTTTCGGTTCTCCTTCGGCTATTTCGTCCTGTTCTGCCTGCTGTTCACCCAGATTCCGTTCGCCTTCGCCGGGCTGCTCGCGCAATCGCTGCCGGATGACGCGGTGCTCTGGGAATTTCGCGCCTTGCGCCCGATCATCGAGCCGGCCGGACGACTGTTCTTCGATACCGATGTCGTGCTGCGCGAGGATTCGGGCAGCGGCGATCAATACTTCATCTGGACATTCGTCTTCTGCGTACTGATCGCCGCCGCGGTGGCGACCCTCATCTGGACCGGGCTGGACCGGCGCAGGCCGAACTATCGGCAGCTACAGGCCTGGTTCCTGCTCTTCATCCGGATGTCCTTGAGCGGACAGATGCTGCTCTACGGGTTCGCAAAGGCGATTCCGACGCAGATGCCGGAGCCGACACTGGCCAAACTGCTGCAACCCTACGGCGAGTTCAGTCCCGCCTCGGTGCTGTGGAATCAGGTCGGGAGTTCACCCGGCTACGAGATCCTGCTCGGCTGCGCCGAAGTGTTCGGCGGACTGCTGCTGTTGCTGCCTAGGACCGCGACCGTCGGCGCCATGCTGAGCTTGGTGAGCTTGGCGCAGGTGTTCGTGCTCAATATGACCTTCGACGTGCCGGTCAAGATCCTGGCCTTCCACCTCATGCTGCTGAGCATGGTGCTGCTCGCACCGCAGGCGCGGCGGTTGGCGAATGTACTGGTGCTTAATCGGCCATCCGAACCCGCCACGCAGCCGGATCCGTTCCGCAGCAACCGAACTCGCCGGATCGCGATCGCACTGCAAGTCGTAGTGGGAGTGTGGATGGCATCGGGCTTCGTGCACACCGGCCTGAAGTACTGGAGCGAGGGTGGCGGTGGCAGCCCGAAGCCGCCGCTGTACGGGATCTGGACGGTATCGGAATTCACCCAGGACGGCGTGCCGGTCCCGCCGCTGACCACCGATGAAACTCGTTGGCAGCGTGTAGTTTTCGATGTGCCGGGCATGACCTATCAGAAGATGGACGGCACCCTTGTGCCCGCCGTTCCCGCTATCGATACCGCCGCGCACAAGATCTCGGTGTCCGCGCCGCCGCAGCGGCCGGACGCGCAACCCGCTCAGATCGCCGACTTCAGCTTCGAACAGCCCGCGCCCGACCGTCTGAGGCTCAACGGGCAGTTGAACGGTCGGCCGGTGACCATCACCTTGCAGCAGGTTGATCTGAACAGCTTCCCGCTGCGCGGCCGTGGGTTCAACTGGGTGCAGGACTATCCGTACTTCCGCTGAAATCCCTTGTCCGACATCAATCCCCGGCTACCCCGATATCTTCGTTCCAGAGCAGCGGTTGCTCGGCGATGAAATCGGTCATCAGGTCGATGCAGCGCTGGTCGTCGAGCACGGTTACCGCGACGCCGTGCTCGGCCAGCCAGTCCTGCCCGCCATGAAAAGTCTGCGCTTCCCCGATGATTACCGCCCCGATCCCGAATTGGCGCACCAGCCCGCTGCAGTACCAGCACGGTGCCAGCGTGGTCACCATGATGGTCGAGCCATAGTCACGGCGGCGACCCGCATTGCGAAACGCATCGGTTTCGGCGTGCATGCTGGGATCACCGGACTGCACCCGGCGGTTGTGCCCACGCCCGAGCAGGGTGCCGTCGACCGCGAACAGGGCCGCGCCGATCGGAACCCCGCCTTCGGCCCGGCCACGTAGTGCCTCGGCGTAAGCCACCTCGAGTAGTTGATCGGCCTGTGTCATGGCTCCACCCCGCCCGACCCCCAGCGATTCATGGGCCGAAGTATAGGGAAGCCGTCCGCGGCGGGTGATTGCCGGGCGCGTGCACGCAGGACGTAGGCTCGAACACTGTGCCGAACACGTCAGTACCTACCGATGACCAGCCGGAAATCAACCCGGCCGACCGTCCCGCGAGTGATCCGAACTACCTGGTCGGGCTCGATCTCAATGGGCGGCGCGTCGTCGTAGTCGGCGGCGGGACGGTCGCGCAGCGCAGGCTCGGACTATTGATCGCCTCCGGAGCGGACGTGCACGTCATCAGTCGCGACGTCACCCCGGCGGTGGAGGGAATGGCTACGTCCGGGCAACTCACGCTGAATTTGCGCGCCTACGCCGACGGCGATCTGGATGGTGCCTGGTACGCGATCGCATGCACCAATGAACCCGAGACCAATGCCGCGGTTGTGGAGGAAGCCACCCAGCGACGGATTTTCTGCGTGCGCGCCGATGTCGCCCGGCTCGGCACGGCGGTAACTCCGGCGACCGCTCGCCACGACGGCCTCACGCTCGGCGTGCTCGCCGGTGGACAGCATCGGCGGTCCGCGGCCGTGCGTAATGCATTGCTCGAGGCGCTGCAATCAGGTGTGGTGAACGATGATTCGACGCCGATCACCCCGGGTGTCGCGCTGGTCGGCGGCGGTCCCGGCGATCCGGATCTGATCACGGTGCGCGGCCGCCGCCTGCTGGCCCGGGCGAATCTCGTTGTCGCCGACCGGCTCGCACCGCCGGAACTGCTCGCCGAACTCGGTCCGGACGTCGAGGTGATCGACGCGGCCAAGATTCCCTACGGGCGGGCGATGGCGCAGGAGGCGATCAATTCCGCGCTGATCGAGGGCGCCAAGGCGGGCAAGTTCGTGGTGCGGCTCAAGGGCGGTGACCCATATGTGTTCGGGCGCGGCTATGAGGAGGTCGAGGCCTGCGTCGAGGCGGGCATTCCGGTGACCGTGGTCCCCGGCATCACCAGCCCCATCTCCGTGCCCGCCGCGGCGGGCATTCCGGTGACCCATCGTGGCGTCACCCATGAATTCGTGGTGGTCAGCGGCCACGTCGCACCCGATCATCCGGACTCCCTCGTCGACTGGCCCGCCCTGGCCCGCCTGCGTGGCACCATCGTGCTCATGATGGCGGTCGAGCGCATCGAACAATTCGCCACCGCCCTCATCGAGGGTGGCCGACCCGCCGACACACCGGCGACGGTGATCCAGGAGGGCACGCTGCGCACCCAACGCGTCCTGCGTGCCGACCTCGGCACTGTTGCCGCTCGCGTTCGCGAAGAAGCCATCCGCCCACCCGCGATCGTTGTGATCGGGCCCACGGCCGGCTTCTCCGCCGATGCCGCCGAACCGCAGGCAAAGTCCGCTGCCGGATAACGCATCCTGGCATCGACGAATCATCGCGTCTATGCCGCTCGATGAGCTCAATCGGTTCGTTCCGGCTTCGCCGCTGCCGCATCCGGCCGCGAACGCCGCGTGCGAGATTCGACGACTCAACCGCTCGGCTCCCGCAACTGGAAGGTTTCACAACCGACCAGTGACTTTCGCTATGACTGAGTGAATCGCACGCGCGGGAGCGGAGACCTGGGTTCCGGATCAATTACAGTGGCTCACCGTGCTCGATAATCCCCCTGCGAAGATGCAGTACCCGGTGACGCAGCGGGCCTTCGGGCTCGCCATTCTCGTGCTGAGTGGGCTGCAGCTGATGGTTGTGCTCGACGGCACCGTGGTCATCTTCGCGCTGCCTCGACTGCAAGAGGAAATGGGCATGACCAGCGCGGGCGGCGCGTGGACGGTGACCTCCTACGGTCTGACCTTCGCGGGGCTGATGCTGCTCGGCGGGCGACTCGGGGATGCGTTCGGTCGTAAACGCATGCTCATCCTCGGCGTCGGGATGTTCACAATCGCCTCGCTGATGTGCGGGTTGGCGCAGAGCCAGGCCATGTTGATCGCGGCCCGCGCCGTGCAGGGTGCGGGCGCGGCAATTGCGGCGCCGACTGCATTCGCGCTGGTGGCAACCACCTTTGCACCGGGCAAGGCGCGCAATCAGGCCATTGCGATCGTCGGCTCGATGGTCGGTATCGGCTCGGTCGGCGGTCTCGTGGTGGGCGGTGCCCTGACCCAGCTGTCCTGGCGCTGGATCTTCCTGATCAATGTGCCCATCGGCGTGCTGATCATCCTCGGTGCGCTGTCCCAACTCGCCGATACCGAACACCACCGATCCGCACTCGACATCAAGGGCGCGGTGCTCGGCACCATGGCCTGCGCGTCGATCGTGTTCGGCGCGACCGAGGGGCCCGAGTTGGGGTGGGGCAGTCCGGCCGTAATCGGTGCGTTGGTGGCGGGCGCGGTGTTGTTGATCGTTTTCGTGGTCGTGGAGCGCACCGTCGATGATCCGCTACTGCCGTGGTCGCTGTTCGACAGTCGCGATCGGGTCACCACCTTCATGCTGATCTTCCTGGCCGGTGGCGTACTCGGTGCGATGACCTTCTTCGTCGCGCAGTTCCTGCAGAATGTGCTCGGCTATGGACCACTGGTCGCGGGTATCGCGTCGATTCCGTTCACCATCGGCATCGGCATCGGCGGTGCGGTGGCCTCCAAGGCAGCGCTGTACGTCGCACCGCGCTGGTTGGTGTGCGGCGCGGCATTCGTGCTGGCCGCCGGACTGCTGGTCGGTTCGCAGCTCGACGGCGGCGTGAATTACCTGACCACCCTGCTGCCACTGTTGATAGTGATCGGCTTCGGTGTCGGCGTGGCAATGGTGCTCGCGCCGCTGTGCGTGCTCGTCGGGGTGCCACCGTCCGATATCGGCCCGCTGTCCGCTGTGGGGCAGATGTTCATGAACCTGGCGACGCCGGTATTCATCGGGCTGCTCACTCCCATCGCGGCATCGCGCACCATGTCGATGGGCGGGCGCACAGGTAAGGCGGCCGATATGAACGAGGCCGAGATCTTCGCGCTCGGCAGCGGATACACGCTGGTGCTCGCGGTCTGCTCGTTGGTCGCGGTGCTGGCGGGCTTCGTCGCGCTGACATTGCGTTATACGCCCCGACAACTGGCCGAGGCACAGCACGCGCAAGAGGAATCGCAGCGGACCGGCTCCATGCCGGTGGTGCCGCGGACGGGGCCGCTACCTGTCATCCGTCGCTCTGACTACAGTGGCTGACTGTGCCAGACAATCCCGCTACGACGCCGTATCCGGTGACGCGGCGGGCCTTCGGCCTGGCGATCCTGGTGCTGAGCGGGCTGCAACTGATGGTCGTGCTCGACGGCACCGTGGTGATTTTGGCCTTGCCCCGGCTACAGGAAGAACTAGCGCTATCGAGCTCCGGTAGCGCCTGGATGGTCACCGCATACGGTCTGCCGTTCGCGGGTTTGATGTTGCTCGGCGGCCGGATCGGTGACTCGTTCGGCCGCAAACGCATGTTCATCGCGGGCGTCGCGCTGTTCACGCTGGCCTCGCTGCTGTGCGGGCTCGCGCAGAACGATGGCATGCTGATCGCGGCCCGCGCCATCCAGGGCACCGGTGCGGCACTCGCGGCCCCCACCGCACTTGCCCTGGTAGCGACCACTTTCGCGCCCGGTCGGGTGCGCAATCAGGCGATCGCGATCTTCGGCTCGATGATAGCGGTCGGCTCGGTCGGCGGACTGGTGATCGGCGGTGCGCTCACCGAGGTGAGCTGGCGCTGGATCTTCCTGATCAATGTGCCGATCGGTGGGTTGATCCTGTCGGGCGCGGTGCTGCGGCTGCGCGACACCACCCCCCACCGACTGTCCCTGGACGTGCGCGGTGCCGTGCTCGGCACCCTCGCCTGCGCCTCCCTGGTCTTCGGTGCGACCGAAGGGCCCGAGTTCGGCTGGGACAGTCCGGTCATCATCGGGTCGATTGCCGTCGGTCTGGTGCTGTTGATCGTCTTCGTGCTCGCCGAGCGGTGGGTGGTCAACCCGCTGCTGCCCTGGTCGCTGTTCGATAAGCGTGATCGGGTCGCCACCTTCGGCGCCATCTTCCTGGCCAGTGGAGTATTGGCCGCGACAACATATTTCGCAGGTCTGTTCGTTCAGAATGTGGTCGGATACAGCCCGTTGGTCGCCGGGGTCGCGTTCATCCCATTCACCATCGGCGCTGGTATGGGCACCGCCACGGCTTCGCAGCTGGCGATGACGGTCGCCCCGCGCTGGTTGTTGAGCGGTGCCGCGGCGCTTCTCGTCGTCGGATTGCTGTTCGGCTCGACGCTCGAACGGGGGGTGCGGTACTGGCCGACCCTGGTGGGTCTGTTCATCATGATCGGCTTCGGTATCGGTGTTGCCGTGGTGGTCGTCCCACTGTGCGTATTGGTCGGTGTCGCGCCGAAGAATATCGGCCCGCTCACGGCGGTCGGCCAGATGTTCATGAACCTCGGCACACCCTTCGCGATCGGTCTGCTCGCTCCGGTTGCCGCCGCCCGCACGCTGTCGCACGGCGGTCGGACGGGTAAGCCAACCGGTATGACGCCCGCGGAGCTGGATGCCCTCGGAAGTGGTTACACGCTGGTGCTTTTCGTCACCGCCATCGGCGCACTGCTGGTCGGCCTGGTGGCACTGACATTGCGCTATACGGCGGCTGAGGTCGGCCAAGCGCAGCATGCGCGCGAGGAGGCCGGGCAGGGCTGAACCGCGCCCGGCGGCGAGCTCACAGGCGACCGGTGACCTTGCGTGGGGTCACCCGGACGATCACGCGGGGTCCGTCGTTGACGGAGGCCGGGTTGAATTCGGCGTACGGAAGCCCGGTGTAATGGTGCGACAGCTTGTCCGGCAGTGCCTTATCCGGATCGGGGGTGATCGTGGCGGTGCCGCGGATCTCCGCGTACACGTACGGATTATCCGGCGGATTGATCATCACCGTGATCCGCGGATCACGGGCCAGGTTCTTGCCCTGCTGCCGATCCACCGTCGTGGAGAACAGCAGATCGTCGCCATCGCGCTCGAGCCAGATGACGGTCAAGTGCGGTTGTCCGTTCGGTCCGATTGTCGCGGCGGTCGCGAAGACCTTCGACTCGTCCAGGTACTTCTTCAATTCCTCGGAGAGCACAGCTGTCATGAATTGATGAAACGTTCGCCGACTCTCGAACATTCCCGATCCGATCGAAATCACTTGTCGGTCCTGGAGTTCGAGTCGGCGGTCAGATCTCGGATGAGCAGTGCGGTATGCAGTGAGGTGCGCGATTCACCGTCCTCGAGGTCGACATCGAGAATCCGCTCGATGCGAGCGAGCCGGTCATAGAGGGTCGGTCGGCTGATATTGAGCCGCTTGGCGAGTTCGGTCTTATTGCCCGCGACGTCGAGGAACTGTCGCAACGTGCGCGTCAGATCGGCGGCATGCCGAATGTCGTAGCGCAGCAACGCACTCAGCTCAGTTTCGGCGAAGCTCTGCACACCGGGTTCATTGCGGATCAGCGAGAGCAACCCGCGCAACCGGATATCGCCGCTGCGATAGAACGGTCGCGGCACTGCCGCGCGAGCGACGGACGCGGAGGCGGTAGCGGAGCGTGACGACGTAGCGTCCCGGGAGCGCGGCCGATCAAACGTCGACTCCAACGATAACGCGACCTCGGCGACGTGCGCCGCATGCGTCAATTCGCGCGCGGTGTCCAGTAGCGAATCCGCCTCCGCGCCAACGCCTATGACCACCCGGCGTACCCCATCCACTCGTCGCACTTCGGCGATGATCGCCGAGCAAACGGTGCGGAGCGTGTCGTCGAGATCGGCGCCGCGTGGGATCGCGAGCAGCATGCCGACCCGGTCGCCGTGCTCGGCCGCGGTCAATGCGGTGGCCTTCGACAGTCCGAGACCGTGGGTGACCGCGTCGAGCACCCCCGCGCTGCGGCGCTGCCTGGCGACCTGATCGGCTTCGGCAAGGGCGGCAACGTCTATCGCGAGCGGAACGTAGTGCACACGCCGGGTCAGCAGCCCCAGCGCCGCGGCCCTGGCCTGTGCATCGAGTTCGTCGAGGACGCGGCCGTTGACCATATCGTCGATGAGTCCGGTCTGCGCCTGACGATGCAGGCCGAAGCGATCCTTATCGATCATCCGGTGCAGCGTCAGTGTCTGTGCGGCACGCTCGAGCACCATGCGGGCGCGAGGTGTCGCGACCCGGCTCGAACGCAGGATCAGCCGACCCCAGCGCTGGGTATGCGGGCCGACCTGCACCACATCCCAGCCCTCCGGCAGCAGTCGGGAGGTGGTCTCCCAGTTCTCCAGGATCGCCGAGGTGCTGGTGTGCCGGGCGGTCAGGGCTAGCACCCGGTGCGCCAGATCCTCCAGTACAACCGAGGAATCGAGCATGTCAGCAGCCGTCTCGACGATTTCGGCCAGCGCGGCGCGACGCACACTGAGCTCGGTGAAGGTCTCGTGCACGGTGCGCGCGAATTCGAGTTCGGCGTATTGATCGGCCACGATCACTCGGTGCACGGCCTCGGTGATTTCCACGAAGCGTGTGACGCGATGTAGCGCTATGACCGGGAGCTCCAGTGCGTCGGCGGTCGCCACGACGATCGGCGGTAAGTGCGGCACCGCCGCACCGAGTTCGATGACCAGTCCGGCCACCCCTGCGGCGGCCAGCGAATTCAGATACGCGACCGTCGACTCGTCGCTGCCGGTCATGGCCAAACCGGTGGTCAACATCAGCTCCCCACCGACCAGCAATTCGGCGACATCCGGCAGATCGCTGACGTGCACCCACCGCACCGGCCGATCCAGCGCGGCCGCACCGACGACCTCCGGCTCGCCCGCACGCACGACCGGCATGGCCAGCACATCGGCAACGGAGAGCAGCATCCGACAAATCGTAATAGGAAATGCGAAATCGCATACAGAACGTCGGGCAGAAAACGGGCATCGATGGTGCAGAGTCGGAACCACGACACCATGCGGCGCTCAGCATCGAATCGAGGAGATATGCAGACAATCGCGCACTGGCTCGACGGCAAACCCTTCGCGGGCACGAGCTCCGCGACCGCGCCGGTGACGAATCCGGCGACCGGGGTGGTGACCGGGCAGGTGGCACTGGCCGGTGTCGAGGACGCCAGGGCGGTGATCGCATCGGCCAAGGCGGCCTTCCCGGACTGGCGTGATACCTCACTCGCACGGCGCACGCAGATCGTGTTCCGATTCCGCGAACTGCTCAACGAGCGCAAGGAAGAACTCGCCGAGCTCATCACCGCCGAACACGGCAAGGTGCACTCCGATGCGCTCGGCGAGGTGAACCGCGGTTTGGAGGTGGTCGAATTCGCCTGCGGTATCCCACATTTGATCAAGGGCGGATTCACTGAGAACGCCTCGACGAAGGTGGATATCTTCTCGATCCGCCAGCCGCTGGGCCCGGTCGCGGTGATATCGCCGTTCAACTTTCCGGCGATGGTGCCGATGTGGTTCTTCCCGATCGCGATCGCGGCCGGAAATACCGTGGTGCTCAAGCCGAGTGAGAAGGATCCGTCCGCATCGCTGTGGTTGGCCGAGCTGTGGCACGAAGCCGGTTTGCCCGCAGGGGTTTTCAATGTGCTGCAGGGCGATAAGGTCGCCGTTGACGAACTGCTCGACAATCCGCATCTCAAGGCCGTCTCGTTCGTCGGTTCCACACCCATCGCGAAGTACGTCTACCAGCGCGGCACCGCCAGCGGTAAGCGCGTGCAGGCGCTCGGCGGCGCCAAGAACCACATGGTGGTGCTGCCCGATGCCGATCTGGATCTGGCCGCCGACGCCGCGGTGAACGCCGGATTCGGGTCCGCGGGGGAGCGGTGCATGGCCATCAGTGTGGTGCTGGCGGTCGGTGCGGTCGGTGACGAACTGGTCGCCAAGATCACCGAGCGGGCCAAGACCATCAGGACCGGTGACGGTGCCCGCGACACCGATATGGGTCCGCTGGTGACCCGCGAGCACCGCGATCGAGTCGCCGCCTATATCGATGCGGGCGAAACCGCCGGTGCCAGTGTCGTTCTCGACGGTCGCGGCGTTCAGCCCGATGGCGAAGCGGATGGATTCTGGCTCGGGCCGACGGTTCTCGATCATGTGGGCACCGAGATGAGCGTCTACACGGACGAAGTCTTCGGTCCAGTGCTGTCGGTTGTTCGCGTCGACAGCTATGACGACGCGCTGGAACTCGTCAACGCCAATCCCTATGGCAACGGGACCGCCATCTTCACCAACGATGGCGGCGCGGCCCGGCGCTTCCACAATGAGGTGGAGGTCGGCATGGTCGGCATCAATGTGCCGATCCCGGTTCCGATGGCCTACTACAGCTTCGGTGGCTGGAAGAATTCGCTGTTCGGCGATTCGCATGCGCACGGCATCGAGGGCGTGCACTTCTTCACCCGGGGTAAGGCCGTAACGACGCGTTGGCTCGATCCCAGCCACGGCGGACTCGAACTTGGATTCCCCCAGAACAACTAGCTCGCAGGAGAATTCGATGACCCTCGCGAATGGATCGGCACCCGAACTCGTCCGGCAGGCCGCCGACCGCGCCTATGAGCTCGATCGCCGCCACGTATTCCACTCGTGGTCGGCGCAGGCGCAGCGCACGCCCATGACCATCACTGCGGCCCGGGGCTGCTACGTATGGGACGGCGACGGCAATCGCCTGCTCGATTTCTCCTCGCAGCTGGTCAACACCAATATCGGTCACCAGCATCCGAAAGTCGTTGCCGCGGTGCGGGAGCAGGCCGCCAAGCTGTGCACCATCGCACCGCAGCACGTCAACGATGCCCGCTCCGAGGCCGCTCGGCTGATTGCCGAGCGTACCCCGGGCGAGCTCGACAAGATCTTCTTCACCAATGGCGGCGCCGATGCGGTCGAACACGCGGTTCGGCTGGCACGCCTGCATACCGGCCGGTACAAGGTGCTTTCGCGCTACCGCTCCTATCACGGCGGCACCGAGACCGCGATCAACCTCACCGGCGATCCGCGGCGCTGGCCCAACGACCACGGCAATAGCGGCATCGTCCACTTCTTCGGTCCATTCCTGTACCGCTCGCAGTTCCATGCGAGCAACGAAAACGAGGAAGCCGAGCGGGCTTTGGCGCATCTCGAACAGACCATTGTTTTCGAAGGGCCGGACACGATCGCGGCCATCGTGCTCGAATCCATTCCTGGCACAGCGGGAATCATGGTTCCGCCGCCCGGGTATATGGCGGGTGTCCGGGCGTTGTGTGACAAATACGGCATCGTATTCATCGCCGATGAAGTGATGTCGGGGTTCGGCCGCACCGGAAAGTGGTTCGCCATAGAGCATTTCGATGGCGTCATCCCTGATCTGCTGATCTTCGCCAAGGGGGTGAATTCCGGTTACGTGCCGCTCGGCGGCGTCGCGATCAGTCCAACCATTGCCGCGACCTTCGATGATCGTCCGTACCCGGGCGGGCTGACCTATTCAGGTCATCCGCTGGCGACGGCCGCCGCGGTCGCGACGATCAATGCGATGCGGGACGAGCGAATCGTGGAGAACGCTGCCGATATCGGTACCCGCGTCCTCGGCCCCGGCCTACGCGAACTCGCCGAACGTCATCCCAGCATCGGTGAGGTGCGCGGAACCGGCGTCTTCTGGGCGCTGGAACTGGTGCGGGACAAGCGAACTCGCGAACCGCTCGCACCATACGGCGGCACCAGCGCGGCCATGAACGAAACTGTTGCCGCGGCCAAGGCGGCGGGTCTGCTGCTTTTCGTCAATTTCAACCGGCTGCATGTGGTTCCGCCGTGCATTATCGACGAGACCGAGGCCGAACAAGGCTTGGACATTCTCGACCACGTGCTCGGGCTCGCCGACATGTACGCGCTCTGACCATGCCTGTACCAACGCAAGGGAACCCGAGGGCGTAGCCTGCCCCCGGGTTCCTTGGTGCCACCCGAATTCGCGCACCGGGTCGGTGGGATCGGATCAAACTGATACGACGTGTCATACGATTAGACCATCTTCCATTGTGGCTGGAAGAACGGGATTTGAACCCGTATCTCGTCGCGATTGTGTCCTTCCTCGTGATCGGGTGTTCGGCGGCGAATGCTCAATCTGGAGCGAGAGTCTGAGATTCCGGCTGCCTCTACCAATTGGGCTATCCGGGCGTGTGCCCGGAGCGGGATCCGAACCCGCACTGTCACCGTGTCTTCAGGCTTATCTTCAGTTTGAGTTTGCGCTCTTGCGCTTCCCTCGCACGCGGCGAGGGCGTCTGTGGGTCGGGGCGACGGTTCGCCCCCGACCGGTTCAGCGGAAGAGGTAACGGAAGATCACATCACCGGTCTTGCGGTCGGTGACCTGGCTCCCATTGGCCTCCTCGCGGGCGAATTTGACTGCCTGCTGGAGCTTTTCGATGCGCTCGACCAACTCGTTGACCCGGCGGGCCGGCAGCGCACCGGAGAACTTCACCGTGGTCCAGTAGCCGATGGCGATGTCCTCGTAGTACACCTCGACCTGAGCCGGATGCTTCTCGGTCGCCTCGGCCTTGACGTGGTTGCGCGGCACCTTCTTGGTACGGATGGTGCGCACGGCGTCGGTGCGCCAGGTGTCGGACGAATCGTCGAACGCCCAGGCCTCCGCGGCGTCGAGCACCGGCAGCTGCTTGACGAAGGTGTACAGGTCGGCCAGCTGCTTCTCCAGGAACAGCAGGTACGACACCGGTACTGCGGCCAGCAGGGTCTCCTCGTCGACGCGCACGTCGGCCTTGGCCTCGCAGTTCGCCCAGTCCTTGGTCGCCGTCACATCGAACAGTCGGGTCAGCGTCGCGGCCGTTTGGCGCAAAACCTCCTCGGACTTCACCTGCACCCGCGTCGACTCCGGCGGAAGCTGTTCGCCCTCTTCGTCTTTCGGCTGGTAGGTGCGTGCGATACCGGACAGCAGCCCCGACTTCTGCAGCTGACCCTGGGTGTGTGCCAACTCGCGCAATGCGCCGTTCTTGACGCCCTTCTCCACCGCGATGATCTGATTCAACTTCGTCATCAATTACCTCCCCGGACGCCCTCGACGCCGTCACATTCCTTGTGCGGCCCTACATTTCGGATTTCCCCCGCCGCTCGCCGAACACTACAGACCGATTATTTTCCGCGCATCCGAGTTTTCGCGCGGGAGGGCATGGAGCCTGGTGTCGGCGCAATGGAGCGGTCGCCGGAGCCACCCTGGGCACTGACTTCGCCCATCTTCGTCGAACGCCTGTGTCCGACCGGACGCAACATCGGGACGCTTTCGGCGCGCTCGAGTTCTGCGTTGTCCCGCTGCAGCTCCGCCGACTCGTCGGTGCTGACCCTGGCATGGGTAGCGGTTTCGATCTGGCTTTGGCGCACCGACTTGCGGCCTATTTCCGGGGTTTCGACGCCGATCAGGTCGGCTACCGCGCGCATCGTGGCCCACTCCGCTTACTGCTCGCGACGCTTTCCGTTGCACCGAGCGCATGCGGGAACAATTGTGGCGTCGACTCGGTTGGGTGGGGGCATGACAACGCTTGGATTGATCGGTAGCGGGAATATTGGCGGCACGCTGGCACGGTTGGCCGTCGCGGCCGGACTCGATGTCGTGGTCAGCAATTCGCGGGGGCCGCAGACGCTGGCGGAGCTGGTTGCCGAGCTCGGGCCACGGGCGCGTGCCGCCACCGCCGCGGAGGCGGCCGCGGCCGGTGACATTGTCGTGGTCACGGTGCCGTTGAAAAACTACCGGCAGGTCCCGGTGGAGCCGCTGGCGGGCAAGGTCGTCATCGACACCAACAACTACTACCCGGACCGCGATGGCATCTTTCCCGAACTCGAGGACGGCACCACCACCAGCAGCGAACTGCTGCAGCGCCACCTGCCGACCTCGAAGGTCGTCAAGGCCTTCAACAACATCTTCTATCCCCACTTGGCAGCCCTCGCCCGCCCCTCCGGTGCCCTCGACCGCTCGGCCCTTCCCATCGCAGGCGATGACGCCGATGCGAAAAAGGGCGCCGCCGAACTACTCGACACCCTCGGCTACGACACAGTCGACGTCGGCTCGTTGAACGAGAGCTGGCGCTCCCAGCCCAACACCCCCGTCTATGGCGACCCCTACGCCGCGGATCTCCCGTTCTGGGAGCACCCCGCTGCCCCCGCGGCTGCTGACAAGATCCGAACCGCGTTGGCCGCCGCACAGCGCTGACGGTACGTAGGACAGGACCCCGTCGACTGCTCGCCGCCGCGGGTCCGAGCCCGCTACCGATGGTGTCGCATACGCAGTCGACGTCGCGCATAGGTTGCATGCGACCTATGTGAGAGGTGCACTGGTCATGTGCCGACATCAGCTGGTGATGATGAGGAGTTCGGTGGGGGAGGCTATTTCGGCGCGCAGGCCGGATTTGGTGGCGATGCGGGCTACCGCGCGGATGTCGGTGGGGTCGGCGCAGGTGAGGACGAGGGCGCGGGCGAGTAGGCCCTTGTGGTGTTTGTTGAAGTGGCTCACCACTGTTCGGGAGCCGTCGGGGTGTTCGGTGAGGACATTGGCGGTGATGGCATCCGGAATGCGGCCGAGCTGCTGGTAGGTGCCAGAGCGCAGGTCGATGACGAGTTCCCCGGCGGCCTCGGCGACCAGGGCGTCGGGCAGGATATCGCGCCAGATGGCCGAAAGCGTCGGGAGACCGGGAAGTTTGGAACCGCCGGAGAGCCGGTAGGCGGGGATGAGGTCATCAGCGCGGACGGCGCCGAACAGTGCGGAGCCGATGCCGAGGCGGGCATAGGCCTTGGCGCGTTGGACCTTGGTGAAGGAGCGGGCATCCAGTGCGTCGTAGAGCACGCCGGTGTAGCGCTCCAGTGCAGGCCGGGTGGCTGACGTGCGTAGCGCCGCATTGCGCGCGATCTCGGTATCAGCCCCCTTGCCGAGCCCGAGCACCGCGCGCGAGGCGTCCGGGTCGGCGGCCAGCTTGACGACCTCGTCGATGAGCCGGTCGCGCACCGCCGTGAGCTGCGGCATCGCCAGCGACTCCAGCTCCAGCGGCACATCGGTTCCGCCATCGGACTTGGTTTCGGAAGGAGGCAGCAGCACCAGCACGAGCGGATACGGTACCGCGTGTGTGAACGTCAGCTGGTGAACCGTCAACACAGCCGAGCATCGCTCAGCCGTGGCGGAGCCGAGCGGCAGCGAGGTGGAGTCATGAGCGAGCGCGTCGAGCGAACCATCAACACCGCGCGCAATCGCGCACTATGGACCGAGCGCGCGAGTTGTCGTTGTGGGGTGGTGCGGCCTCGGAGGCGGTTGCCTGCGTAGTCTCGGAGAGATCCGCTCACGCCGAATGGGCGAATGCGTTGCAGACATGGCGCGGCCAGCGACTACCCTGTCGTTCCGTGATCACCCGCCTCTCCCACCTGTTCCTGCGTACCCTGCGCGACGATCCCGCCGACGCCGAGGTGCCCAGTCACAAACTCCTCGTCCGCGCCGGATATGTGCGGCGCATCGCCCCTGGTGTGTACTCGTGGCTGCCGCTGGGCCTGCGGGTGCTCCGGCGGGTCGAGCAGGTCGTGCGGGAAGAGATGAACGCCATCGGCGCGCAGGAGATCTCGCTGCCCGCGCTGCTGCCACGCGAGCCGTACGAGACCACCAACCGGTGGACTGAATACGGCGACGGCCTGTTCCGGCTGCAGGACCGCAAGGGCGCGGACTATCTGCTCGGGCCCACACACGAGGAGCTGTTCGCGCTCACCGTGAAGGGGGAATACAGCTCGTACAAGGATCTGCCGGTCACGCTGTACCAGATTCAGACCAAGTACCGCGATGAGGAGCGGCCTCGCGCGGGCATCCTGCGCGGGCGCGAATTCGTCATGAAGGACTCCTATTCCTTCGACCTCGACGAGGACGGACTCGAGGCAAGCTACAACGCTCATCGCGAGGCCTACCAGCGCATTTTCGACCGCCTCGCGGTCAAGTACGTCATCGTCGCGGCCACCTCTGGTGCGATGGGTGGCAGCGCGTCGGAAGAATTCCTCGCCGACAGCCCGGTCGGCGAGGACACCTACGTGGTGTGCCGGGAGTCCGGGTACGCCGCGAATGTGGAAGCGGTGGTCACGCCCGCTGCCGAACCGCAACCCATCGACGGTCTGCCCGCGGCCGTCGTACACGACACCCCGAACACCCCGACCATCGCGACGCTGGTGGACTGGGCAAACAATGCGGGCATCTCCGCAGGTCCCGTCACCGCGGCCGACACCCTGAAGAACATCATGGTCAAGCTGCGTCACCCGGACGGTAAGACCGAACTGCTCGGCATCGGTATCCCGGGCGACCGCGAGGTCGACGACAAGCGCCTCGGCGCCGCGGTCGAACCCGCCGAGGTGGAACTGCTCACCGAGGCCGATTTCGCCGCCAACCCGTTCCTGGTCAAGGGCTACATCGGCCCGAAGGCATTGCAGGCCAACGGTGTTCGCTACCTCGTCGATCCGCGCATCGGCACCGGAACCAGCTGGATCACGGGCGCCGACGAGCCGGGCAAGCACGTCGTCGGCCTGGTCGCCGGTCGCGATTTCACCCCCGACGGCACCATCGAGGCCGCCGAGGTGCGTGACGGCGACCCGTCACCCGACGGGCGCGGCGTGCTGGTGTCCGCGCGCGGCATCGAGATCGGCCACATCTTCCAGCTGGGCAATAAGTACACCGACGCGTTCGAGGTCGATGTGCTCGGCGAGAATGGCAAGCCGGTGCGGCTCACTATGGGCTCCTACGGCGTCGGCGTCTCCCGCATGGTCGCGGTGATCGCCGAACAGCAGCACGACGAGAAGGGGCTGCGCTGGCCGCGCGAGGTCGCACCGTTCGACGTGCACGTGGTGATCGCGAACAAGGACGACTCCTCGCGAACGGGCGGCGAACAGGTTGCGGCGCTGCTGGATTCGGCCGGACTCGATGTCGTCCTGGACGACCGCAAGGCCTCGCCCGGCGTGAAGTTCAAGGATTCCGAGCTGATCGGCGTCCCGCTTGTCGTGGTCGTCGGACGCGGCTGGGTCGAGGGCAAGGTCGAAATCCGCGACCGCTTCACCGGCGAATCCAACGAGGTCCCGGCCGATTCGGTGGTCGAATCGGTGCTCGCGCAGGTCCGCGGCGGACAGTAGATTCGGCCTTCGATAACCGGTGGGGAAGCCCGGTCGACTGAGCCCAGTGGACCGGGCTTCTCGAATCGTCCGACCTACGGTTCCGTAGGCACGATTCGTGTCGCGTGTTAATCCCGGACCCCCTTCTGGCTGCTGTTACCCGCTGGTAAGTTAGCGGCATGACGAGCACCGACGCGTTGTTGTTCAACCCGACCAGCTATGACCCGAAGCAGTTCGACGCCGAGACGCGGCGGCTGCTCGCGGCCACCATCGAGTGGTTCGAGTCGCGGGGTAAACGGCAGCTGCTGGCTGATGACTCGGATGCGGTCTGGGTGTCGGATTTCCTCGAGTTCGTCAAGAAGGAGCGCCTGTTCGCGACCTTCCTGACCCCGGCCGCCTACGCCGACGGTGACGCGAACCGGCGGTGGGACGGTGCGCGCAATGCGGCGCTGTCGGAGATCTTCGGTTTCTACGGTCTCGCGTACTGGTACGCCGAACAGGTCACCATCCTGGGCCTCGGCCCGATCTGGCAGAGCGATAACGAAGACGCCAAGAAGCGCGCGGCTGCCGATCTCGCCGACGGTCAGGTGATGGCGTTCGGTTTGTCCGAGCGCGACCACGGTGCCGACATCTACAACACCGACCTGATCCTGACGCCGACCGAACCGGGCAGCGCGGATGCCGAGGCCGGAATCCTGTTCCGCGCCAATGGCGTCAAGTACTACATCGGCAATGGCAATGTCGCATCGATGGTGTCGGTCTTCTCCCGCCGCGCCGATATCGAAGGTGCGGACGGCTACGTGTGGTTCGCCGCCGACAGCCGCCACGACAACTACGAGCTCATCGACAATGTCATCCATGGTCAGCTGTATGTCAGCACCTTCGCGCTGCACGACTACCCGGTGACCGCCGCCGACATCCTGTCCACCGGTCCCGAGGCCTTCTCCGCCGCGCTGAACACCGTCAATGTCGGCAAGTTCAACCTGTGCCACGGCAGCATCGGCATGGTCGAGCACTCGTTCTACGAGGCCATCACGCACTCCAACAACCGCATTCTCTACGGCAAGGCCGTCACCGAATTCCCGCATGTGCGTACGAATTTCGTGGATGCGTACGCGCGCATCGTCGCGATGAAGCTGTTCAGTGACCGCGCCGTCGACTATTTCCGCAGCGCCAGCCTCGAGGACCGCCGCTACCTGCTGTTCAACCCGATGACCAAGTCCAAGGTGACCTCCGAGGGCGAGACCGTCATGACGCTGCTGCTGGATGTGCTCGCCGCCAAAGGATTCGAGAAGAACACCTACTTCGCGCAGGTCGCGCGCTATATCGGCACGCTGCCCCGGCTCGAGGGCACGGTGCACGTCAATGTCGGCCAGATCCTGAAATTCATGCCGAACTACCTGTTCAATCCGAAGGAATACCCGGAGATCGGCACCCGCCTCGATGCGGCCGATGACGAGTTCTTCTTCCGGCAGGGGCCGGCCCGGGGCGCGGGCAAGGTGCAGTTCGCCGATTGGGCACCGGTGTACGAAAAGCACGCCGACCTGCCAAATGTCGCGCGCTTCTACGAACAGGCCCAAGCCCTGCGCACCCTGCTGACCACCGCCGCCCCCGATGCCGACCAGCAGCAGGACCTGGACTTTATGCTGACCATCGGCCACCTGTTCTCCCTGGTGGTCTACGGCCAGCTGATCCTGGAGCAGGGCGCCATCACCGGCCTGGATCGCGACATCATCGAGCAGATCTTCGACTTCCAGATCCGCGACTTCAACGGCCACGCCACCACCCTCTACGGCAAGCCCTCCGCCACTCCCGACCAGCAGGCGTGGGCCGCCTCCGCGCTACGCCCACCGGTCACCGACCGCCCCCGTTTCGACCGCGTCTGGACCGAAGTCGCCGCCTACGACGGCGCTTACGAAATGCGGGCGTAGCCACCCGCCGACCGCCGCCGCTCACACACTGGCGTGCCGGGCACGGTTCGGCCACCGCCGAGCAAGTTTTGCGTGCCTGGCGCAAGTTTTTTTGCGTGCCTGGCGTGAGTTGGTGTGCCTGGCGTGGGTTGGTGTGCCTGGCGTGGGTTGGTGTGCCTGGCGTGGGTTGGTGTGCCTGGCATGGGTTGGTGTGCCTGGCATGAGTTGGTGTGCCTGGCATGAGTTGGTGTGCCAGGCGTGAGTTGGTGTGCCGGGCATCAATTGGTGTGCTGAGCATCAACTGGTGGGCCGGGCATCAACTGGCGGGCGCACGAATTCGCTGACGAATCCGTGCGCGGCGTTGCATGCCCGGCGAGGCGGTTAGGCCTTGCCTGGGAAGGCGACGGTCGGTGGGTTGGCGCCGAGGATGGCTTGCCAGGCGGCCAGGCGCAAGGCGCATTCGGTGAGGGCGTCAACCCCCATCCGGCGCAGGGATTCTGAACTGCCGTTCTCTACGACCGCGCGCCAGGCGACTGCGGTGTCGGTTTCCACCGTGACCGCCAAGTTCGCCGCAGGGATCGGATCGTTCACCGGGAACGGCGTGGTGTAGGCCGCGTCCGGCGGCGGCACCGCGACTCCGGCGGCCTTCAACGCATCGATGGTGGTGTCGCGGCGGGCACGGTGGGCGGCGGTGTCCTGTGCGACCAAGCGGGTTCGCTCGGCGGAGGCGTAGGCCGCGATCACGCCGTAGGTGTACACCGCCGCGTATTCGGCGCGCAACGCGTCGAGCAGGGCTTGGCGTTCGGCTTCGGTCATGCGCGCACCCCTGTCTGGGTGTGTTGAGCCGTGCGCATCGCATGGCGTACAGGTTGGGTCGAGGTGGCACGAATCATGCCAGCAACACCCCCGCCTGCGCCGCGCACGATGCGCTGATCGAGGCCAATAGCCCCGCGCGATAACCGGATTGGGTGCGAGCAAGATCACCCGCGGACTGCTGCGACTTAGCCAGCCGCGTGCGCAACTCGTCGATGCTCGGCGGCGTGCTGGGCGATACGGATGCGCCCGATGCCGCGGGGGAAGTGCCGGAAGCGGGCGGGGTGACTTCGCGGGTGCGGTGGGTCGGAGTGGTGCCGTCACCGTAAACGCCGATCACACGGTTGATTTCGGCGCGCAGCGCATCCGCGTGTGCGGTGCGTTGGTCCGCGATCACGGTCAATTCGGCATGTCGCTGCGGCGTCACCGCGATCGCCGCCGTCGCGGCCGCGGCATCGGCGCGGGCCAGGATCTCTTGTGCGGCAAGCGGATCGGGCTGATACACCGTCTTATCCGTGCATCCGGCCACCGCGCCGACGGCTAGCACACCCACGGTGGTGCCGCCGGCCAGCCGCAGTGCGGTGCGGCGGTCGAGGATGCCGGTGCGACCGCCGCCGGCGCTGCCGTGCTGGGATTGATGCCGGTCGATGGGGATGCCGGAAGTGCACCCGGCGCGCGGCGGGGCGGGGAGGCGGATTGGCACGGCACCATCGTGCCAGATTCGCGTGGCACGGCCGACCGAGCGTCTGCCGTGCGGTCGGCGCGACGCCCGCCGCGCCGCGTCGCGGGCGCGTGGCCAGGAAACTTGCTCGAGGCCGCTGGTCCTTTACACTCTCGAGGCGCGTTACGCTAGATCTCCGGTAGAGAAATTTCCCGCCGTCTGACAACTGAACCAGGAGCCGCCCCACATGCCCATGCCGACCGAGGAAAGGGTGAGCCAGCTCGTTGCTGGACTCGTCGAGCGCCGAGGATTCGACCTCGAGGGTGTCGAGATCTCGACGGCGGGCAAGCATGTGGATGCCCAGGTTCGGGTGAAGGTGATCGTCGACAGCGATGCCGCTTCCGATCTCGACACCATTGCCGACCTGAGCACCGAACTCTCCGAAGCCCTCGACAACGCGGGCGATTTCGGCGAGACGCCCTATCTGCTGGAAGTGACCACCCCCGGCATCGACCGCCCGCTCACCGCCGATCGCCACTGGCGTCGCGCCCAGGGGCGCAAGGTGCGGATCAAACTACGGACCGGCGCGCCATCGCCGGATCCGAAGTCATCGGACAAGTTCGAGGCCAGGGTCGGTGTGCTCACCGAAGACACGGTGGCGCTGGTGCTCGGCGGGAAGAACAAGCCGCACCGGGTGACGATTCCGCTGACCGATATCGCAGAGGCTGTCGTGCAGGTGGAATTCAACCCACCCGGCGCGCGGGAACTGGAACTCGCGGGCGGAGTCGCGCCCGGCCGTCCGCGGCCGGGCCAAGAGGAAGCGGTGGACCCCACCGTCGATGTCCGAGGAACAACCGATGTACCAACCGAATCATTAGAAGCGTCCGATTCGCCGACCGAAGGGATCGTGGAATGAACATCGAAATCGAAGCCCTGCGCGCGATTGTCGCCGATAAAGGGATCTCGATCGAGACCGTGATCTCCGCGATCGAGTCGGCCCTGCTCACGGCCTACCGCCACACCGAGGGCCACCAGCCCAACGCGCGCATCGATATCAACCAGAAGACCGGCGTAGTCCGGGTGATGGCGCGCGAACTCGACGCCGACGGCAATGTCATCTCCGAATGGGACGACACCCCAGAGGGTTTCGGCCGGATCGCGGCGACCACCGCGCGCCAGGTGGTGCTGCAGCGGCTGCGTGATGCCGAGAACGAGAAGTCCTTCGGCGAATTCTCCACCCATGAGGGCGACATCGTCGGCGGTGTGGTGCAGCGCGATGCCCGCGCCAATGCCCGCGGCACCGTCGTGGTGCGCATCGGCAGCGAACTGCACGGCACCGAGGGGTTGATCCCGTCCGCCGAGCAGGTGCCCGGCGAGAGTTATGAGCACGGCGACCGGATCAAGTGTTACGTCGTCGGTGTCTCCCGTGGCGCGCGGGGCCCGCAGATCACCCTCTCGCGCACCCATCCGAATCTGGTGCGCCGACTGTTCGCACTCGAGGTGCCCGAGATCGCCGATGGTTCGGTGGAGATCGTCGCGGTCGCCCGCGAGGCCGGACACCGCTCCAAGATCGCGGTGCGCACCACCGTGCCCGGTGTCAATGCCAAGGGCGCGTGCATCGGCCCGATGGGTCAGCGCGTGCGCAATGTGATGAGCGAACTGGCGGGGGAGAAGATCGACATCATCGATTTCGCGGATGATCCGGCGACCTTCGTCGGGAATGCACTCTCGCCCTCGAAAGTTGTATCGGTCACGATCGTGGATCCCGAAGCCCGCGCCGCTCGCGTGGTCGTCCCCGACTTCCAGCTCTCGCTCGCGATCGGTAAGGAAGGGCAGAACGCCAGGTTAGCGGCCCGCCTGACCGGTTGGCGGATCGATATCCGCAGCGATGCCACCCCGGATGCGGGCAGTGGCAGTGTGCGGACGGAGGCACATCGGAGTTGACCGATTCCCGCGAATCGAGCCCATCGGATGACAGGTTCGTAACTTCGACGGGGGCGGGGTTCGGTGTTCCGAGCGGGACAGCGGTAGAGTGGTCTCAGGTTCAACGCGAGCCTTCGGTTCCTTTGTTCGAACGCACAACCGAGCAAGTCCCGGCGCACCGACGCCGAGCGGCTCCGGTGCGGACGTGTATCGGGTGTCGGAAGCACGAGTTGGCCGTCGATCTGTTACGGATCGTGGCGCAGGACTGTGAGACCGGTGACGGTTCCGAGGTTGTTGCGATAGTTCCCGATCCGTGGCGCAGACTTCCCGGACGGGGTGCCTGGCTGCACCCCGTTTCGGTTTGTTTGCGCACTGCAGAACGACGCCGAGCATTCGGCAGAGCACTACGAGTGTCCGGACAACTGGATATCTCAGCCCTGGAGAAGTACCTCGAGAACAGGCACGAGCACTCATGAGCACACCGTGAAGCACCAACGATGAACGTCCATCGGAGATAACCCGAGGTCGTGCGGGCCCGCCTTACCTAGGCGGAGGCACTGCTCGACCTCTCAGTGAGGAGAGCAGTGGCAGGCAAGGCCCGCGTGCACGAGTTGGCTAAAGAACTCGGTGTCACGAGCAAAGAACTACTCGCAACGCTCAAGGAGCAGGGCGAGTTCGTGAAGTCGGCGTCCTCGACGGTGGAAGCACCCGTCGCACGTCGACTGCGCGAGTCGGTGGCAGGCAAGTCCGCCCCGGCGAACGGCGCAGCGAAGTCCGGGGCGCGCCCGGGTTCCGCACCGTCGAGCACTCCGGCCGCGAAACCCGCCGCAGGCGGCGGTCCGCGTCCTGGTCCACGTACCCCGCAGACCCCGCAGACCCCGCAGCCCGCGCAGACCGCGCAGGCGGCAACCCCGACGGCTGCTCCGGCCGCCCGTGAGACGGTCGCTCCGGCAGCTCGCGATACAGCGGCTCCGGCTGCCCGTCCGTCCGATGCGGCCCGGCCCGCCCCGGCCGCGCGTCCCGGTCCGGCGGCCAAGCCCGCCCCACGGGACACCGCCCCGGTCCAGGAGACCCCGGCGGCTCCGGCCGCCAAGGCCGCCCCGGCGCCGGGCGCTCCGACTCAGGGTGGACCGCGTCCGACTCCGGGTGGCGCACGTCCCGGTCAGCAGCAGCGGTCCGGCGCACCGACGCAGGGCGGCCCACGCCCCGGCGGTCCGAAGCCGGGTCCGAAGACACCGCGCGTCGGCAATAACCCCTTCTCTTCCGCACCCGATCGTGAGCGTCCCGCGCCGCGTCCGGCCCCCAGCCAGGGTGGACCCCGCCCGGGTCCCGGCCAGGGTCCGCGTCCGGGTCCGGCCCAGGGCGGCCCCCGCCCGGGTGGCACTCAGGGCGAGCGGCGTCCGTCTCCGGGCCAGGGCGGTCCGCGTCCCGGTGGGCCGCGGCCGAGCCCCGGCTCGATGCCGCCGCGCCCGAACCCCGGTGCCATGCCCGCGCGTTCGGCCCGTCCGGGTCCGGGCGGCGGTGCCGGTGCGGGCCGTCCAGGTCGTCCCGGCGGTGCCCCCGGTGGTGGCGGTCGTCCCGGTGGCGGCGGTGGCGGTGGCTACCGCGGCGGCCAGGGTGGCGGCGGCACGGGTGCGCCCGGTGCCGGTGCCGGTGCTCCCGCGGCCGGTGGTTTCCGTGGTCGTCCCGGTGGCGGCGGTGGCCGTCCCGGTGGTCCCGGTGGCCGCGGCGGTGCGGCCGGTGCGTTCGGACGTCCCGGTGGCGCCCCGCGTCGTGGCCGTAAGTCGAAGCGGGCAAAGCGCGCAGAATACGAAAGCATGCAAGCGCCCGCCATCGGCGGCGTGCGGCTGCCGCGCGGCAACGGCGAGATCATCCGACTCGCCCGCGGCGCCTCCCTGTCGGACTTCGCGGAGAAGATCGATGCGAACCCGGCTGCCTTGGTGCAAGCCCTGTTCAACCTCGGTGAGATGGTCACCGCGACCCAATCGGTGAACGACGAGACCCTCGAGCTGCTCGGCAGCGAGATGAACTACGTCGTGCATGTGGTCAGCCCCGAGGACGAGGACCGCGAGCTGCTGGAATCGTTCGACCTGACCTACGGTGAGGACGAGGGCGGCGAAGAGGATCTCGAGCAGCGTCCGCCGGTGGTGACCGTCATGGGTCACGTCGACCACGGTAAGACCCGACTGCTCGACACGATCCGTAAGGCCAACGTCCGTGAGGGCGAGGCCGGTGGCATTACCCAGCACATCGGCGCCTACCAGGTGCTCACCCATCTGGGCGATAACGACCGGCTCATCACCTTCATCGACACCCCGGGTCACGAGGCGTTCACCGCCATGCGTGCCCGTGGTGCGAAGGCCACCGATATCGCGATCCTGGTGGTCGCCGCCGACGACGGCGTCATGCCGCAGACGGTGGAGGCGATCAACCACGCGCAGGCGGCCGATGTGCCGATCGTGGTCGCGGTCAACAAGATTGACAAGGAAGGCGCGAACCCGGACAAGATCCGGCAGCAGCTGACCGAATACAACCTGGTTGCCGAGGAATACGGTGGCGACACCATGTTCGTCGACATCTCCGCCAAGCAGGGCACCAATATCGAGCAGCTGCTCGAGGCCGTGCTGCTGACTGCGGACGCGGCGCTGGACCTGCGGGCCAACCCGGATATGGACGCGCAGGGTGTTGCCATCGAGGCGCACCTCGACCGCGGCCGTGGCCCGGTGGCGACCGTGCTGATCCAGCGCGGCACGCTGCGGGTCGGCGACTCGATCGTCGCCGGCGATGCCTACGGTCGTGTCCGCCGCATGGTCGACGAGCACGGCGACGATGTCGCCGCGGCGCTGCCGTCGCGTCCCGTTCAGGTCATCGGCTTCACGTCGGTACCCGGCGCGGGTGACAACCTGCTCGTCGTCGATGAGGACCGGATCGCTCGCCAGATCGCCGACCGGCGCAATGCGCGCAAACGCAACGCACTGGCCGCACGCACTCGCAAGCGGATCAGCCTGGAAGATCTGGATGCCGCGCTGAAGGAGACTTCGGAGCTCAACCTGATCCTCAAGGGCGACAACTCCGGTACCGTCGAGGCCCTCGAGGAGGCGCTGCTCGGTATCGAGATCGACGACGAGGTGCGCCTGCGGGTCATCGACCGCGGTGTCGGTGGTGTCACCGAGACCAACGTCAACCTGGCGTCGGCGTCGAACGCGATCATCATCGGGTTCAACGTTCGGGCCGAGGGCAAGGCGACCGAGCTGGCCAACCGCGAAGGTGTGGACATCCGGTACTACTCGGTGATCTACCAGGCCATCGACGAGATCGAGAAGGCCCTCAAGGGCATGCTCAAGCCGATCTACGAAGAGGTCGAGCTGGGCCGGGCGGAGATCCGCGCGATCTTCCGGTCGTCGAAGATCGGCAATATCGCCGGCTGCATGGTCACCTCGGGTTCGGTCAAGCGCAACGCCAAGGCGCGCCTGCTCCGCGACAACGTGGTGGTCGCGGAGACGGTCACGATCTCCACCTTGAAGCGGGAGAAGGACGACGTCACCGAGGTCCGCGAGGGCTTCGAATGCGGTATGACGTTGACCTACAACGATATCAAGGAAGGCGACGTGATCGAGGCCTACGAGCTGCGCGAGAAGCCGCGCGACTGAGATTGTGCGTCGGTGGTCCGGCCCAGCAACACCGGGCCGGACCACCGAGACAGTCTTTTCGTAGGCACCGAAACAGGAGGCTTGGGTGTACCTGGGTGCACTGGAGTTCGACGTCCTGCTCGGAGATGTGCACTCGCTGAAGCAGAAGCGTTCGGTGATTCGGCCCGTGCTGGCCGAATTGCAGCGCTTCGGCGTGAGTGCCGCCGAGGGTGGGGAACAAGACCGCCACCGTCGCTCATTGCTCGGAGTTGCCATGGTCAGTTCCGGTATGGATCACCTGACCGAGGTACTCGACAAATGTGAGCGTCACGTCGCGGCTCGTCCGGAGTTAGAGTTGCTGGCAGTGCGCCGCAGGATCTTCGGACCCGAAGACTGATCCGCGGCGGGAACGACGGGCTCGGAGGCGGTAGCTTGCGTAACCACGCAGGGCCCCGGTCCCGCCCGCAAAATGAACACAGCAGTAGTGAGGAGGGTTCAGCCATGGTGGATCAAGCCAGGGCACGCCGACTCGCCAAGCGGATTTCCGCGATCGTGGCGACCGCGATCGAGTACGAGGTGAAGGATCCGCGTCTGAATTTCGTGACCGTTACCGATGCGAAGGTCACCGGCGATCTACGCGAGGCGACGGTGTACTACACGGTGATGGGCGAAACCCTCGACGTGGAACCGGATTACGCGGCCGCGGCCGCCGGTCTGGAGAAGGCGAAGGGTGTGCTGCGCTCGAAGGTGGGCGCAGGCACCGGCGTGAAATTCACCCCGACGTTGGCGTTCGTGCTGGACAAGGTGCCCGATGCGGCACGGGATATGGAAGAGCTACTGGCCAGGGCGCGGGCCGCCGACGACGCGGTCGCCAAGGTGGCGGCGACCGCCACCCACGCCGGCGAAGCCGACCCGTACAAGGTCGAACGCGAATCCGACGAGTGACGTGCGGTAGACCATGACGACGATGCCCGTCGACCCGGGTAGGGGGGTCGCTGTCGATCCGGTCGATTTCGGACCGGCCGTTGCGGCATTGAGCGCGGCCAGTTCGGTCACCATCCTGTGTCATGTGCAGCCCGATGCCGACACTATCGGCAGTGGGCTCGCCCTGGCATTGGTGTTGCATCGGCGCGGTATCCCGGTATGGGTGTCGTTCGCCGAACCCGCCGAACTGCCCGCCACGATGCGGACGCTGCCCGGTGTGCATTATCTGGTGCCGCCCGCGGATGTACCCGCCGAGGTGGATCTGCTGGTTTCCGTGGACTGTGGCAGTGCCGGTCGGCTTGGTGCGCTTGCCGATCGATTGGCCGGGGCCGCAACGACTTTGGTGTTCGACCATCACCGCTCCAACACCCGGTTCGGGACGATCAATGTGATCGATGCGAGTGCGGAATCGACGACGAGTCTGATCGCGCGGCTGCTCGATACCTGGCAGGAGCCGATCGATGCCGAAGTGGCACATTGCCTTTACGCCGGTTTGGTTACCGATACCGGATCCTTCCGCTGGGTGCGGCCCGGCACCCATCACCTGGCCGAACGGCTGTTGGCCACCGGCATCGACGGTGCCGAAATCACCCGCTCGCTGATGGATACGCATCCGTTCGGCTGGTTGCCGATGTTGTCGCGGGTGCTCGGCTCGGCTCGGTTGGAGCCGCAGGCCGGGGGTGGGACCGGACTGGTGTATGCCGTTGTGCGGCGCGAGGATGTCGATGGTGTGCGCTCGGAAGAGGTGGAGAGTGTGGTCGATATCGTCCGCACCACCTCCGAGGCCGGGGTCGCCGCGGTGTTCAAGGAGTCTCGCACGATTCCGGATCGGTGGACGGTTTCGCTGCGGTCGCGCGACAGCGCGCCGGGCGCGCAGGATGGTGTCGATGTGGCTACTGTCGCAACGTCTTTGGGCGGTGGTGGGCATCGGTTCGCGGCCGGGTACACGACCAACGGCACGTCCGAATCGGTCGTCGCGGCTCTGTTGGCTGAACTCGGGTGAGTTCGGAGGTCAGCGAGGTCGCGTCGGATCAGATCGGCGCGGTGGGGCCGCGAAGGATTCTCGGACTCACCTTACCGACCTTGGGTGTGCTGGTGGCCGAGCCCATCTATCTGCTGTTCGACCTGGCTGTTGTGGGTCGGCTCGGGGCATTGGCATTGGCCGGGCTCGCGGTCGGCGGATTGATTCTGGCGCAGGTCAGTTCCCAGCTGACGTTCCTGTCGTATGGGACGACGGCGCGGGCGGCGCGGCGGCACGGAGCGGGGGATGAGCGCGGTGCGATCGGGGAAGGTGTGCAGGCGACCTGGGTCGCCGTGATCGTCGGGACGCTGGTTCTTGTTGTGGGGCAGGCGATTGCGGTTCCGCTGACCAATGTGATCGCGGGTGGTGGGGATATCGCGGGGGAGGCGTTTGGCTGGGTGCGGATCGCGTTGTTCGGGGTGCCGCTGATTCTGATCGCCATGGCGGGTAACGGGTGGTTGCGCGGGGTGCAGGAGACACGTCGGCCGCTACTGTTCGTTGTCGCGGGACTGCTGGTTTCGGGAGTGTTGTGCCCGACGCTGGTGCACGGGTTACTGGGTGCGCCGCGGCTGGAGTTGGCCGGTTCGGCGGTCGCCAACGCGGTGGGCCAGTTCGTGACGGCCGGGCTGTTCCTGACCGCGCTGGTGCGCGCACGTGTTCCGCTGACTCCGCACTGGTCGGTGATGCGGGCGCAACTGGTACTCGGTCGCGATCTGATCGCCCGCAGCCTCGCCTTCCAAGCCAGCTTCGTCTCGGCCGCGGCCGTCGCCTCCCGATTCGGTGCGGCATCGGTGGCCGCACACCAGCTGGTCCTGCAGCTCTGGAATTTCCTCGCGCTGACTCTGGACTCGCTGGCCATCGCCGCCCAAACGCTGGTCGGTGCGGCACTCGGCGCGGGCGACGCCACCGGTGCGCGCGGTCTGGCGCGCCGCATCACCCGCTGGTCGGGCGGATTCGCGCTGGTGCTGGCGGCGGCCTTCGCGGCAGGCGCCACCGTCATCCCCGAACTCTTCACCGACGATCCGGCCGTCCTCGACCGCACCCACGTTGCCTGGTGGTTCTTCGTCGCCATCATCCCGATCGCAGGCATTGTCTTCGCCCTCGACGGCGTCCTCCTCGGTGCGGGCGACGCCGCCTACCTCCGCAATACCACGCTCGGCGCCGCGCTCCTCGGCTTCCTCCCCGCCATCTGGCTCTCCCTCGTCTTCGACTGGGGCATAGCAGGCATCTGGACCGGCCTCGTAGCCTTCATGCTCCTACGCCTTATCGCCGTAGTCTGGCGCGCGGAATCCGGCCGCTGGGCCCGAGTCGGCACGGAAATCCCGCGCGTCAAGGCTTAGCTCGTGCACGGTTTCGCATGCCGCGCAGGTTTTCGGGGCGAACTCCGCGCTCGGCGGACGGCAGGTCGTCAGTGGGGTCGGTGAAGAACCACGCATCATGCTCGACGGGCGGCCAACCCTTAGCGGTGCCTGCGGACGACCACTCCCACCGGGTGAATCTGGGTGCGGTGGTGCGGCACGTGGTCAGCGGTGTCGGTGAACGACCACGCCTGCCGGGCGGACCGAGCGTCCGGAGACAGTCAGGCCGGTTTGGACGACGGATGCCACCGTGCGATCCAGGGCTGGATCGTCGATCTTCGCAACGTCCGCCGCTTCCATGGTGAGTGAGTCGAAGGCGTCGCCACGCTGTGGGGTGACCAGTGTGCCGCCGCGGCCGACGATGAGCCGTTCGATGCGGGTGGCGATGGCTTCGAATGCTGCACGCTCGCGCGGGGATTCGGCGGTCGTGGCGCACGCGGTGGTGTCGGTATGGAGAGCGAAGAGTTCCACGACGAGCGGGAGGTCGGCGCCAGCGCGATCCCGGCGGTCGCGTGCCTTGGCCTCGTCGGCCAGGCGATCGATAGTGGTGGCTTGGCGGGCGATGACTCGGGTGAGGTCTTCGATACGTTCCGTTAGTTGGGCGAGCGGGTCGGTGTGTTCGAGCTGTGGCGGGTGGGAGTTCGCCGGGTAATCGGTCTGCGGCGCGATCGGGGTCTCGACCTGCCGCGCGGCGAGGGTGGTCGGGTCCTCGGGGTGCGGCGCGACGGGGTCGGTCATGCTCGCACTTTAACGCGAGTTCGCGGGGGAGCATCGATTGTTTTGGGCGGCATCGGGATCCGCTGTCGGTAACTGGGCTGGTGTCGGAGCTGGCTGCTACCATCGCGTCTCATGGGGGTCTACGGCATCGACCTTGGTACGACGAATTCGGCGATCGCGCGGATAGACGCCGATGGTCGGCCCGAAGTCATGATCGGTTTGAACGGCGAGGCGACGGTGCCGTCGGTAGTCTTGTTCGCGTCGGCGTTCGATCATCTGGTGGGCGAGGGTGCTCGGCGGCAGGCCCGCCTCGATCCGGAGCATGTGTGCGCACTGGTGAAACGGCGGATGGGCGATAAGGATTGGCGTTTCGCCGCGCACGGACAAACTTGGTCCGCGCCCGCGGTTTCGGCGCTGATCCTGAAAAGCCTTGCCGCGGATGCCGAATTCAGCGGTGCGGAGCCGGTGAAACGCGCGGTCATCACCGTACCCGCCTACTTCGGTGATGAGGAGCGGCGCGCGACCATCCAGGCGGGCACGTATGCGGGCTTCGATGTCGCCGGTGTGCTCTCCGAGCCGATTGCTGCGGCGCTCTCCTATGGGTTCGGCAGACTCGACGGCAGTGTGGACGTCGGCGAGCCGGGCCTGCGCGAGACCGTTCTCGTCTACGACCTGGGCGGCGGCACCTTCGACGCCACCGTCATCGAACTCGCCGACCGCCGCATTTCGGTGCTCGCGGTCGAGGGTGATCACCAACTCGGCGGCGCTGACTGGGATGAACGCATCGCGCTGTATCTTTCGCAGAAGTTCTGTGAGGCGAATCCGGATGCCGAAGACCCGCTGGACGATTCGGCGGGTTCGCAGATGGTGGTGCTGGCCGCCGAACGTGCCAAGCGCGAGCTGACCGATGCCGAGCGCACCGACGTGGTGATCGCCCACGACGGCGCCCGCGCGGTGATCCCGCTGACACGCGACGAAGTCGACGCGATGACCGCCTCACTCATGCGCCGCACCATCGACCTGACCCGCGACTGCCTGGCTGCGGCGAGCAAGCGCGGCGTCGCATCCGTCGACCGCCTGCTGCTCGTCGGCGGCTCCTCGCGCATGCCGATGGTGGAGCGCGAATTGCGCAAGGAGCTCGGCCTCGCCGGCGAACTGCGCGATCCCGACCTCTCGGTGGCGCGCGGCGCGGCGCTCTACGGCGAAAAGCTGGAGATGGAACGTCTCGTCCTCGCCGACCTCACCACGCGCGGCCGACTGCGCGATGGCGCGCATATCGAGGACGCCGCCCCAGCCGATCTGGACCAAGCGATCGCCCGCGTCGCCGCTTCCTTCGGACAGCCGGTCGGGCTGGTACGTCGGATGCTCGAAATCCAGGTCGATACCGTTGTCGCGCGCGGTTTCGGTGTGCTCGCGCTCGACTACAAGTCCGGGCTGGCGGCGACCTGGTTGGTGCATCGCAATTCGACTCTGCCGGTGAAGGTGCGTCGTTCCTTCGGTACCGTGCGCGCGGATCAGGACGAGATCGCGCTGACCATCGTGGAACAGCAGGGCCAGGCGGCATCGGCGCGACCCGAGGATACGAAGGTGCTGGTGGAAGGCCGCATTCGCGGCATCCCCGCAGGCTATCCCGAGGGCAGCGAGGTGCGGGTTACCTTCGAGATGGGCTTCGACGGCGTCCTGCGCGTCACCTGCCACCACATCGACGCCGATATTCCATTGGTCCTGACCGCTCAGACCGGCGCGACCCTGTCGCAAGCGGATGTGGCGCGCGAACTCGATCAGGTCCAGCGCACCCGCCGCCGCGACAGCTGAGCCGGGACCATGGAGGCGTTCAACCCGAACGACTATCGCAAGCGGGTACTCGCTGATGTCGAGCGCCGCGGCGGGCTCGAGGAATCGGATCCGTTCGAGCTCTACGACATTCCGCTGGACGAGGCGGAGTCGCTGAGCGATGCCGAGATCGCCGCGCGGGTCGAGGAGGTCTGGGGTTTCTGGCAGCGCCAGCGTGATCATCCGAAATACCGGGTGCTCGTGGGTCTGCTGGTCGATGAGCATCCCAAGCTGTCTCGGGTGCTGCTGGATTCGGCGGTGCGTCGCGTGGAAGCGGGGCGGATCCGGGAGATGCGCGAGCGGCGGGATGCGGACCGCTACGAGATGCTCGATGCGGCGATCTCGCGATTGGTACAGCGGCACGGTGGGGTTCCGGCCCGGAAGGTGCCCGGGCTGGAGGAGATCGGCGCGATGGGTGGGCTCAGTGCCGGCGAGGTCGCGACTCGATTGCGCAGGCATCGGGTCATCGAGGATGCTCCCACGCCCGTCGGAGTTCTCACCGACCAACGCAGACAACAGATTCGGCAGTTGCTCAGCGAATGGGAACGGCTCATCGACGGTGATCCGACGCCGACGCTTTTCGCGTTGCTGCGGGTGGATCCGGCGAAAGCCGGTCAGACCCAGGAGATTCGATTGCGCGCCGAGGCTTTGCGCGCGCGGTCCCGCGAGCTGCCACCCGGACGTGTCCGAGTTGTGTTGGACGAGTTGCTGATTCACATCCAGGATGTACTCGAATCGGACGAGGCGACGCTGCGGGAATATCTGCGGTCAGTGGCCGAGGATGTCGCCAAGGAATTGCGACCGAAGGTCAGAGCGGCGGTGCTGGTCGAGGACCAACTCGTCGGCGACGACTTCCGATACCTGCTCGACGAGGCGATGCGGTTGGGTCTCGATCGGTCCGACGCCACCCGGTTGCTCACCGAGATTACCGCGGAACTCGGTGCACGAGTGGCAAATTCGCCGCCTATAGCGGTGCCGCAACACATATCGCAACCACCTGCGCCCAGAAACTGGGAAGCACCGCTCAAGGCTGCTCGGGCGGCGCTGCGCGGGGGACGGCCACACGAAGCCGCGCGGCATGTCGAGGAGGCGCACCGGCTGGTCGGCCCCGATGGGGAAGGGCTCACGCCGATTCGTTCGGTATCCGATGAGGTCGAGCGGGTACTGAACCAGGCGCAGGCCCACTGGCGCGAGGCGACGGCCGCGCGTGCGGCAAAGCGGTATTTCGAGGCGCTGCCGCATCTGGAACAGGTGCGTCGCACCGCGTCCGATCTGTTGCCGCTGAACCAGGTGCCCAGTATCGACCAGTTGCTGTCCGAAGCCCGGGACGCGATCGCCGAAGCGGACCGGCTCTTCGCCGAGGCACAAGCCGGACCGGCCGATGCCAGAATGCGCGGACTGCTCGCCGCGGTCGAGGTATGCACCGATCACGGCGGTGTGCTCGCTGCGCTCGCGGAGTCGCCGATCGAGGCTCCGCAGCGGGTCGAGGCCACCCGATTGGCGAATGGGTCGGTGCTCGTGGCGTGGTCGCCGACATCGACGGATAACGTCGCATATCGGGTGACCAGATTGCAGCCGGACGGATCCTGGCGTGTGCTCGGCCGCACACAGGCGACCGAACTCGAGGACGGTGGTGCACCCACCGTGGGGCACCCGGTGTACGCGGTGGCCGCTGCCGTCGCGGGCAGGTACTCCGAGATCACCCGATCCGATACCGGCCCGGTCGCGAAACCGCAAGGCAGACAAGAACAATCGCAGGTCGATCCGTCGCCGAGTGGCATCCCGACCGTGACCGGACTGGCCGATCAAGCGGGGCTACTGGTCTTCACTTGGCCCATCGGCGTCACCGAAGTCATGGCCGTCGTGCGGCCCGACCAACCGCCGACCACCCCGGACGACCCCCAGGCCCGCTCCTGGAAGGTCACCAATATGCGGTACGAAATCGACGGCGGCGTCCGGATCCCATCCGATATCCCGCGACCGTGTCACGTCGCCATCGCATCCTGTCGCCGCGAACCGAACGGAAAGCTCACGGTCGCCGCGGTTTTCGCACCGACTGCGCGGATCCGCTGGCTCGGATAGCCGAGGTCGGTCCGCGTGCCGTGGATACCGAGATGCAGTGAATCTGCTGCCGGACCGTCGGGACCTCGATAATGCCGCGTGCGGTCCGCGCCGTCGATTGGTGTGATTCCGGATTCGCATTCGGGATATCCGCCGCGGCACCGCATCCGACGACCACACCGACATGCACGGCCACAGTGCGGTGCTCAGGCACATCGACACACGCCGGCTCAACGACATGCTCGGCGGTGACGATGCACTGGGCCATGCCAGCGGGTGCGTCCGCAGTGACGTGGTCGGTCACGAGGGCACATTCGGTCACAGCGGCGCTGCGCCGGACCACGTGAGCATGCTCAGCCAGGGCAGTGTGGATGGCCCCGCCGACATGGACGGCCGCAGTGCCGTGGCCGGCCGCGAGCACACGTTCGGCCGTGGTGACATGCTCGAGGGTGCATTCGGCAGTGACGATGCCCAGAGCCACACCAACGCACTGAGCCCCACCAACGCCCAGGGCCCCACCAACGCCCAGGGCCACACCAACGCACGGGGCCACCAGGAACCGTTCGGGCATGGCGACCACGGTCACGGGTCCGACCGCGCGCAATGGCTGTTGCTCGCGCCGGTCGCCGCGCTCTTGCTCATCGCACCACCCGCGCTGGGCGCGGGCGCGGCGGTAACCAGTTCGCCCGTTCAAGTCGTGCCGCGCGACGTCGCCGCTGAGCAGCCGAAACTGTGGGCTTTTCCGCCGCTGCCTGCCGAGCCCGCGCCGCGCTTGCCGATCGTGGATCTGGTGGATCGGGCGCTTCAGGACTCCAGTCACTCGCTGGACGGTCGTGAGGTCACGATCAGTGGGTTCATTATTCGGCCCGAAGATCTCGAGCAGCAGCATCCGGATGCGCCCGATGCGGATCTCGCGCGGGTGGTCATCACCTGCTGTGTCGCTGACGCGCGGTATGTACTGGTGCACCTGTCGGGCATGCCGGAGGTGGTCGAGGACGATGCCTGGCTAGAGGTCCGGGGAGTCGTCGAAACCGGTAGCGCCCAGCGGGATCCGGATCACACGCCCACCCTCGCCGTCACCGACTACCAGCGGATCGAGGCTCCGGACCGGCCGTACGAACGCGGCCGTTAGCGCCATGATCATCGAGCCGAACGGCGGCAACGCGAACGGATATGCCAATGTAGGTGTGGTGATACCCAAGTTGATGGCGGTGAGCGACATCCATGTCGGGCACCAGGGGAATCGTCCGGTCGTCGAGCAGATTCGGGCGGATTCGCCCGAGGACTGGCTCATCGTGGCCGGGGACGTCGGGGAGAAGTCCGACGATATTCGCTGGGCGCTGGAGCTGTTGCGCGGCCGCTTCGCCAAGGTGATCTGGGTGCCGGGCAACCACGAATTGTGGACCACGGCGAAGGATCCGGTGCAGATGCACGGTGTCGCGCGCTACGACTACCTGGTGTCGATCTGCCGAGACCTCGATGTCATCACACCGGAGGATCCGTTCCCAGTGTGGACCGGCGCGGGGTCGGAGCAGTACGGCGGTCAGGTGACGCTGGTTCCGATGTTCCTGCTCTACGACTATTCGTTCCTGCCCAAGGGCACCAAAACGAAGGCCGAGGGGCTCGCCCTGGCCCGGGAACGAAATGTGGTGGCCACCGACGAATTCCTGCTGTCACCGGATCCTTACCTGACCCGGGATGCCTGGTGTCACGCCCGCGTCCAAGTCACCAAACGGAAGCTCGACGCGCTGCCACCCGAAACGCCGATCGTGATGATCAATCACTTCCCGCTGGTCCGCCAGCCCACCGAGGTGCTGTGGTACCCGGAATTCGCGCTCTGGTGCGGCACCGATCTGACCGCCGACTGGCACACCAGCTATAACGTGGTCTGCTCGGTCTACGGCCACCTGCACATCCCGCGCACCTCCTACTACGACGGCGTGCGCTTCGAAGAGGTGTCGCTCGGCTACCCCCGCGAATGGCAGCGCCGCGGACTGCCGGACCAGTTGCTGCGTCAAATCCTCCCGACTCCGGATTATCCGCCGGGCTCGCTGAACAAGTGGGGCGGCCACTTCGAGGTCACTCCCGAGATGGAGGCCGCAGCCGCTGAGATGCGCGCCAAAGCCGAGCGTCGTCGCGGCGTTTGACCCTGTCCGGCATAGCGGCGGCAATTTGATTCGCGGGGCAACTACTGATTTGGTGTGTACATGGGTAACTCGTCGGGTACGGGCAAATTCACTTGCCCCCTGACCGCCGGACGCCGACGCTGCTCGCGTGGCACACGAGTCTGGCCCGAAGGTGCGGGGAGGCGGACGAGCTGATCGAGAAAATTCTTCCCGCCGGCGTGGCTTCGGCAGAACTCTTGGAGTATCCGGAGGATCTGCGACCGCATCCGGCCGAGGCGCACCTCATCGAGAAGTCGGTGGACAAGCGCCGCCGGGACTTCATCGGTGCTCGGCACTGCGCCCGGCTGGCGTTGGCGGAACTGGGTGAGGCGCCGGTCGCGATCGGCAAGGGTGAGCGGGGTGCGCCGGTGTGGCCGCGTGGCATCGTCGGCAGCCTGACGCACTGTGACGGCTACCGGGCGGCGGCCTTGGGCCACAAACTGCGGTTCCGCTCGATCGGTATCGACGCCGAACCGCACGGCACCCTGCCCGAGGGCGTGCTGGATTCGGTGAGCCTGCCCCCCGAGCGGGACTGGTTGGCGCGGGTCGACCGCTCCGGCCTGCACCTGGACCGTCTGCTGTTCTGTGCGAAGGAAGCCACCTACAAGGCGTGGTGGCCACTGACCGCGCGCTGGCTCGGCTTCGAGGACGCCCACATCACCTTCACCATCGACGAAAGCTCCGACGGCGCGGGTTCGGGCACCTTCCACAGCCAGATCCTGGTACCCGGACAGGTCACCGACGGTGGCGCGCCGCTGATTTCCTTCGACGGCCGCTGGATGATCGGCGACGGACTCATCCTGACCGCGATCGTGCACGACTGATGGCCGACGCGCGGATCGACGCACTCGGTGGTCTGCTGATCGTCGACAAGGACGGCGGCTGGACCAGCCACGACGTCGTCGCGAAATGTCGAAAACTATTGCGCACCAAGAAGATCGGACATGCCGGCACACTCGATCCGATGGCCACCGGCGTACTGGTGCTCGGTGTCGAACGCGCCACCAAATTGCTCGGCCTGCTCACCCTGACCACCAAGGCCTATACCGCGACCATCCGGCTCGGCCAGGCCACCACCACCGACGATGCCGAGGGTGAAGTGCTCTCGACCGCATCGGCCACCCATCTTGCCGACGCCGAAATCGCCTCGCACGCCGCGAAATTGACCGGCGATATCGAGCAGGTGCCCGCCACGGTCAGTGCCATCAAGGTGAATGGCGAACGCGCCTATGCCCGGCATCGGGCCGGTGAAGAGGTGCAGCTGGCCGCTCGCCCGGTGACCGTCTCGCGCTTCGATATCCTTGCCCGCCGGGATATTTCGGAGTTCGTCGATCTGGACGTGGTCGTCGAATGTTCGTCCGGCACCTACATTCGTGCCCTTGCGCGCGATCTGGGCGCCGCACTCGGCGTCGGTGGCCATCTGACCGCGTTGCGGCGCACCAGGGTCGGCCCGTTCACCCTCGAGCACGCCAGAACCCTCGACGAATTGGCCGAATCCGAGGAAGCACCGCTGAGTCTGGATATCGACGACGCCATCCGAACCGCGTTCCCACACCGCGATATCGATGACAAACAGGCCGATGACCTGCGCAACGGCCGCTGGCTCGAGCCGGTCGGAATATCCGGCGTCTACGCCGCCATCGACCCGTTCGGGCGCGCCATCGCGCTATTGCAGGAGAGCGGTAATCGCGCGGCCTCGGTCATGGTCGTGCGTCCGTCGAATCTCTAACCGCGCCAAGCGGCTCCAGCGCGCCGAGCAGCGCGCCGACGCAGATATCGCGGAGTTCGACGCGGGTGCAGGTGCGGTTTTCCAGCCAGTCGACCGATAGCACCCGGACAAAAGTCAGCCAGCTCATCAGCACCGATGAGGTGAGCTCGCGGAGTTGGCCTTCGACGCCCATGCTGTCGAGCAGACGCACCCGGAGTTCGCCGAGTTCGCCCGAGATGATCGCCTGGATCGTCGGATCGCCCGCGAGCAGGCGGTTGGCGGCCACCACCGTATTGGCATTGGCCTCGAAATAGTCGAAGTGCTCGTCGAGTCCGGCCGCCAGCTGTTCGGGCAGCGGGGTTTCGGTCTCGAGTTTCGTCGCGACCAGCAGGCGATCCGCGGCCAGCTGGTAGACGCCCGCGAAGAGATCGCGTTTGGTCGGGAAGTGGCGGTAGAGCAGGGCGCGCGAAACACCGGCCGCAGCCGCGACATCCTCCATCAGCACCGCATCGTAGGCGCGTTCGGCGAACAGTTTCGCGCCCGCTTCCAGCAGCAGTCGACGGCGTTCGTCGGGGGCGAGGCGGCGGCGGGTCACCCCTGCAAGCCTAGTTGACGTTTGTCTACTAAGAGTCGTAGGGTCGATCTTAGTAGACATACGTCTACTAGTGAAGGGAGGAATTCATGACCGTGGCACTCAAATGGCTGTCCATGGCGATGGGCGTTGTCATCGTTGGTATCGGCATATTCCACATGGCCGCCGGAATCGACGGCATCCCCGATATGGGATCCTCCGGCGTCACCGCCGACAGTCAGACTCGCTTCTTCGGCGGCATCTTCCTCGGCTACGGCCTCGCCTGGATCTGGGCAGCCCGCCAAAATCCGATCTCCGCACTCGCGGTGCGCTGGCTCGCCGGAATCTTCCTACTGAGCGGCATCGCCCGCTTGATCTCGGTCGCCGTCTACGGCTGGCCGCACTGGTTCCAAATCGTCCTAACCGCAATAGAATTCGCCCTCCCTCCGATCTTCTTCTGGCTAGCCGCCGCCCAGGAAAAGCGCACCGCCTTCACCGCTGACCGCGTGCCCGCCGCTGGCTGACCCATGTCGCATATCGGATGACTACCTCGCACAGGGTGTGCCCTATGTGAGGTAGTCGGTGGCTATGCGTCAACTGGCAGGCGATCCGTACACGGGGCGCGGTAGACAGTGCGACGAAGGGAAGTGGGCAACTCGAATCCCTGATCCGCCATGTCGGCGCTGGGCTGATCGACAAGCCCGCCGAATCACTGCTTGCGGCGGCGGAGACCTGTCGCCATCCGATTCCGTGCGCTGCTGAATTTCCTGTCGCGCTGACCGATTCGACTCGGCGACATTTCTATGGGGCTTGACCTGTGGTAACTCCGAGCCCAACGGCGCGATAGGGGGATATCGGCGTTTGTTCTTGCCGCGGACGCGGTGGCCGCGGCGGCGTGCGGTGGTGACGACTAGTCACCACCGGCACGCGAGTCAGTCGCTGAGCCAGATGGCTTCGGCGGCGGGGCGGCCGAGATCGATGGTGCGGTCCCCGATGCGAATCGCGATGGTGCCCGCGAAGTCTCGGCGTTCCACCACAACGATCGGTGTATCGAGGGCGATGCCGACCGAATCGAAGTAGCGCAACATATCCGGATCGGCATCGGAAATCCGTGCGACATGGCCGGATTCGCCCGCGCGGAAATCGCTGAGCTGGCGGGCGGGTGGCGTCGGCACCGCGCCGTCGACCGAGGGAATGGGATCGCCGTGCGGATCCCGGTCCGGATAGCCGAGTTTCGCGTCGATGCGCGCCATCAGCAACTCCGAAACCGCGTGCTCGAGCACCTCGGCCTCATCGTGCACCTCATCCCAGCCGTAGCCGAGTTCGTTGACGAGGAACGTCTCGATCAGCCGATGCCGGCGCACCATGGCGACCGCCGCGCGGCGTCCGTGTTCGGTGAGGGTGATGGAGCCGTACCGAGCGTGTTCGACAAGGCCTTGATCGGCGAGCTTACGTACCGCCTCGGAGACAGTGGAAGCCGAGACGCCGATCCGTTCGGCGAGCAGTTTCGTCGAGACCTTTTCCTGTGACCATTCCTGAGCGGTCCAGATCACTTTCAAATAGTCCTGGGCGACCGAGGTGAGCTCCGGCGCAATCGTCGCGGTGCTGCCGTGGGGGCCGGGGGTCTCGGTCGGCTGCGCTGCGGTGTCGGCCAGCTCGCGTCGGGTTGCGATGTCTCGTTTACCGGGCACATCTTCGAGCTTATGCATAGGACTCCCGATTCACACATTTAGACACTTGAACACTCGGTGCCGTTGTCCGACAGCCTCGATCCTGCTTGCGGATCCCTCGGTTTCGGCTGGTCCGGGCCGCTCTCGGGGCCGTCGGTGCTCGGTCGGCCCCACCGTGCGAACCCGATGCGGGCGGCTGGTGTTTCGACGAGTTCGAGCGCGATCACACCGTTGCTGTCGTCACCCGCCTGAACCAGCAATTCACCCCATGTACACACAGGCCTCTGGCCCGGAGGGCGGATGGACACCTCCGAATACTGTTCCCCCCGCATTTTGCGTAGGCTGCGGACTGTGCAGAGATGGCGAAGCCTCGATGACGTACCCGCGGACTGGGGGCGGTGCGTACTCACGATCGGCGTATTCGACGGTGTGCATCGCGGCCATGCGCAGCTGATCAGCAGGGCCGTGAAGTCCGCTGCCGCACGGGGAGTTCCGGCAGTGTTGATGACCTTCGATCCGCACCCGATGGAAGTGGTGCGCCCGGGCTCGCATCCGGCGCAGTTGACCACGCTGACCCGGCGTGCGGAATTGGCCGAGGAACTGGGCGTCGACGTGTTCTGCGTCATGCCCTTCACCCAAGAATTCATGAAGCTGACCCCGGCGAGTTACGTACACGATCTGCTGGTCGAGCGGCTACATGTGACCGAGGTCGTGGTCGGTGACAACTTCACCTTCGGTAAGAAGGCCGCGGGCACCATCGAGACCATGCGCGAGCTGGGTGGGCGCTTCGGCTTCGAGGTCGACGGCGTGAGACTGCTCGTCGAGCATGCGGTCACCTTCTCCTCCACCTACATCCGCGCCTGCGTCGACGCGGGTGATATGGCCGCGGCCGCCGAGGCGCTCGGTCGTCCGCACCGGGTGGAGGGTGTGGTCGTGCACGGCGACGGCCGCGGCCGCGAGCTCGGCTTCCCGACCGCGAATATCGCGCCGCCCATGTATGCCGCCATTCCGGCCGACGGCGTATACGCGGGCTGGTTCACCGTGCTCGGTCCCGGCCCTACCATCGGCACCGTGACACCGGGGGAGCGCGCGATGGCCGCGATCTCTATCGGCACCAACCCGACCTTCTCCGGGCGCGCCCGCACCGTCGAGGCCTACGTACTCGACAGTGAGGCCGATCTGTACGGCCAGCACGTCGCGGTGGATTTCGTCGAGCATCTGCGCGGTATGCGCAAATTCGATTCCATCGACGAACTCCTCGAGGCGATGGCCCGCGACGTCGAGAACTCCCGCAAGGTCCTCACCGCCGCCGACTCCTGACCGGATTCGGTTCGGCGCGGGGGTGTCGGGTAAGGTGGCTCCTCGGGTTTGCTGCGGTCCGCGGTGGCGCCCACCGGGTAACCGGAATCCTCGAGCGCGGAACTGAGATATAGGAGTGGATGCCCCATGGCGCTGACCACCGAGCAGAAGTCGGCCATTCTGGCCGAGTACGGCGTGCACGAGAAGGACACCGGTTCCCCGGAGGCGCAGATCGCGCTGCTGTCCAAGCGGATCGCCGACATCACCGAGCACCTGAAGAAGCACAAGCACGACCACCACACCCGCCACGGCCTGATGGCGCTGATCGGTCGTCGCAAGCGCCTGTCGAAGTACCTCGCCGACAAGGACATCCACCGCTACCGTTCGCTGATCGAGCGCCTGGGTCTGCGTCGCTGATCCTTCGACACACCGGCTACCTCGGGTAGTCGACAGACCGGCCAACGGGGAGAAGTACAATCTCCCCGTTGGCTATATGTGTATGAGGGGTTATTCACACCCTGTTTGCACGACAACATTGCACAGCCGTATGCACCCGCCTGCGTGGCGTCGGTCTTCGGTAGTGGCCTCCCGGCAGGCGAGCAGTCGCCGGCGGGCTTCGATCGATGACCGCCTCCGCGTCGCCGTTTCCAAGGGGATCCGGCCGGGTGCGCGCGTCGCAGCCAGGAGGGTTGCCGCGCGTCCGGATCCGGGACGGCTGACGACAGCTGGATCGCGCCTTCCTGGCGCTCGATCCAGCGAAGACGAGAGGTTGAGAGCAGAAAAATGTCCGAAACAGCTACATCATCGGCCATCGAGGTCGAACCCGGTGTGTTCGAATCCGTCGCGCTGATCGATAACGGCACCTACGGAACCCGCACCGTCCGCTTCGAGACCGGCCGTCTGGCCCGCCAGGCCGCCGGTTCGGTCGTCGCCTACCTGGACGACGAGACCATGCTGCTGTCCGCGACCACCGCGGGCAAGCACCCCAAGGATCAGTTCGACTTCTTCCCGCTGACGGTCGATGTCGAAGAGCGCATGTACGCCGCGGGCCGCATCCCGGGTTCGTTCTTCCGCCGGGAGGGCCGCCCCTCCACCGATGCGATCCTGACCTGCCGCCTGATCGACCGTCCGCTGCGTCCGTCCTTCGTCGACGGCCTGCGCAACGAGATCCAGGTCGTGGTCACCGTGCTGAGCCTGGACCCGAACGATCTGTACGACGTCGTGGCCATCAACGCCGCATCCGCGTCCACCCAGATCTCGGGCCTGCCCTTCTCCGGTCCGGTCGGCGGCGTGCGCGTCGCGCTGATCGACGGCCAGTGGGTCGCATTCCCGACCGTCGAGCAGCTCGAGGGCGCGGTCTTCGACATGGTCGTCGCGGGCCGGGTCGTGGAATCCGGTGACGTGGCCATCATGATGGTCGAGGCCGAGGCCACCGATAAGGTCATCGCGCTGGTCGCCGACGGTGCGCAGGCGCCGACCGAGGCCGTAGTGGCGCAGGGCCTCGAGGCCGCCAAGCCGTTCATCGCCCGGCTGTGCAAGGCGCAGCAGGATCTGGCCTCGCTGGCAGCCAAGCCGACCGAGGAGTTCCCGCTCTTCCCGCCGTACGAGGCCGATGTCTACGAGGCCGTCGAAGGCACCGCCAAGCGTGAGCTGGGCGAGGCGCTGAGCATTGCCGACAAGCAGGAGCGCGAGGCGAAGATCGACGAGATCAAGCTCGCCGTGCTGGACCGGCTGGCCGACGACTTCACCGGTCGCGAGAAGGAACTGGGCGCGGCATTCCGCTCGGTCACCAAGAAGCTGGTGCGCCAGCGCATCCTGTCCGACGGCTTCCGCATCGACGGTCGCGGTCTGGCCGATATCCGTGCCCTGTCCGCCGAGGTCGCCGTGATCCCACGCGCGCACGGTTCGGCGCTGTTCGAGCGTGGCGAGACCCAGATCATGGGTGTCACCACCCTCGACATGGTGAAGATGGCCCAGCAGGTCGACTCGCTCGGCCCGGAGACCTCCAAGCGCTACATGCACCACTACAACTTCCCGCCGTTCTCCACCGGTGAGACCGGTCGCGTCGGTTCGCCGAAGCGTCGCGAGATCGGCCACGGCGCCCTGGCAGAGCGGGCCCTCATGCCGGTTCTCCCGAGCCAGGAAGAGTTCCCCTACGCCATCCGTCAGGTCTCGGAAGCGTTGAGCTCCAACGGTTCCACCTCGATGGGCTCGGTGTGCGCCTCGACCCTGTCGCTGCTGAACGCCGGTGTGCCGCTGAAGGCGCCGGTCGCTGGTATCGCGATGGGCCTGGTGTCGGACACCATCAAGAACGACAAGGGCGAAGACGAGGTCCGCTACGTCGCGCTGACCGACATCCTCGGCGCCGAGGATGCCTTCGGTGACATGGACTTCAAGGTCGCGGGTACCCCGGACTTCGTCACCGCACTGCAGCTCGACACCAAGCTGGACGGCATCCCCTCACAGGTGCTGGCCGGTGCGCTGAGCCAGGCACACGACGCCCGCACCGCCATCCTGGAGGTCATGGCCGAGGCCATCGCCACACCGGACGAGATGAGCCCCTACGCACCGCGCGTCACCGCGATCAAGATCCCGGTAGACAAGATCGGTGAGGTCATCGGCCCGAAGGGCAAGGTGATCAACCAGATCACCGAGGAGACCGGCGCCAATATCTCCATCGAGGACGACGGCACGGTCTACGTCGGTGCGACCAACGGCCCGGCGGCGCAGGCGGCGATCGACCAGATCAACGCCATCGCCAACCCGCAGCTGCCGAAGGTCGGCGAGCGCTTCCTGGGCACGGTCGTCAAGACCACCGCCTTCGGCGCGTTCGTCTCGTTGCTGCCCGGCCGCGACGGTCTGGTGCACATCTCCAAGCTGGGCAACGGCAAGCGCGTGGCCAAGGTCGAGGACGTGGTGAACGTCGGCGACAAGCTGCGCGTGGAGATCGCCGATATCGACAACCGCGGCAAGATCTCGCTGGTGCCGGTCGACGAGAACGCCGACGAGTCCGAGTCGGCGGAAACCGTTGATGCGGGCCAGGCGGAGACCGAGTAGTACTTGTCTCTGTGACGAAGAAGAAGACGGCAACCCCTCTGCTCCGCGGCGAGCAGGGGGGTTCGTCTCTGGAGCTGCGGATGGACCAGATGCGGGGCACCGATGCGGGAGTACGGCGCACCGTATTACCCGGCGGGCTGCGCGTGGTCACCGAACATGTGCCCGGCGTGCGTTCGGCATCGATCGGGGTCTGGGTTGGGGTCGGCTCGCGCGACGAGGGACCGACCGTCGCTGGTGCCGCGCATTTCCTGGAACACCTACTGTTCAAGGCGACTCCGACGCGTTCTGCATTGGATATCGCGCAGGCGATGGACGCGGTCGGCGGTGAGCTCAACGCGTTCACGGCGAAGGAGCAGACCTGCTACTACGCCCACGTCTTGGACGAGGATCTGCCGCTGGCCGTCGATATGGTCTCTGATGTCGTACTCAACGGCCTGTGCCGGGCCGAGGATGTGGACGTCGAGCGGCAGGTGGTGCTCGAGGAGATCGCCATGCGCGACGACGATCCGGAGGATCTGGTCGGCGACGCATTTCTATCCGCGCTCTTCGGGGATCATCCGATCGGGCGTCCGGTGATCGGCTCCATCGAAACCATCGAGGCGATGAATGCCGCCCAGCTGCGCGGCTTCCATCTGCGTCGCTATCGGCCGGATCGGATGGTCGTCGCGGTCGCGGGCAATGTGGAGCACGAACACACCGTGGAATTGGTGCATCGCGCATTCGCGCCCCGGCTCGACCCGATCGCCGAGCCGGCCCCCCGCCGCGAGGGCCGCTTTCGGCCGCACAGCGTACCGGCGCTGCACTGGAGCCATCGCGACAGCGAGCAGGCACATCTGGCCTTCGGCGTGCGGGCGTTCGGGCGGCATGAGGGGGAGCGGCGCTGGCCGCTGTCGGTGCTCAACACCGTGGTCGGCGGTGGCCTGAGTTCGCGGCTGTTCCAACGCATTCGGGAGGAACGCGGGCTGGCCTACTCGGTGTACTCCAGCGTGGATACCTTCGCCGATACCGGCGCGTTCTCGGTGTACATCGGCTGTCAGCCGGAAAATCTGAGCAAGGTGGCGACACTGGCGCGCGGGGTGCTGGAAGAGATTGCGGCCAACGGCATTACCGACGCGGAATGCGCGCGCGCCAAGGGGTCGTTGCGTGGTGGTCTGGTGCTCGGCCTGGAGGATTCGGCCTCGCGGATGAACCGGATCGGTCGCAGCGAACTGAGTTACGGCAACCACCGCAGCGTCTCGGAGACGCTGGCCCGCATCGATGCGGTGACCACCGACGAGGTTTCCGCGATCGCCCGCACTCTGCTCGCGCGGCCATTCGCGGCCGCGGTGGCCGGACCGTATCGGCGCGCCCGGGACTTGCCTGCCGCGGTGCGGCGATTGGTCGAAGGCTGAGGTAGGCATTGGTGGCCGGTGCGATTCGCGTCGGCCACCGATCCGATCGGGGGTGGACATGACGGGATCGGCGCTCGGTCGCGCCCAGGTGGCGGCCGACCTCGGACGGCTGGGCGAAGCGCGCCGGATCATCGGTGCGGCCTTGGTGGTCCAACCCGACGACCCGATGCTGCTGGAACGCATGGCCGACATCGCCTATCGGCTCGATCAGACCGACGAGGCGCTGCGCTATGCGACCGCGGCTATCGCCGCCGATCCAGCGCGCTTCGACGCGTATCTGACCGCGGCCCTGGCCTATGATGCCTACACCATGCGTGAGGAAGCGCAACGGCACGCCCGCATGGCGACCCGGTTGGCGCCGGACAATGTTGCCGCCCTGCTGGTGCTGGCTCGGGTCATCGCCAATGCGGCGACCTCCGATAAACCGCGAGCCGAAGCCCGCGACGCTCTCGAACGGGCAACGCAACTCGCCCCCGCGCATGCGGGTACACACGCCCATGCGGCGGAAACTTATCGGCGACTGCATGATTCGGATGCGGCGCGCCGCCACGTCGAGGCCGGTCTCGCCGAGGATCCGGTACATGCCGAACTGCTGCAGACCCGGGCGCGGCTGGACTTCGAGAACATCGCGACCAGGGATAAGGCCGTCGCGACGCTGCGTGGGCTGCTCGGGTCGAATCCGGGCAATGCGGGCGCACGTCGGCTGCTCGCCGAAATCATGTGGCGAGCGCTGATAAGACTGGCCGCTTGGGTGTGGTTCTTCGCGGCGGCCGTGGTTTCCCTATCGATGTGGATTCCCACCGGTGGTATGCGTGTCCTGACACCCGTGCTTTTCGTGGGTGTGCTCGGTGCGTGGTTCGGCGTGTTCCGGAAGCTGGGTCGCCAATTGCCGCGAGAATATATGCGCAAGCGGCTGCTGCGTCGTCCGGAAGCGTTGCTGGCGTTGGTGATCGGGCTGCTGTCGAGTTTCGTCACGGATATCGGTGCGCTGGTATTGCGATCGGATTGGTCGGCCGAGGAGGTGCGTGGCGGGTACATCGTTGTGCTGGTGGGGGTCGTGGGTGCCGCGCTGGCGCATCTGCTGCTGTTCGGCGCGTGGGTCGTGCGGCGCGACGGCGAGTCGGATCGCGGTGCCGGGGAGGAATTCGCGCTGCTGAGCGTGATCATCGTGATCGGTGGCGGGCTGCTACTCGTGGGAATGCTTGCCGCGCTGCGGCATTGGGCTCGTCAGCCCGCGGCGTTCGGGGTATTCGTCGCGATCGTCGGCATTGTGGTTGTGACGTTGCTGCTCGAGATTCTGCTGGTGCAGGCGCTGGAGTACCGGTGGCGGATGTTCGACGCGTACGTCGGGGGCGTGTTGTTGGTCGCGGTATTGACGGCGCTCGCGATCGGGTGGGGTTTGCAGCAGACCGCGACGCAGATTTTCCACAGCGATGAGCGGACTTCGGTGCCGACCGCCCCGAAATCACCGTCGCCCGCGCCAACCTTCCACTTCACACCGCCGCCCCTTCCGACGTTCCATTTCACGCCGCCGGTGCTGCCGACACCCACGGGTTAGCTCAGTCGCTGTGGGCGCGGTTCGCCGCCTCGACGATCGAGGGCAGCAGGCCGGGCAGGGCATGGTCGAGATCCTCGGAGCGCAGGCGCTGGCAGGTCTGCCCGTCGATAATCAATCGCTCGATGACACCGGCTTCGCGCAGAATCTTGAAGTGGTGGGTGGCGGTCGACTTGTTGATCACCTCGTAGAGCGCACCGCAGCGCACGGCGGTGCCCGCATTGCTCAGCCGTCGCACCATTTCCAGCCGTACCGGATCCTGCAATGCGCCGAGCACGGCGGGTAACGAGGCGACCGGCGCCGTCTCGGTGGCCGATTCCTTGGTTTCGGTCATGATCTACCTCACAGTGGTTTGATGGCTATCGTACCGGCTGTATCGTCTATTGAAGTTCGATCATCATCAAACTTACCTGATCGGGGTTCCGATGACAGCGACAATGACGGTGGCGGTCGACCAGCAGACCTCACAGCGTTGGGCATACGCGCTGATATTGGCGGCGAGCGGGGTGGCGCTCGGCGTGTCCGGTGTACCCGCGCCGCTGTATGGCATGTACCAGAAGGAATGGCATTTCACGCCGCTGACGACGACCTTCGTCTTCGCGGTGTACGCATTGGCGGCGTTGGCCGCGGTGCTGGTCTCGGGGCGAATCTCCGATGTGGTCGGTCGCAAGCCGGTGCTGCTCGGCGCGATCGTCACCATGATCATCGGGCTTGTGGTGTTCCTGTTGGCCGACAATGTCGCGATGTTGCTGGTGGCGCGGGCGCTGCACGGATTGGCGGTCGGCTCGACGGTCGTGGCCGGTGCCGCCGCGCTGCTGGATCTGCGGCCGAAGCACGGTGCGCGGTCCGGTCAGCTCAGCGGCGTCGCCTTCAATGTCGGTATGGCCGTGGCGATTCTGGGTTCGGCATTGCTGGCGCAGTACGCACCGCATCCGCTGCGCATGCCGTACGTCGTCATCACGGTGGTGTGCCTGCTCATCGGCGTCGGTGTCATCGCGTTGCGGGAACCGCATACCGCTCGCATCGCCGGGCGCATCACGATCGCGAAGCCGGCTGTGCCGCAGGAGATTCGCGGTGACTTCTGGTTCTCGGCGCTGGGCGTGATGGCGGCTTGGTCGGTGCTCGGTGTGCTGCTGTCGCTGTATCCGTCGCTCGCCTCGGCTGAGACCGGCATCCACAATCTGGTCTTCGGTGGCGCGGTCGTCGCGTCGACCGCCATCGCCGGTGCCACGGCTCAGCTGTTCGCGACCGGAATTCCGGCGCGGCGCGCGGCAATCGGCGGCGACACCGGCATGGCGGTGGCACTGGTGCTCACGGTGCCCGCATTGCACACCGGCAACTGGGTCGTGGTGCTGCTGGCCGGAGTGTTGCTCGGCGCGACCTTCGGACTCGGGTTCGGTGGTTCGCTGCGGCATCTGTCCGAGGTTGTGCCGCAACACAAGCGCGGCGAGACCATGTCGGCGTACTACCTGCTCGCTTATTCGGCCATGGCGTTGCCGACCATTCTCGCCGGATGGGCGGCCACCGAATGGGGGCTGAGCGAGGTGTTCCCGTGGTTCGTCGGTGCGGTCGCGTTCGCGTGCCTGGTCGCGGCGGGGTTGGGGTTGCGTCGGAATCAGGAAGCGAAAACGCAAGGAGCGCAGGGGTAGCCGATTCGGCGCTACTCGTCTGGCCGGTTCGACCAACAGCTGATCCCAGGCCGCGCGTGACCGATCTGCCGTGACCGCCGGATCGGTCAGCCAGCCGCGCACCAAGAATGCATTCGAAAAGGTAAGGGGCGCAGAGTAGCTGATCTGGCCGGGTAGTCGGTGAGCGACGATCCGGCTACCATGCGGTGATGCGATGGGGGCGGTTGGGCGACCGACTACACCGCGCGGCACTGTTGCTCGCGGTGTTGGGTGCGGTTGTCGGTGGATTGGTGATTGCCGGGCTGACCTGGTGGTTGTTGTGGTGGCTGCTGGGTGCGAAGTCCGAGACCCCGAATCAGTTGGATCTCACCAAGATCGCGCTATCGGTGGCGGCTGGTGTTGGTGGCGCGGTCGCATTGGTGGTGGCATACCGGCGGCAGCGGGATCTGGAGCGGGGGCGGTTCGCGGAGTTGTTCGGAGCGGCGGCGCGGCAGTTGGGGGATGCGGATGTGGCGGTGCGGATCGCCGGGGTTTATGCGATGGCGGGGGTGGCCGATGAGTTTTCCGCGCGGAGTCGAAGACAGCAGTGCATAGATGTGCTGTGCGGATATCTGCAGCTGCCGTACGAACCGGTCGATGGCGCGAATCATCTTGTCTCGCGGGCCGAATCGGCGGACGAAGCCGGGATCAAGGTCGAGCGGGTCTACCAGTTCCGGCAGAACGATCGGGAGGTGCGTCGCGCCATCGTCCGCGTGATCGCCCAACACCTGAGACCGTCTGCGGACATCCTGTGGTCGGCGTGCAACCTGACCTTCAACGGCGCGGTGCTGGAGAGAGTCGATTTCCGGGACGCGGTGTTCTCGGGGCGGCATACGTCGTTCGCCGGGGCGACCTTCATCGGGCCGACGACGTTCGAACGCGTGCGTTTCGACGGCCACCATGTCACCTTCCGCGGTGCGACGTTCCGGGACGGCCCTGCGCTGTTCGACCACGCGAAGTTCGATACCAGCCGCATCGAAAAGCGCGAACAGGCAGGTAACGGCACCACCTTCGCCGATGTCACATTCGAAGGTTCGGTGTCGTTCGAGAGCGCTTGCTTCCAAGGCCCGCGCACCAACTGCAGCGGCGCCCGCTTCCTCGGCGCGCGAACCTCGTTCCAGGACGCGAAGTTCCGGGCGGAGCTGACCTCGTTCGAGCGTGCCGCCTTCGATGGTGACCACATCGCCTTCGATCGCGCCGAATTCGTGAGTGCCCGTGTCACATTCAGAGGCGCGCAGTTCTACGCCACGCTCACGGCCTTCGACGAGGCCAGAGTAGGTGCGTCGAATCGACTACGAAACAGAGGCACCCGCGAAACGGACTTCGCGCGGGCCGAGTTCCACGGTGGCGTCAGGTTCCTGCGGACAGTGCTCGGCGGGCGCATAGTCGATTTCACCGAAGGCGACTTCTTCGGCGACATCTCCTTTATCGGCACCCGTTTCGCCGCCCAGGAAATCCACTTCGATCGCCCGAAGGCCTGGGTGGGCAACCACTTCGATTGGGATGACGCGCCGACCCGCAAACCGAGCAGCGTCAAACCCAATCCCTGGCCGCCGACCGCCGCGGTGTGACGCTCAGCCGACCCGCGCGAACAGGCCAGTGGGGTTCACGAACCAACCGTCGGGGCAGCTGCGGTTGGCGGCTGCCCCGACGGTGTGCACTACGTCGGCCAACCGCCGTACGGTACGGTGATCAGCTCCAAGAAGTGGCCGTTGGGGTCGACGAAGTAGACGCCGCGACCGCCATCATTGTGGTTGATCTCGTTGACGCCCTGTTGGCGCGGGTCGGCCCAGTGCTCCAGTTTGTAGCGCTGGATCTTGGCGTAAGCCGCATCGAACTCGGCCTCGGAGATCAGGAATGCGTAATGCTGGGGCTGGATTTCGGAGATGTGTTCCGGCACGTTCGCGAAGTCGAAGGTGACTCCATTACCCGTGGGAAGTGGGATGAACGGGCCCCACTCTTTTCCTAGTTCCAAACCCAGGATGTCCGACCAGAATTCGGCGGACACCCGATTGTCGCGACATCCGACAATGGTGTGATTGAACTGTACTGACAGGGGATTTCTCCTTGTGTCGTGACGGTCCCGACCCCGGGCTCGGTACAAGGCGGCCTACGGGAGCACCGTCACGGGCGTCGAGGTTAGCGAATCACTACCCACCGTGCCACCCTGAGTGATCGGCACCATGTTTCCTCGACCGCGTGTCCGGCTGTGACCCGCTTCTCTGTCTGTGACGCTGCGCGGTAGCGTCGTGGAATGAAGATTCGAGGGGCGGTCCTGGAGCGGATCGCAGCGCCCACGCCGTTCGCCGAGTCGGCGCCGATCACCGTCTGTGAGCTGGATCTGGGGGAGCCGGGTCCGGGTGAGCTGCTGGTGCGGATCGAGGCCGCCGGGCTGTGTCATTCCGACCTGTCGGTGGTGGACGGAAACCGGGTGCGACCGGTGCCGATGCTGCTCGGCCACGAGGCCGCGGGCATCGTCGAAGCGATCGGTCCCGGTGGCAGTGATCTCGCGGTGGGACAGCGCGTGGTGATGACCTTTCTGCCGCGCTGTGGGGAGTGTGCGGGCTGTGCCAGTGACGGCCGCACGCCGTGTGGGCCGGGCAGTGTTTCCAATAATGCGGGTGAGCTATTGAACGGTGGGCGGCGGCTACACCGTGAGGGCGCGGAGGTGCACCATCACCTCGGCGTGTCCGCCTTCGCGACGTACGCCGTCGTCGATCGCCGATCGGTGGTTCCGGTCGATGCCGATGTGCCGCCGGAGGTTGCGGCGGTACTGGGCTGCGCGGTGCTCACCGGTGGTGGTGCGCTGCTCAACTCCGCGAAACCCGGTGTGGCAGATCGGATCATGGTGGTTGGGCTCGGCGGCGTCGGCATGGCGGCGGTGCTCGTCGCGGTGTCGCTCGGTGCGCATGAGGTGATCGCCGTCGATACCGTGCCGGAAAAGCTTGCTCTCGCAAAGGAACTCGGCGCGAGCGCCGCGTATACACCGACCGAACTCGCGGACCAGGGCATCCAGGCGGATGTCGTGGTCGAGGCCGCGGGCAATGTCCGCGCCTTCGAAACCGCTGTTGCCGCAACAGGTCCCGGCGGTGCGACCGTCACCGTCGGACTACCTGCCCCCGATGCCCGCGCGAGTATTTCGCCCCTCGCGTTGGTCGCGCAAGGCCGCACTATCATCGGCAGCTACCTCGGTTCGGCGGTGCCCTCCCGCGATATCCCGGAGTACGTTCGCATGTGGCGCGAGGGTCGGTTGCCTGTCGAGAAGCTGGTTTCCTCGCACGTCGGATTGGACGAAGTCAACCGCGCCATGGACGAACTCGCTGCCGGGCATGCGCTGCGGCAGGTCATTGTGTTCGATTAGCGCGGCGGTTCTCCGGCCTGCGCGGTTGTCGCGTGTGCTCGCGTGACGCTGCTCCGGCGCGGTCGCAGGACATCGCGGAAGTCGGCAGCGGTGGGACCGGGCAGGTCTGGCTCGCTCAGGACACCGTCGCCGAGCGTTCCCTCGCCAGCCTCGGACGACCCATGTGTGAGGGGATCTGTCATCGCGGGCCGCCTACCGCGCGCCGCCGGTCTGGTCATCCGCGGCGGCCGCTCTCAGGTACCCGTTCCAGGGCGTTCGTCGAGGGCGTCGACGAATCGTCCGAGCAGGCGGGCGAATTCGGTGCGCTCACGGTCGGTCCAGTCCGCCATGGCGGCCGCCATCGCGCTGCGGCGGCCGTCGCGCGCTGCGGTGACGACGGCGCGTCCGGCGGGGGTCAGTCGCAGGACGGCTCGCCTGCCGTCCTGCTGATCCGCCACCCGCTCCAGGTGGCCGGATGAAACTGCCTGGGCGACAAGGCGACTCGCGCGTGGCTGATCGACGCCCAAGGCCGGGCCCAGGGTCCCGACGGTGTCCGCATTCGCACCGGCCACCGCGTCCAGCACTCGGAACACCGCGATCGGCACCGGCGAATCCTTGCCCATTGCCCCGCGGGTCTGCCGCCGCCGAATCCGCACCATCGCTGTCTCGACGGCCGCGGTGACCGAATCGTGCTCTTCCATCCGGCCTACTTTCATGTCATATTACATGTAGTTGTAATTTTACATGCTTTGGAGGAATGATGGCAGCACAGCGTCCGATCGGCTACTGGCTCAAGGAACTCGACCGCCGGATCGACGCCCGCTTCGAGGACGATCTGGCCGCGTCCGGTCTGACTCGCCGCCACTGGCAGATCCTCAACTCACTCGCCGAAGGCCCCCGCTCGGCCACCGATGTGCGCGACGGCCTCGCCCCGTTCTGGAACGACCCTTCGGAGTGGGGCGTCCAACTCGCGCAACTGGTGGATCGCGGCGACATCACCGACGATTCGGGGACCCTCGCCCTCACCGAGCCGGGCCGCATCTCCCACCACCAGGCCTACGCCCTGATCGGCAAGCGCCGTCGCGCCATGCTCGACGGAATCACCGACGACCAGTACGTAGCGACCGTTCGCCTGCTGGAGAAGATGGCCGAGAACATGGCCGGCGGGTGAGCTGCGTGTCGCCGATCACCAGAGGTCAGCGGACCGGGAGGGGAGCGGGGTCGATAGGCTGGCGGAGTCGTTGGTGGAATTAGGAGGTGCGGTGACCATTCGGGTCGGAGTGCTCGGTGCGCGGGGGAAAGTCGGTCAGGCGATCTGTGCGGCGGTGCGGGCGGCCGACGATCTGGAGTTGGTCGCGACCGTCGACAAGGACGATTCGCTCGAGTCGTTCACCGAGTCGGGCACCCAGGTGGTCGTCGACTTCACCAATCCCGATGTGGTGATGGGGAATCTGAAGTTCCTGGTGGAGCGCGGAATTCACGCTGTCGTCGGGACCACCGGATTCGATGAGGCCCGCCTGGACGAGGTGCGCGGTTGGTTGGCCGGCCGGCCGGAGACCGGCGTGCTGATTGCTCCGAACTTCGCGATCGGCGCGGTGCTGTCCATGCGATTCGCCGAGCAGGCGGCGCGGTTTTTCGATTCTGTCGAGGTCATCGAGCTGCATCATCCGAACAAGGTCGATGCGCCCTCGGGCACCGCATATCGCACCGCGGGGCTGATCGCCGCCGCGCGGGACAAGGCCGGAGTCGGCCGCAGCCCCGATGCCACCACCCAGGAACTCGAGGGCGCCCGCGGCGCCGATGTCGACGGCGTGCGGGTGCATTCGGTGCGCCTGGCCGGACTCGTCGCACATCAGGAGGTGCTCTTCGGCACCCAGGGTGAAACCCTCACCATTCGGCACGATTCCATCGACCGCTCCTCCTTCGCCCCCGGTGTACTGCTCGGCGTCCGCGAGATCGCGAACCGCCCCGGCCTGACCGTCGGGCTCGACCCGTTCCTGGATCTGTGACAAAGGAACCGGTCCAGCCCGAAGACCAGGGCTCGGACACCGAGGCACCCGGCAGCGACGTCCGCAAGGTCGTCGCATTCATCGCGGCCCTGGTCGTGGTGCTCGGCTTCTACTTCCTGCTGCTCGGCCGCATCGCACTCAGCCTCATAGGTTCCGGTGACCTCGCCGCCGTCGTCATCGGCATCGGCGTCCTGATCCTGCCGCTGCTCGGCGTCTGGATCGTCGTAGCCACCCTCCGTGCCGCGCTGGCCCACCAACACCTTGCCCGCCGCATCCACAACGAGGGCCTGGAACTCGACACCTCGAACCTCCCCCGCCGTCCCTCCGGCCGCGTCGAACGCGCCGCCGCAGACGAACTCTTCAACAAGGTCAAACAGGAATGGGAGGCGGATCCAGACAACTGGCGCGTCTCCTACCGCCTAGCCCGCGCCTACGACTACGCCGGCGACCGCACCCGAGCTCGCGAAACCATGCGCCGCGCAGTAGCCCTGGAAAAACTAGACCCAAACCCCTAACCCCCTCGCCCTCACTGCGGGCACCCGATACTGTCCTCGGGGAACAGCCCCTCCGAGAACAGCCGGAGCAAAAGACCCCCAATACAGAACAGTCCCCGGTAGTCTCCATCGAATCCATGAGTCTCAGTCGTCGCTGACAACTCCGATATTCGACTGGCTTGCCGGGGGCCTGGCCAGATCCTTGAAATCCCTCCGATGTCTTTGGACGTCTCCGTCGACATCTTCGGTACTTTCCGGTTTTCTGGTGTAAACCTTTATTTTCCTCCTATTTTGTCGCTAGTCAATAGCCGGGGCCCCTTAGATCCGCTCGAGTTCGTGGGCGGCAGTACGCTGCTCGATGTGCCTCGGCTGCTGATCATTCATCACACTCCGTCACCGCATATGCAGGCCATGTTCGAGGCGGTTGTCTCGGGGGCGACGGATCCGGAGATCGAAGGTGTGCAGGTCGAGCGGAGGGCGGCTCTGGCGGTTACCGCGAGCGATGTGCTATCAGCTGATGGTTATCTGCTCGGTAGCCCGGCGAATCTCGGCTATATGTCCGGTGCGCTCAAGCACGCGTTCGACACGTTCTATTACCCGTGCCTCGACTCGACGCGCGGTCGGCCGTTCGGCTTCTATCTGCACGGCAATGAGGGCACCGAGGGGGCCGAGCGTGGTGTGCGAAGCGTGACCACCGGACTCGGCTGGGAGCAGGTTGCCGCGCCGGTCATCGTGATGGGAGCGCCAGGTAAAGAGGAGATCCAGCAGTGCTGGGAACTCGGCGCGACCGTCGCGGCGCAGCTCATGGGATAGTGCGCCGTCCCCCGAATTTTGGTGTCTGACTGGTATACGGCGGATCCGGGCATACTACGAGGTGACGTTGTAGCGGAGGGGATGTGGACGAGTTTGCTCGGGAACGGAGTGTCGAGGTGATGTGGGCCGAAGGGGGCGAAACAGCACCGCGTCGGATCGGGCTGGTCGAAGACCACGAATCGGTGGCGATCGGGCTTGCCGCGATGCTGGCGCCGGAACCTGATCTGGATCTGGTGCTGACCGCGGGGACCGTGCCGGAATTGCTTGCGGCGGCGGCGAATAGCGCACCGCTGGATCTGGTCGTTCTCGATTTGCGACTGGCCGACGGATCCTCGCCCGAAGACAATGTGCGCGCGCTGCGCAACCGCGGCGTCGAGGTCCTCGTATTCACCGGCGCGGATAACGCGTTCCTGGTACGCGCGGCAGCGAAGGCCGGGGTGCTCGGCGTGGTGCGCAAATCCGAGGATGTGCCGACGGTGGTCGCGGCGGTGCGCCGCGCGGCATCGGGTGAGCAGGTGGTGACCACCGACTGGGCCGCTGCCATCGACGGCGATCCGCAACTGTCCGACGTCGGTCTGAGCCCGCGGCAGGAAGAGGTGCTAACCCTCTACGCCTCCGGGGAGAAGGCGTCCCGTGTCGCGCGATTGACGGGACTGTCCGAACAGACCGTCAACGACTATCTGGGGCGCATCCGGCAGAAGTACGCCGATGCGGGTCGTCCGGCTCCCACCAAAACCGACCTCTACAAGCGGGCGGTAGAGGACGGGTGGCTACCGGTTCCCGAGCGGCATCCGCGCGCATGAGCGAGCGACAATGACCACAGCCGCAATCGCGGGCATAACGAAGCCGAGCGCCAGCGAGGCGCAGGTATGACCGCGTCCAGCGCGCTGGACACCTCTACAACCACTGCGAGCTCCGTCGACCTGTTTCGGGCGAGCCGATGGCGCCGTGGGCGGACCGCGGTGTCCAGGGAGAAGATTGTCGAAGCGGCCTCGGATCGCATCCTGCGCCGCATGGGTCTGGCCGTCGGCATCGCCGGTGTGATCGTCGCGATCGTCGAGCTACCCGATATTGCCGACCAAGCCAAATTCGTCTCCGGTCCGTGGGCGAGCCTGGTGGTCGGCGTGGCGCTCGGCTGGTTCCCGGTGCTCGTGGTCGTCTCGTTCACCATGGGCCGCAGGGCGATTCGCGTGGTGGCCGGGGCGGCCGCGGTGAGTTATCTTGCGGCGCTTGCGACCATACCGTTCATCTATGCCGTGCCATTGACGGATACCACTTCGGTGTGGATGTATCGGGTGCTCGCGCTCGGCGTGCTGGCGGCCGTATTGGCCTGGCGTCCGGCGCTGGCCACCGGCTATCTCGTGGTCGCCGCGGCAACTGCGGCAGTGGGGAACCGGTATGCGGTGCCCAGCACGACGATCTGGTCCCTCATCGGCGATTTCGCCAGGGCCGCGGGCCTGTGCGCACTATTCCTGTGGTGCTGCATCTTCGCGCTCGCGGCGGCCGCGCGGGTGGACCGGGAATCGGTGATCGCGAGCCGGCGCGCAGCCGCCGTGGCCGGTGCCGCGGCCCGGGATCGTGAGCGCGCCCGCTTCGCCGCATTGATCCATGACGCGGTGCTGTCGACCCTGCTCGACGCTTCGCGCGCTGGTGCCGAATCGCCGGTGCTGCGCAGTCAGGCCGAACGCACGCTGGAACAACTCGACGAATGTCGCGGCACCAATACCGAACCCGACCGACTGGACGCGCAATCGGCGATCGGCTTCCTGCGCTCGGCGATCTACGCGGTGAATCCGGGCATCCGATTCACCGCGCGCCGCTGGGCCGGACTCGATGACCTGCGCCTGCCCGTGCATGCGGCGGGCACCATCGCCGCCGCCCTGGCCGAGGCGGCGCGAAATAGTCTGCGCCACGCCACCGTTGCGGGCCGTACCGTCCAGCGCACCGTCACAGTGACGATCAGTGCGGGTGGTATCCGTGTCGTATTCCGCGATGACGGCGCGGGATTCGATCTGGACCGGGTGCCCGCCGATCGGCTCGGCGTCTCGGTCAGTATCCTCGGCCGGATGCGTCAGCTGGCCGGTGGCGCCGGCTTCGTGGAATCCCAACCGGGAGAGGGGACCACGGTGACCCTGGTCTGGGGTGGCGATGGCTGAGATCGAGAACGAATTCGGCCTGCGCGATCTGCTCGGGCTGCGGGACCGTTCGGCCTGGCTCTTCCTGGTCATCTTCGAGGCCACGATCCTGCTGTACATGGTGCGCAACTTCGCCGAGTCCCCGCTGCTTCTGGCCGCGACCGCGCTGGTGTTGGTAGCCGGTGCCGGAGTGGTGGTCCTGGTGATTCCGGTCGATCCGCTGCCGCTGCCCGCTGCCATCGCGGTTGCCGCGGCCGGGCCGATCGCGGCGGCGATGACCACCGTGAGTATCGACCACGGCCTGTCCAAGCAGGTCTGGACCGCATTCGCGTCGTCCTATGTACTCGCGGTACTGGTGGTGCGCGGGCGATTGGGAGTGGCGTGGTGCGGTGTCGCGGGCATCGCGGCGGTGATCGCGGTGGTCGGTGCGACGAACGGTCTGCGGGTGGTGGTCGGATCCGTCGTGCCGATCGCCACGGTGGCGGGGGTCTCCATCGGTGCGGCGGTCATGCGGCCGATGCAGCGCTCGCTGCGGCTGCTGCGCGAGGAGGCGACCATGCGCGCGGCCGCCGAGGCGACCATGGCCGCGCAGAACGGCGAGCGGGATCGGCAACTGGCCCGGCTCGACAAGGTGGCCCGGCCGATTCTGGAACGCATTGCCGAAGGTGCTGAACTCACCGCGGGCGAACGCGAAGAGTGCAGGCTGCTGGAGGCCGAACTCCGGGACGGTCTGCGCGCACCACAATTGGTGACCGACGGGTTGAGCAGCGCCGCCCGCGGTGCGCGCTCGCGCGGGGTCGAGGTGGTGCTACTCGACGACGGCGGATTCGCCGGTGTGCCGAAATGGGTGCGCCAGCAGGTGATCGAATCGGCGACCAGGGAATTGGATGCGGCCAATGCCGGTTCGGTGACCGTGCGGGTACTGCCGATGGGCCGACGGGTGCTGGCGACAGTTCTCGCGAACGCACCCGACCGGGATCGGCGGACCGAGATCGACACCGCGGGCGAGGTCTCGGTCTCGACGTAACCTGTCGGGCCGTGGCGCGCAAGTCAGCAAAGTGCACGCCCGCTCCGGCAGGCAGATGACTCTCCGAATCTGTCGTACCCCCATGGCATTGTCGTGATCATGCGGACGATGAGTGCGGTCGCGGCGCGTCGGACGGCGCTGGCCGCGCAGGGTTTCGGGCGGCGCAAACCGGCCGCGCCGACCCGGCGGACGATCCTGGACGTGCTCGGCAGAACCCAATTACTGCAGCTGGATTCGGTATCGGCGGTGGTGCGCGCGCACTACGCGCCGGTCTTCAGCCGGATCGGCGGTTACGACCGGACCGTGCTGGACGAAGCCGTCTGGAGCAACGGTGTGCGACGCCCGCGGCGACTGGTCGAATACTGGGCGCACGAGGCCGCGCTGATCCCGGTCGAGGACTGGCCGCTCATGCGCTGGCGGATGCGGAAATACGAACACGGGCGCTGGAACGGCATGCGCCGGGCGATCGAACGCAACCCTACCCTCGGCAAGGACATTCTCGACGTCATCACCGAGGTCGGCGCCGCTACCGCCGGTGAGGTGGAACGCCACCTCGAGCTGGACAAGCCGCGCCCGAAGGGGTCGTGGTGGAATCTCAGCGATACCAAGATGGTCTGCGAGGCGCTCTTCGCGGCGGGTGCGCTGTCGGTCGACAAGCGAGTCGGGTTCACCCGTCATTACGACCTGGCCGAGCGAGTGATCCCGCCGGAGATCTTGGCGCGCAACGTATCCGAGACCGAGGCAGTGCGGGAATTGGTGCGGCGCGCGGGCACCGCCCTCGGCGTCGCAACCGAGACCGACCTACGCGACTACTACCGCCTGCACCGCTCCCAAACCGAACCGGCCATCGCGGAGTTGGTCGATGCCGGGGAACTGGAACCGGTCGAGGTGTCGGGCTGGGGTAAACCCGCCTACCTGCGCGCGGGTGCCTCGACCCCGCGCCGGATCGAGGGTGCGGCCTTGCTCTGCCCGTTCGATCCGCTCATCTTCTTCCGAACACGCACCGAGCGGATCTTCGACTTCCACTACCGGATCGAGATCTACACGCCGGAACCCAAACGGGTGCACGGGTACTACGTATTCCCGTTCCTCCTGGACGGAGAACTCGTGGGACGCGTCGACCTGCGCGCCGAACGCGCGTCCGGACGGCTGCTGGTGCCCGGTGCGTTCGCCGAGCCGGGGCACCGTACACCGGAAACCGCTGCGGCACTGACGGGTGCCCTCCGCGAGATGGCGGACTGGCTCGAATTGGACGAGGTAGTCATCGGCGACCGCGGCGATCTCGCGCCGCTACTGTGAACTTCTCGCAACCTTCCGGATGTGTGCTCGTCGCGGCGCCGGGTCGCGTCCCTTCAAACGTCGCGCTTGGGGCCTCCGTACCCGCGCATCTGATCGCGCACTGCGCCGCTGACGGCATTCGAGAGCCAGGAGTTCAACGAGACTCCGCTGGCGGCGGCGGCTTCCTCCGCCTTGGCCTTCAATTGCTCGACCATCCGGAGCGTGACTCGGCTGATATCGCCGGTCATCTCCTCGATCGTCGGATGCTCGCTTTCCGTCGCCGGATTCTTGCGGACGTCCACGGTGGCGTCGGTGCCATTCACCGAGACGTGAACTGTTCGGTCGCCGAGCTCTGTGCTGACCTCCGCGGCGAGGTCCGATAACGCCGCGAGCAGCGCCAATCGCGCCGAACTCTCGGTTGCGGCCGCCAGAGCGGCGGCGGTGGCCTGGGTCTTTTCGTCACCGAGTGCGGCGGCTGCGATCAGGTCCTCGCGTAGCCGGGCGGTGTATTTATTCAAATCCATGACATCAGTGTGACGCCATTCATGGCGTCATTCAAGGACGGATTTGACATCATGGCCGGATACTGGGAGGTGAATCACTGGCCGTGGCAGCCCGTTCGGCGATGAGGGTGTCGAGGCTGTTCCCGGGAGCGGGTAGCCTTTCTGACCATGACGAACGGTGAATCGACGCCTACACCGCGGTGTGAGCCTCAGGCCTGGAGGCGGCAGCATGCGTAACCACGTAGGGCCGGCGAGCACCGCAAATCCAACACAGCTGCGTGCGTCCGGCACGGTAGGTGTCGCGATGGTGACCCCCTTCGGTGCCGACGGCAAGCTCAATGTCGACGCCGGGGTCGCGCTCGCCGCCCGCCTGGTCGACCGCGGCGTCGATTTGCTGGCGATTTCCGGTACCACCGGGGAATCGCCGACCACCACTGAATCGGAGAAGGCGGATCTGCTGCGCGCCGTTGTCGATGCCGTCGGCGCACGTGCCACCGTGATCGCGGGCGCGGGCACCTATGACACCGCGCATTCGATCGAACTCGCCCGCAGTGCCCAGCGTGCGGGCGCGCACGGCCTGCTCGTGGTGACGCCGTACTACTCCCGGCCCACCCAGGATGGCCTGATCGCGCATTTCACCGCCGTCGCGGACGCCACCGACCTGCCGGTGACCCTCTACGACATTCCGCCGCGCTCGGTGGTTCCCATTGCCAGCGACACCATTCGCAGACTTGCCGAACATCCGCGCATCGTCGCGGTCAAGGATGCCAAGGGCGATCTGAACGCGGGTGCGGATCTCATCGCGAATACCGATCTGGATTTCTACTCCGGTGACGATGCGCTGAACCTGCCGTGGCTGTCGGTCGGCGCGACCGGATTCATCAGTGTCATCGGACATCTCGTGCCCGAGCGGCTGCGTGCCCTGCTCGACGCCTATACCGCCGGTGACGTGGTGCGCGCCCGCGAGATCAATGCGGGCCTGCTGCCGTTGAATGCCGCGATGTCGCGACTGGGCGGCGTCGCGATGAGCAAGGGCGGGCTGCGTCTGCTCGGTGTGGATGCCGGTGAACCGCGCCTGCCGCAATTGATGCCGACCAATGAACAACTCGATGTCCTCGCCGCCGACCTCCGGCTGGCAGGGGTGCTTTCATGAGGAGTGAGCGAATCAGAATCACCACATTGTCAGACATGATCGAACCGACCAGTAGTGAGGTGCAGTCATGACTGAAGCCGCAGGCCGCCGCCCCCGCCGGACCGCGAGCCGTCCCGCGGGCGCACCCGAACCCCCCGCGCAGCGTCCACCCGCCAGCATCGAACGGTCCGAGCAGGCAGCGCAATCCGATGTCGGCGACCTATCGCAGTCCGACACCGCGCCCAGACGGACCGCGCCGCAGCAGAGCGCCGCGAAAGAGGCCGCGCCGAAGGCCCCGGCGGAGCAGCCCCGCAGACCCGCGCGCGGCCGTCAGCCGCGCGGACGCGGACGCGGTGAGCAACCTGCGCCAGCCCCCGTCGAGCGGGCAGCAGCCGACCGCCTGGGTACCCCGCCGAAGCTGCCCAAGAACGGTCTGCGCGTCTTCGCCCTCGGTGGCATCGGCGAAATCGGTCGCAATATGACCGTTTTCGAATACGGCGGCAAACTGCTCATCGTCGACTGCGGCGTGCTGTTCCCGGAGGATCAGCAGCCCGGCGTCGACCTGATCCTGCCCGATTTCCGGCCCATCGAGGACCGGATGGACGATGTCGAAGCCATCGTGCTCACCCACGGCCACGAGGATCACATCGGCGCGGTGCCGTTCCTGCTGCGCCTGCGCGCCGATATCCCGGTCATCGGTTCGAAATTCACTCTCGCCCTGGTGGCCGCGAAATGCCGCGAGCACCGGCAGCGTCCCAAGCTCGTCGAGGTGATCGAGGGCCAGCACACCACGCACGGCCCGTTCGGCTGCGAGTACTTCGCGGTCAACCACTCGATTCCCGACGCCGTTGCCGTTGCCATCCGCACGCCCGCCGGCGTCGTGCTGCACACCGGCGACATCAAACTCGATCAGCTGCCCCTGGACGGTCGCCTCACCGACCTGGCCGGATTCTCCCGCCTCGGTGACGAGGGCGTCGATCTGTTCCTGGTGGACTCCACCAATGCCGAGGTGCCGGGTTTCGTCACGCCGGAACGTGAAATCGGCGGCGTACTGGATACGGTGATCGGCAAGGCCAGGCATCGGGTGATCGTCGCGTCGTTCGCCAGCCATGTGCATCGCATTCAGCAGGTTGTCGATGTCGCGCAGAAGTACGGGCGCCGAGTGTGTTTCGTCGGTCGCTCGATGGTGCGCAATATGGAGATCGCGCAGGAATTGGGCTATCTGACAGTGCCCGACGGTGTGGTCGTCGATCTCGATGTCGCTGCCACCCTGCCGGGCGATCGGCTGGTCCTCATCTCGACCGGCTCGCAGGGCGAACCACTTTCGGCGCTGTCGCGGATGGCGCGCGGTGAACACCGCCAGATCAATATTCGCGCCGACGATCTGGTGGTGCTGGCCTCCTCGCTGATCCCGGGCAACGAGAATTCGGTATTCGCGGTGGTCAACGGTCTGTCGCGACTCGGCGCCACGGTCATCACCCAGCAGAACGCGAAGGTGCACGTTTCCGGGCACGCGTCCGCTGGTGAATTGCTCTACCTGTACAACGCGGTGCGGCCCACCAACGCCATGCCGGTGCACGGCGAATGGCGGCATCTGCGCGCCAATGCCGCGCTGGCCGTGGCGACCGGTGTGGCCGAGGAACGGGTGGTGCTCGCCGAGGACGGCGTCGTGGTGGACCTGGTCGACGGGATCGCCTCGATCGTCGGGCGCGTGCCGGTCGGACACGTCTACGTCGACGGACTTTCGGTCGGCGATGTCGGTGAATCGACGCTCTCGGATCGCCTGGTTCTCGGTGAGGGTGGGTTCATCTCGATCACCCTCGCGGTCGACTCGACCACGGGTAAAGCGGTGAGCACGCCCGAGGTGAGTGGGCGCGGATTCTCCGACGATCCGACCGCACTAGTTGATGCCGCCGAACTCGTCGAGATCGAACTGCTGCGGCTGGCCGGTGAGGGCGTTACCGAAACCCACCGCATCGCACAGAGTGTGCGGCGGGTGGTCGGCCGCTGGGTGGCCGAGACCTACCGCCGCCGTCCGATGATCGTGCCGACGGTCATCGGCGTCTGACACCTACCCGAAGCCGCCGGAAGCTGTTGCTATCCGGCGGTTTTCGCGTGGCACGGCACTCCTGCTGGCATGCCGCCGAGTCCAGCTCGGCGGATTTGAGCTCTTCGGCGGTCGGCTCGGTCGGATTCGGCGGAGTGGTCGAGGTCGGCGCGCCGCCCTCCCGGCCCCCTGGTGCACCTATCGGATTGGGGACTGCCGCGCCGACATCGCATCCGATATGTTCGGCAGATGAGCATGGCGCAACGGGAACGTCGGGCACTGGTGGACACGATGTCCGCGGCGGGGCCGGACGCGCCCACACTGTGCGGCGCCTGGACGGTGCGAGATCTGGCCGCGCACTTGGTAGTTCGGGAACGCCGCCCGGACGCGTCCCCCGGCATCATGCTGAAACCGTTCGCCGGATATCTGGAGTCGGTGCAGGCCAAGGCGGCGCGGCGACCCTTTACGGAACTGCTGGCGGATGTGCGCTCCGGCCCGCCGTGGTGGTCTCCGCTCAAACCGCTCGATGCCGTCGTCAATCTGACCGAAATGTTCGTCCATCACGAGGATGTGCGTCGCGGCGCACCCGGCTGGGAGCCGCGTGATCTGCCCGCCGCGGATGAGGACAAGCTGTGGTCGGGGCTGCGGCGCATGGGGCGGATGGCCTACCGCAAAGCACAGGTCACCGTCGAACTGGCCACCCCAGAGGGCAGGCGGGCCGTGGTGCATACGAAGTCCGGAACGGCGCAGGTGACGCTGACCGGCAAGCCCTCCGAACTGCTGCTGCACGCCTTCGGTCGAGATGAGGTCCGGATCGAAACCGAAGGTGATTCCGCCGATGTGCGCGCTGTCCTGGAGCTGGATCGGTCAGTGTAACCCTGTTCGTGGGTGCGGTTGCTCGGTCGACACGCCAAACAGGATGGCTGATTCGCGACGACTGATCTCGTGCGGACATGGGTAACTCGTCGGGCACGTCCAAAAGCCGCCTAGCACTTCACATGCGGTCCGGTACGAGAGTGCCGAGGTACTCACGACCGGCAAAAGGTTCGGGGAGGCGGGACAGTTACCTGTGTGGTTGATGGTCTGGATGGGGCGTTTGCGGCTAGCCTGGGTCCATGGCAGGTAAGTCCCGCAGCTCCACGACCACTCGTGCGCGGGCGGGATCGGCCCGGGGGAGGACCACGGCGGCGTCTCGTTCGGGCCAGGCTCGCACCACCGCTCAGCGCCGCTCGCCCGCACCGCGCGGCCGCACCACACCGGTGCGCCGCCCGGTCCGTCGCAAGTCGAATACCGCACCGCTCGCGGTGATCAGTCGTGGGATCAGCAGCGGCTGGAATATGCTCGCGCGCGGTCTCGGCGCCACCACCAGGGCCGTGAGTCGGGCGGGCGAAATCGAACACGGCCATCGCCGCGACGGCATCGCACTGGCCCTCATCGCCCTCAGCGCGGTGATCGCTGCCGCCGTATGGCTCTCGGCGGGTGGTCCGATCGGGCATTGGGTGGAGGAGGCGATTCGCGCGGTCTCCGGATCGGCTTCGGCCGGACTACCGTTCGTGGCAACCGGAATCGCGATTGTCCTGATGCGGACCGAGGCACGTCCGGAGATCCGGCCGCGGCTGGTACTCGGCGGATTGCTGATCGGCTTGCCGGCCCTGGGTCTGTGGCATGTCGCGGCCGGGTCGCCGACAGATGCACACGGGCGTTCGCGCGCAGCGGGTTTCGTCGGTTTCGTGGTCGGCGGGCCGCTCACCGACGGGCTCACCGGCTGGCTTTCGGTGCCGATTCTGTTGCTGGCCATCGTTTTCGGTGTGCTGCTGGTAACCGGAACCACCGTACGCGAGGTGCCGCAGCGGTTGCGCGAATACTTCGGCACCGGCAGCGGTGGTGACGAATACGGTGACTACGATGGCGAATCCGATTTCGATCCGACCAATTACGATGCCGACGGATTCCCACTGCATCGCAGTACCAAGTCGAAGCGACGTGGTCGCACCCCCGAGGAGAACTACCCGCCCGACGAATTCGGCGGTTCCGATGCGGTCACCGAGCTCATCGGCGAACCACCCCTACGCGATGCTAAACCGATTGCGACCGAGGCAGCACCCGAGGAGAAGCCCAAGCCGAAGAAACGCCCCCCGATCAAGGTCGAGGACCAGACCCCACCGCCGCCCAAGCAGCTGGAGTTCATTACCGACCGCGAGATCGAGGGTGATTACACCCTCCCGCCGCTGACGCTGCTGACCGACGGTGAACCGCCCAAGAAGCGCAGTGCCGCCAATGAATCGATGATCGAGGCGATCACCGAGGTGCTGGTGCAGTTCAAGATCGACGCGGCGGTTACCGGATTCGTGCGCGGCCCGACGGTCACCCGCTATGAGGTGGAACTCGGTCCGGGTGTGAAGGTCGAGAAGATCACCGCGCTGGCCCGCAATATCGCCTATGCCGTCGCCACCGAGAATGTTCGGCTGCTTGCCCCGATTCCGGGTAAGTCCGCCGTCGGTATCGAGGTGCCCAACGCCGATCGCGAATTGGTGCGCCTGGCCGATGTGCTCAAGGCGCCCTCGACTCGAAATGACCACCACCCGTTGGTGATCGGTCTCGGCAAGAATATCGAGGGCGATTTCGTCTCGGCGAATCTGGCGAAAATGCCGCATCTGCTGGTCGCGGGTTCGACCGGTTCCGGTAAGTCGAGCTTCGTGAACTCGATGCTGGTATCGCTGCTTGCGCGTTCGACTCCGGACGAGGTCCGGATGATCCTCATCGACCCGAAGATGGTGGAACTCACTCCATACGAGGGCATTCCGCACCTCATCACCCCCATCATCACCCAGCCGAAGAAGGCCGCGGCCGCGCTGGCTTGGCTGGTGGAGGAGATGGAACAGCGCTACCAGGACATGCAGGCCAATAAGGTGCGCCACATCGACGACTTCAACAAGAAGGTCAAGTCGGGTGCGATCACCGCGCCACTGGGCAGCGAACGGGTCTACCGGCCGTATCCGTACATTCTCGCCATTGTCGACGAGCTCGCCGATCTCATGATGACCGCGCCGCGCGATGTCGAGGACGCGATCGTGCGCATCACCCAGAAGGCTCGCGCCGCGGGCATTCACCTGGTGCTCGCGACGCAGCGTCCCTCCGTGGATGTGGTTACCGGCCTGATCAAGACCAATGTTCCGTCCCGATTGGCCTTCGCCACTTCGTCATTGACCGATTCGCGGGTCATTCTGGATCAGCCGGGCGCGGAGAAGCTGATCGGTATGGGTGACGGACTGTTCCTGCCGATGGGCGCGAACAAGCCGACCCGACTGCAGGGTGCGTTCATCTCCGATGAGGAGATCCACGCGGTCGTCGACTTCGCCAAGAACCAGGCCGAACCGGAATACCAGGAGGGCGTCACCGCTGCCAAAGCGGGTGAGAAGAAGGATGTCGACCCCGATATCGGCGACGATCTGGATGTCTTCCTGCAGGCCGTGGAACTGGTCGTCACTTCACAATTCGGCTCGACCTCCATGCTCCAGCGCAAGCTGCGCGTCGGCTTCGCCAAGGCCGGCCGCCTGATGGATCTGATGGAAACCCGCGGTGTCGTCGGTCCCAGCGAGGGATCGAAGGCGCGCGATGTGCTCATCAAGCCCGATGAACTCGACGGGCTGCTGTGGACGATCCGCGGCGGCGGCGACGACGCGGACCCGGACCACCCAGAGGAGTGAAAACGCTTCGGCGGCAAATATTCTCACCGCCGGTGGGTGGCTGTGGTGTCGGTACAGTGGTGCCGCGTGGTGATCTGCGGAATCAGAGTGTCGCACGATGGTGGGGTCGCGGTTATCGAGGACGACCGGCTGGTGTTCGGCATCGAGCTGGAGAAGCTGGATAACAGCAGGCGCCACCGCACGCTCGGCGATCTCGACCAGGTCGCCGATATATTGCGGTCGGAGGGATTGGCGCCCACCGATATCGACCGATTCGTGGTGGATGGTTCTGCGCCGGAGATGGATTCGACCGAGACCGCACGCATTGCAACATTGGTCGGCGGCCGTCCCGTCGAACTCGCGATCGCGCCGTATCAGGATCGGCCCGGATGCACCATACCGCTGGCACGGCACCGCTTTCGCGGTCACGGATTCGGTTCCGCCGCGGAAGAGTACGTCAGCTATCACCACGTGGACCAGCACATCATGGGTGGCTATTGCACGAGTCCGTTCGCGGCACGCGGGGAGGATGCGCTCGTCTTGGTCGGCGACGGTGGAGCTCGCGCGCGGCTCTACCATGTCGTGGCGGCGGCACGAAGGGTCCGTTCGGTCGCCACATGCCAGGAGCAGACGCAGCGGTTGTCGTTGAGTTCGCTTGTGCGCCAGGATCCTTCATTGCCATCGAGGCTCGTGGTGGCCGGGGAAAGCGCCCTCGATATCAAGTGGAACTCGCAGCTGCGCGGGATTTTCGAGGAGGTCTGGATTCCGCCGTTTCCCGACGACTCGGGCGCGGCCATCGGTGCCGCGTGCTGCGAGATGTTTCGGAAGGGGCGAAGTACGGCACTGCGGTGGGGTGTGTACTCCGGTCCACGAGTCAGGGTATGCGGGGTGCCGGACAACTGGCGCAGACAGCCCTGTGACGAGCGGGGAGTGGCGGACCTACTGCACCGGAAAGGTGAGCCGGTAGTGGTGCTTTCGGGTCGCGCGGAGCTCGGACCGCGCGCCCTCGGCAACCGCAGCATTCTCGCTCCCGCAACGGATTCGGCAATGCGGGACCGGCTCAACGGCATCAAGCGCCGAGCCGCCGACCGGTCAGTGGCGGCAGTGTGCCTGGCGCAACGGGCTGCGGAGGTGTTCGGGCCCGGCGGCAACGATCCGTACCTGACCTTCGAACACCGCATCCGTCCGGAGTGGGCCGACCGCATTCGAGCCGTGCAGTTGGACGGTACCGCGCGGGTGCAGACGATCGATGCCGCGGCAAAGAGCCCGACCGCCCGGATCCTTTCGGCGTACGAGGTCATCAGCGGCGTACCGGTGTTGTGCAATACGAGCGCGAATTCCGAAGGGTGCGGATTCTTTCCGGATGTGGCCGCCGCGGCGCGCTGGGGTGGCACCCGCTATATCTGGTCCGAAGGGTATCTTTACACCGATCAGGCACGGGTACGGCAAACCACCCGCGAACGCGGGTCGGCTTCGCGAGAATGGGGCCATACGAGTGTGACTTGGTAGCTCATCGTGGAGTCGAACCACGCGGCAGGGCCTTATGAGAGCCCCGGGGCGAACCTGCATGAGCCTCGGTCGGTGTGCGCTGGAGTGCCAGGATTCGAACCTGAACCGGCGGAGTCAAAGTCCGTCATGCTGCGTTACACCACACTCCATCGTTCTGAGCGCGAGCGCCGAGAACTAAGCTGGAGTGCCAGGATTCGAACCTGAATCGACGGGTTCAGAGCCCATCATGCTGCCGTTTACACCACACTCCATCGGCGCGCTCGGAAGGATTCGAACCTTCATCCGCCTGCTTCGTAAAAAGGTGCTCCGTCCGTTGAGCTACGAGCGCTGATCCACGCAAACCGCGCGGACTGGTTCCCTCGGCGAGATTCGAACTCGCATCAACCGGATTCTAAGTCCGGTGCCTCTGCCAATTGGGCTACGAGGGAATGGTTTTGGTACCCGTGGGTGGGATCGAACCACCGACCTGCGCCGTGGGAGGACACCGCTGGCGACTGCTTGCGGGTCGCTCGAAAGGGTCGGCTCTCTCGTTGAGCTACACGGGCTCGAAACCGGTATGCAGCAGGGTTATTCAAATCTCGCATTACGAAATACCTACTGCTGTGCATTCACTATGAAGTTATGAGCACGGATGGAGGGATTCGAACCCCAGCCCACGACTTTGGAGGTCGTTGCTCTTCCAGTTGAGCTACATCCGCTGGACAAGAAAAAGGACCGCTCCGTGGCGAGTATTCCGCCTGGAGCGGCCCCTGTTCAGGCCTTCTCGAATCGAGACCTCAGGGGCGGCTCCGGATACTCGCCTGTCGCGGCTGCGACATCAACGGCCAGGTCAGGCGCAGCTGCGACATCGGCCGTCGGGTGCCGGAACGCAATTGCCAGGCACCGGCGAGGGAGCGTAGTCCCTGGTCCTGGGTGCTGGTCATTGCCTTTGCCTTTCGTGGTTCCGATAACCGATCGATTACTGGTTCTTTCGAGCGACCTGCAAGCAGTCGCCAGCGATGCGGATAACGCTAACACCGGAAGCCGCGATGAGGAACCCATTTATTCCCTACCGGCGAGTTGTCGGCGTGCCTGCAGCGTGTAAGTCAGCGGAAGGCGTTCGGATGCTCGCTGAGTCGCCACTCGCCATTCGCCTCGCGCGTCATCTGTCCGGGCAATGCCTCCCAGGGAACGCTGCGGTGCTCCACCAGTCCGGTGATCGTCATGCCGTGATCGAGAAGTGCGGTCACCACGTCGCCGAGTCCGTGGTTCCACTCGTGCGTCACGATCTGTGTGAATTCCGTATCGGTCTCGACATAAGTCGTTCCAGACGAAAACACGGAGGGCTCGGGCATTTCGAAGTAGGGATAGCCGACAGTCGGTCGGTCGGTGCGGGTTTCGTCCATGGCCCACAGCATCCTGAGGAACTCCGGATCGGCGACGAACCGTGACACAGCGTAGTCACGCGATGCGGCATGCGCCGGCGCGCGCTCGTCCCATTTCGCCTTGTTCAGGATGAGGTAGTCGTCGGTCATGCTCGTGAGGGTGACACGACGGTCGGCGGACCCGCATGTGAAATTATGGTTAGCAACTCCCCCGCTAGCTCGACAGATCGGACAAATCGGGCATGATTGCTGTCATGAGACGCCCAGCCGCCCCGGAGCCCGCATGCACGTAACCGCACTCGAGTGGACCCTGACGATCGCGATGATCCTGGGTCTGTTCGTCTTCGACTTCTTCGCCCACGTCCGCACACCACACGATCCGAGTTTCAAGGAATCCGGCATCTGGTCGACGATCTACATCGGCTTGGCCCTGGTATTCGGTGGTTTCGTCGCCTGGAAGTGGGACGCGACCTTCGCGGGCGAGTACTACGCGGGCTTCGTCACCGAGAAGGCCCTGTCGGTGGACAACCTGTTCATCTTCGTCATCATCATGTCGAGCTTCGCGGTGCCGCGGATCTACCAGCAGAAGGTCCTGCTGATCGGCATTGTGCTGGCGCTGGTCATGCGCGGGGTGTTCATTGCCGTCGGCGCGGCCGCGATCAGTGCGTTCAGTTGGGTGTTCTATCTGTTCGGTCTGTTCCTGGTTTATACGGCCGTGAAACTATTGCGCGAGAGCGGACACGAGGTAGAGCAGGAGGAGAAGCGCGACAGCCGGATCGTAGCGCTGGCCAAACGAGTGCTTCCGACCACCGATGAATACGACGGCGACAAACTGCTGACCCGGATCGGCGGTCGGCGCGCAGTCACCCCATTACTGTTGGCGCTATTGGCAATCGGCTTCGCGGATCTGCTGTTCGCGCTGGACTCCATCCCCGCCATCTACGGTCTGACCGAGCAGCCCTACATCGTGTTCACCGCGAACGCCTTCGCGCTCATGGGTTTACGGCAGCTGTACTTCCTCATCGGCGGCCTGCTGGATCGCCTGGTCTACCTGTCCTATGGCCTTTCGGCGATTCTCGCGTTCATCGGCGTCAAACTGGTGCTGCACGCATTGCACGAGAACACCCTGTCTTTCGTCAACGGTGGTCGGCACGTCGAGGTACCGGATATTTCCACGCCCGTCTCGCTGAGCGTGATCATCGGGATTCTGCTCATCGCGACCGTGGCGAGCCTGATCAAAACCCGTGGTGCGGCCCGGTCGGTCGAGAGCCGGATCGGCGATTAGAACACTCGGTTGTATTCGGGCGCGATCTCGAAGCCGCGGCCGGTCGCGTCATTGCGGCAGGTCACCCCTACGGGCTGGGCCCGGCAGGTGAAGCCGTACATGCTCAGGCTCGACCCGACCGGCAGCACCGGCCCGTCGGCATCCGCGCCGGATGTGGTTCCGACGAAGAAGCCCCGGTTCACACAGAGATATCCGGCGCTCTCGCCGACCGCGAGGGCGGCCGCGCTCGGGTCGCTGCCCCAGCAGGCTTGCATTGTCGGTGGGGTGGGTTGGGTCGTGCCCTGGCAACCAACCGGTCGTTTCGGCTGTCCGAACGGCTCATCGAGGAAGCCGCAGGCGATGCCGCCGTCCGCTGTTCGAAAGTAGTAGCCATCGGCGGCGCGGTATATCGACTCGTCGACCACACCTGGTCGTAGCAAGGGACGATCCCCGGCAGCCAAGTTTGCCGTTTTGTCGAAATCGGTGGCCGTCGAGCAGGTAGTGAGTGCGAGGCCTGCGACCGACATCGACGCGAAAATCGCGACGGATATGCGCATACGGGGGAGTCTGCGTCGGCGGGCTCGGATTCGCCCGCACCTGGCGCGGCGTGTCGCCGTAAGTTTGCTGACCGCCGAGGGTTGAGCGGGGACACGCGGCGGTCAGCCCGATCGGTCAGGAAGCGAATGTGCCCATCACGGGCAGCCACTCGACCGCGCGCACGTCGTCGATGAGGTTTTCGCGGGCGAACGGATCCTGTGGCAGCAGATCCTCGATGCTCGCCTCGTCCGCCACCTGGAACAGCAGCAGGGCGCCGGATCCGTCCGGGTAGGGACCGCTGGTCAGCAGCGAACCCGCATCGATCAGACCGTTGAGCCAGGCCCGATGTTCCGGGCGGAAGGTGTCGCGCGCCTCGACGGTGGCGTCGGAATAGGTGTAATGCACGGCGAAGATGGGCACGATCGATCCGTTCTGGTCAGAGGTTCAGCAGCATTCGAGTATTGCCGAGGGTGTTCGGTTTCACATAGCTGAGGTCGAGGAATTCGGCGACGCCGGGATCGAAGGTCCGGCACATCTCCGCGTACACCTCGGCGGTCACCGGTGTCCCGTCGATTTCCACGAACCCGTGCCTGCCGAAGAAGTCCACCTCGAAAGTGAGTACGAACAGCCGTCCCAGTTCGAGTTCCCTGGCCACTGTGACCAGCCGCTCCACGATGAGCCGCCCGACACCGTGCCCCTTGACATCGGGATGCACCGCGACCGTGCGCACCTCGCCGAGGTCGGCCCACAGCACATGCAGCGCACCGCAGCCGACCACCCGGCCGTCGAGTTCGGCCACCCAGAATTCCTGCACCGCCTCGTAGAGCGTGACCAGGTTCTTCTCCAGCAGAATCCGACCGGCGTATTCATCGACGAGGGCCTTGATCTGGGGCACATCGGAGGTTCGGGCGCGTCGCACGACAGGGACAGATTTGTTCGCGGCAGGTGCCGCGCCCGGATGCGCGTCGCTAGTCGAACCACCAAGTGGTCCCCGAGAGGTCATGGGGTGCACAGTAGTCGGCCCGGTTACCGATACTCTGAACGTGTGCCGCACATCCACCCGCTCCGCTCACCGCATCGCGTCGGCATGCGTCCGAGCCTCGTGGCGGTGGGTTTTGTGGCCTGCGCGCGGGAGCTGAGCGCAAGTGGGGCGGGGGCCGTGCGGGAGCGTAGCGAGCGAACCGTGTCGCAGCCGTGCACGCACGCGCCGGAGCTGAGCGCCAGTGGGGCGGGGGCCGTGCGGGAGCGTAGCGAGCGAACCATGTCACAGCCGTGCACGCACGCGCCGGAGCCGAGCGCCAGTGGGGCGGGGGCCGCGCGGGAGCGTAGCGAGCGAACCATGTCACAGCCGTGCACGCACGCGCCGGAGCCGAGCGCCAGCGAGGCGGAGGCGTGAGCGTGCAGCCCGAAGAGATAGATCGACGCTGGGTCGAACCCGCGCCCCGTGCCGGATTCGCGCACGCCCAGGCGGATCCGGTCGTACCGCTGATGAATATCGCGAATGTGCTGACCATGCTGCGCATCGCGTTGGTTCCGCTGTTCGTGCTCGCGCTGTTCGTGGGCGGCGGCCACCAGACTGGCTGGCGGATCGCTGCCGCCGCTTTGTTCGGCATCGCCGCGATCACCGATCGCTTCGATGGGCAATTGGCACGCAAATATGGTCTGGTCACCGATTTCGGCAAACTCGCCGATCCGATCGCGGATAAGGCGCTGATCGGTTCGGCGGTGATCGGACTTTCCATGCTGGGCGATCTGGCCTGGTGGATCACCCTGGTCATCTGCGGTCGTGAGATCGGGATCACGCTGCTGCGGCTGGTGGTGGTGCGGCGCGGGGTGATTCCGGCCGGACGCGGCGGCAAGTTGAAGACGCTGGTGCAGTCCGTCGCGATCGCGGTTCTGCTGTTGCCGCTGCATGGCGGATTCGCCACCGCTGGTATGGCGCTGATGTATGTGGCTGTCGCGCTGACGGTCATTACCGGCCTCGACTATGTGGGGCAGGCGGCGCGGCTGTGGCTCGCGGGAGGTTCGGGCCGGGCGCGCGGCGCATGACCGATCCGCTGACAGCCGGAGCGCCGGTCGTCGAATTGGTGCGCGAGCTCGGTGCCGCCGGGCAGACCGTGGCAACCGCGGAATCGCTGACCGCGGGGCTGCTCGCGGCGACCATTGCAGGGGTGCCGGGTGCGAGTGCGGTGCTGCGTGGCGGGCTGATCGTCTATGCGACGGAACTTAAACACAGCCTCGCCGGTGTCAGTGACGAAGTGCTCGCGACCGAAGGGCCGGTGGCAGCGAGCACCGCCGAAGAGTTGGCCGTCGGTGCGCGGCTGCGCTGTGATGCGGACTGGGGTGTCGGATTGACCGGCGTCGCCGGACCTGAATCCCAGGGTGGGCATGCCGTCGGCACAGTCTTCCTGGGTGTGGCCGGGCCTGGGCATACCGAGGTCATGCGGTTGAAACTGGACGGGGGCCGGTGGGCGATCCGAATCGGCGCTACGCACAGCGCGGTGCGGGAGTTGCGTCGTATCGTGGGAGGCGGCCGTTAGCGACTGCTTGCAGGTCGCTCGAAAGGGTCAGCTAGCTGGGTGCTTCGGCATCTGGATTGCCACTGTGGGAACCAACCGGTCCCTGCTCGACGTTGTGCCAGAAAGGACGGCGTGCGCAGCGCTGGTAGGCGCCCGCGGACCCGGTTACTGGGAGCTAAGGAGAACGACATGACGCTGCTGCGAGAGGCGATCGGGGACAGTCTGCGGCGTGCTCGTCTCGCCCAGAGCCGGACCCTGCGTGAGGTCTCCACCTCGGCGCGCGTGAGCCTGGGATATCTGTCGGAGGTCGAGCGGGGTCGCAAGGAGGCCTCCAGCGAACTACTCGCCGCCATCTGCGCGGCCCTGGATGTGCCGCTGTCGCGGGTGCTCTGGGATGTGAGCACGATCATGGCCGGTGCCGACGGCCTGCCTGCCGAGGCGCCCGCCCAGACCGTCGACGCCCCAGAGGCGGAGCGGACCGCAGCGGCCGAGCCCGCCGAGGCCGCGCCGGAGCCCGCGACCGCCACGATGTCGGTGGCTGAACCCCGGCCGCAGATCGCCGAGGAGACCCGGATCGTCATTCCGGCGCCCAAGGCGGACATGCTGGTCCTGGTGAAAAGCAACTGATCAATAGACGAGAGGTGGCGCCCGCGGCCGACGCTGCGAACCTGTGCCGAAAGCGGATAGATTCTGTACTAGGCGTCGGATGGGCCGGGTTCGCCCGGCCCGGGTGCCACATGGTGGAGGATAGGCACATATCGGGTGCGTGACGGTCGCGCACTAGAGTCGCGGTAAAGCGCGGCGCATCTTATGGAGGCGGGATCAATCGATGGCTAATCCGTTCGTCAAGGCCTGGAAATACCTGATGGCCCTCTTCGATTCGAAGATCGAAGAGCATGCGGATCCGAAGGTCCAGATTCAGCAGGCTATCGAGGAAGCTCAGCGTCAGCACCAGGCCCTCTCGCAGCAGGCCGCATCGGTCATCGGCAACCAGCGTCAGCTGGAGATGAAGCTGAACCGTCAGCTCGACGATGTCGAGAAGCTCAATGCCAATACGCGCCAGGCTGTCATGCTGGCTGATCAGGCCGCTGCGGCCGGCGATACCGAGAAGGCGATCCAGTACACCAACGCCGCCGAGGCATTCGCCGCGCAGTTGGTCACCGCCGAACAGGCTGTCGAGGACCTCAAGGTGCTGCACGACCAGTCGCTGCAGGCGGCCGCGCAGGCCAAGAAGGCGGTCGAGCAGAACGCGATGCTGTTGCAGCAGAAGGTCGCCGAGCGCACGAAGCTGCTCAGCCAGCTGGAGCAGGCCAAGATGCAGGAGCAGGTCTCGGCATCGCTGCAGCGGATGGATTCGACGCTGTCCGCGCCTGGTACCACGCCGAGTTTGGATGCCGTGCGCGAGAAGATCGAGCGCCGCTACGCGAATGCGCTGGGTGCCGCCGAACTGGCCGGCAATTCGGTGCAGGGCCGGATGCTCGAGGTGCAGCAGGCCAGCGTCCAGATGGCCGGACACAGCAAGCTGGAGCAGATCCGCGCCTCGATGCGTGGCGATGCGCTGCCCGCCGGCGGTGCCACCGCTATCAATCCGGGTGCGGCGCAGGCGAATCCGGCGCAGCCGCAGCCGCAGATGAACAAGGGTCAGACCGCGCAGCAGTAGGCGCGTAGTTCGAAATAAATACAGTTCGGCGAGGACTTGTTCGGTGGAAGACATGGCACGGGTACCTGGCGGGTCGGCCGTCGGTCATGCTCGGGCCCTGCCTGTCCGGCCACCGCGGGTCGCGCGGAACGCCTGCCCTGGAGGAGAACGATGAGCCCGCAGGGACCTCGCGAACAAGGTAAGGGCGGTCGTCGTCGCGGTGCTGCGCTGGTGCGCGCACAGGCGGTGCTCGCGCCACAGCCGGGGAGTCTGCCCGACAGTCTGCGCGAGGTGGGCGAACATGCGCTGGTGGCGGTGCGGCGCTGGGCGGATCCGCGCGAGCGGGAATTGCGTAAGCGCCGCCGGGCTCGCCGCCGCAGCTTCCAACTCGGCACGGTCGGAGGTCTCACTACTGCGGGAACCGTTGGGCTGATGGTGATTTCGGCACCGGTATGGGCGGTAGTGGTGGTCGGCGGCGGAGCGGTGGCGTTGGTCACCGGCACCGCGCTGAGCGCCCGCCGCTATCTCCAATTGCGCAGCGCCCCGCTGCCGCGGGCAGCCTTCGTACCGCGCAAGCAGCCACCGCCGTGGTCCTGCGCGCGCGGGCCGATTTCTCGCTTGGTCCGGGCAGAAAAGGCGCTACACGGCCTCGGCACGCAGATCGCCCGCTCGAACCGACTGCCCGAGGACGAACTCGCCGACATGATCGAAACCGCGGGTTCCGGCGCGGCCGCGCTACACGCGCTGGCCGCCGATATCTCCGCGATGGAACAGGCACTCGGAGCCATGGGGCACTCGAAATCTGTTGCCGCCGTTGGCCTCACCGAGAATATGCAATTCGCGCTCGGCCGCCTCGATAGTGGCGTCGCCGAATACGAACAGGTGGTCGCCGCTGCGGGGCGTATTCTCGCGGTTCCCGAAACTGCCTTGCTACGGCACAACTTCGACACCATCGTCGCCGACCTGCGCGATGCCGCCGATCGCCTCGACGGGTGGGCACAGGCCCTCACCGAGGTTGCGGATCAGCACATCCCGACTTCCCTTCCCCCGCAGGGGATCTAGCGAGCGAGCTCGGAGCGGGACGATACCGCCTCTGCCGTAGTCGCGGGGGCGGGGGATAGTGCTACTGCCGCAGTTGCTGGCCGAGGGACGGTGTACTGCCGTAGATGCTGGGCGGGGGCGAGAGTTGTCTCCTGCGACAGTTGCCGAGGTGAGGGCGAGTGATGGTACTTCCGCCGCAGCGCAGATGATCACTAACGACGGGGGCCGACTACATGGCCCGGCTGCGGCTGCACTTCGCCGCCGACTTGGCGATACTCGACGAATATCCGCAGCATCTGCGGGCGGTGCCCAGCATCGGATGCTCGCCACCCTGCTCGCCGCGCACCCTCTTCGTGGGCACTGCCGACCGGAGGCCAAACGCGGGTGAAAGTATGAGTAACCGCCGAAACCTCTGCTGACCACGGGTGATTGTAGTGCGAGGGTTTCTGCCGTCCCAGACCTGATCGACCAACATGCAACCGATGGTTGCGTGATTGCGGATGGTGGGCTAGCGTTCTGTGCAACCAAACGTTGCGAATGGAGAAAGCATATGGAGTTCGGCAGCATCGAACGCGAGATCCACGTCGACGCCTCGCCCGAGGTGGTCTTCGAGGTGGTCAGCAGTCCCGAACACATCTCGGAATGGTGGTCCGACGCGGCCGATTTCCAGGTGACTCCCGGCGCGTCCGGTGAGCTGGTCTTCGGCGACCGGGAACATGTCGCTCCGATCACCGTGGTGACCGTCGAGCGGCCACGGCTGTTCTCGTTCCGCTGGTGCTATCCGGAGGGCTCGACCGACCTCGCCGACTCGCTGCTGGTCACCTTCGAGCTCACCCCGGCGGGCGCGGGCACCAGGATTCGGCTCACCGAGACCGGGTTTCGCGAGATGGGTTGGGAGGCTGCGAAGTTGGAGGAGACATATCAGGACCACGCCTCCGGTTGGGACAGGTTCATTCCGCAACTCGGCGAGTACATCGCGCGGCTGGTGTCGACCCCGTGACTACGCCCGTCGACGACGATCTGTGGTCCGCGGTCGGGGATCCGACCCGGCGGCGGATGCTCGACCTGCTTTTGGCGGCCGGTGATGGCACGGCCACCAGCCTCAGTGAGCAACTGCCGGTGACACGGCAGGCCATCGCGAAACATCTGGGCGTGCTCGACCGCGTCGGTCTGGTGCACGCCACGCCCGCGGGGCGGGAACGGAGGTATCGGGTGGACGAGGCGCAACTTGCCCGCGCGGTAGCGCAGTTGTCCTCGGTCGGGGCGGCTTGGGACGCCAGGCTCCGGCGTATCAAGCGAATCGCCGAGGCGATTCAGCGCACAAAAGATCAGCAGAAGTGAACATCCAACACTGGAAAGAGGATTCGAAAATGGTGGATATCCTGCACCGCGTCGCGATCAAAGCGTCGACGGCCGAGGTCTATACGGCCCTGACCACCGTCGAGGGGCTCGCCGGTTGGTGGGCGACCAACACCAAGGGCAAAGGCAATGACATCGGCGGCGTGCTCCAATTCCGTTTCGACGCCGGCGGATTCGATATGGAGGTCCTCGAGCTCGACCCTGCCAAGCGCGTGCGCTGGGAGGCCGTAGAGGGCCCCGAAGAGTGGGTCGGCACCCACGTGGATTGGAACCTCGAGCAGGTTGACGACTATGCAGTCGTGCTCTTCAAGCACGAAGGCTGGAAGGAGCCGGTGGAATTCATGCACCACTGCAGCACCAAGTGGGCGGTCTTCCTGCTGAGCCTGAAGTCATTGGTGGAGACCGGAAAAGGCGCGCCCGATCCGCACGACGTCAAGATCGACAACTGGAACTGACGTAACAGGCGAATGGACGGGCGATCACCATGCGCTGGTGCAGTGGTCTCGCGGCGAATGCCGCCACCAGCGCATGGTGATCATCTGACCAGCCCCGGGGCGGTCAGGAGTGGATGGTGTGTTCGGCGGTTGTCCAGGCGCGGGCTTGGTCGCTGATGGTGATGCCGAGGCCGGGGCGGGATGACAGGCGCATGCGGCCGTCGGCGATTTCCAGGCGTTCGTTGAAGAGGGAGTCGAACCATTCGAAGTGTTCGACCCAGGGCTCGCGGGGGTAGGCGGCGGCGAGGTGGATGTGGATTTCCATCGCGAAATGTGGTGCCAGTTGCAGGTTTTGGCTGTCGGCGAGGGCCATTACCTTCAGGAACTGGGTGATGCCGCCGACGCGCGGTGCGTCCGGTTGCACGATATCCGCGCCGCGGGCAGTGATGAGTTGGGTGTGTTCGGCGACGCTGGTGAGCATTTCGCCGGTGGCGATGGCGGTGTCGAAGGTGGCGCTGAGTTGGGCGTGGCCGTCGAAGTCGTAGGCGTCGAGGGGTTCTTCGATCCACACCAACCCGAAAGGTTCGAATGCTCGGCACATGCGGCGGGCGGTCGGGCGGTCCCACTGCTGGTTGGCGTCGACCATCAACGGCACCCGGTCGCCGAGCTTCTCGCGCACCGCGGTGAGGCGCGTGAGATCCACTGCGTGGTCGGGATGCCCGACCTTGATTTTGATGCCGCCGATACCGTGTTCCAACGATTCCGTGGCACGGTCGAGGACCTCTTCGATCGGTGCGTGCAGGAACCCGCCGGAGGTGTTGTAGCAGCGCACCGAATCACGGTGGGCGCCCAGCAGTTTCGCCAGCGGCAACCCGGCACGCTTGGCCTTCAGATCCCACAGCGCGACATCGAAGGCGGCGATCGCCTGCACCGACAGCCCGCTGCGACCGACCGACGCACCCGCCCACATGAGCTTGTCCCAGATCTTGGCGATATCGCTGGGGTCCTCACCGAGCAGCACGGGCGCGATCTCGCGGGCATGTGCGAACTGTCCCGGCCCGCCCGCACGTTTGGAGTAGCTGATGCCGATGCCTTCGAGTCCGGCTTCGGTGGTGATCTCGGCGAAGAGCACGGCGACTTCGGTCATGGGTTTCTGTCGACCGGTCAGCACCTTCGCATCGCTGATCCCGGTGGGCAGGGGCACGGTCACCGAGGAGATCTTGACGCTGGTGATCCGGTCGAGGATGGGTGAGTCCATAGTGGGGTCCTTCTGGGGTCAGGCGATCGTCTTCACGAGGGTGGTGAGCTCGGTGAGTTCGGCCTCGGTGAGGTCGGTGAGCGGCGGGCGAACCCGGCTGGAGGGTCTGCCGACCGCGGTGAGACCGGCCTTGATGATCGATACCGCGTAGCCGGGTCGACGGTCGCGGATGTCGAGGTACGGGATGACGAAATCGCGCAGGTGCGTGTAGACGGTGGCGCGATCACGGGCGCGGACCGCCCGATAGAAATCGAGGGCGAACTCGGGGGCGAAATTGAAGATCGCCGAGGAATAGGTGGTCACACCCATTTCGGTGTAGGGGAGCGCGAAGGTTTCCGCGGTGGGCAGGCCGCCGATGTAGGTCAGTCGGTCGCCCATTCTGGCGTAGATCCGCGTCATCGACTCGATATTGCCGACGCCGTCTTTGAAACCGATGAGGTTCGGGCTGCGCTCGGCCATCCGGGCGACCGTCACGTCATCGCAGGCGGCATTGGCGCGGCTGTAGAAGATCACCCCGAGCGAGGTCGCCGCACACACTTGGGCCACATGTTCGACCAAGCCGTCCGGCGAGGCTTCCACAAGATAAGGAGGCATCAGTAGGATTCCATCCGCGCCAGCCGCCTCGGCCGCGCGTGCCTGTTCCACCGCCATCCTGGTGCCCGCTGTCGCGGGCGCGATCACCGGCACCCGTCCGGCGGTCTCGGCAACCGCGGCGCGCACCACGCGATCGATCTCCGCGCTGGTCAGCGCAAAGCCTTCGCCCGTGCCGCCCGCCGCGAACAGGCCCGCGACCTCGTATCGGGACAGCCAGCCGATGTGATCCCGATAGGCCCGCTCGTCGAAGTCGAGTTCGGCGTCGAAATGGGTGACCGGGAACGAGAGCAATCCGCGCCCCAGCGCGGGTCCCAATTCCTCGGCGGATAGCTGCGACACGGATATCCTCCTGGCAACGGAAACTTCTGATTTCTCTGGAGATTAGGTCCGGCGCACGATGCCGGTCCAACACTGTTTGGAAATCGACCGATACTCGAATGGCATCAGATCAGGCTGTGCGGTGTAAGACCGGCACCCTCTCGTTTGGGTATCGCTCAATACCGAATTGGTGTTCGACGGGTATCGCTTCGGCCCTTTAGCCTCCTTTCACACCCATTGCAGGGTGATCCGGCGCACACCGGCCGGTCACAGGAGGACAGTGATGTTGAAACGTGAGAGTATGCCCGCCGATGGCGGCGCCCGCGCCGTGGTGGCGCCCACCGAACAGCGGCCGGGTCGTCGCATTCCCACGCGCTATCTGGTGCTCGGGCTGTTGTTCATCATCACCGCCGTCAATTACGCCGATCGCAGCAGCCTATCGATCACCGGCAGCGCAGTACGGGCGGATCTCGGATTTTCCACCATCCAGCTCGGCTACATCTTCTCGGCATTCAGCTGGGCCTATGTCGTCGCGCAATTACCCGGCGGGATGCTGCTCGACAGATTCGGTGCACGACGGGTCTATGCGGCGAGCCTGGCATTGTGGACGCTGGTCACCGCGGCCACCAGCCTGGTCGGTCTGATCACCACCCAGGTGCTGGTCGCATTGTCGCTCGTATTCGGGTTGCGATTGCTGCTCGGCGTATTCGAATCCCCGGCATTTCCGGGCAATGCGCGGGTGTCGACCATGTGGTTCCCGACCGCCGAACGTGGCCGGGCGACAGCGGTTTTCAATTCGGCGCAGTATTTCGCGACCGTGATGTTCGCCCCAATAATGGCCTGGGTCACCAATCAATTCGGCTGGCGCTGGGTATTCGTATTGCTCGGCGTGCTCGGCTTCAGTTTGGCGGTGCTCTGGTGGCGCTGGCTGTATCCGCCGCGCGCGCACCGCCGCGTCACCCTGGCCGAACTCGATACGATCGTCGCCGGTGGCGCACTGGTCGACCTCGATACGACCAAGGGCGAGAACGCGACTCAGCGCAAGCGACTCGATCGGCGCATGCTCGTGCGCGTCTTCTCCACCCGGCCGCTGTGGGGCGTCTATGTCTTCCAGTACGCGGTCAACGCACTGACCTACTTCTTCATCACCTGGTTCCCGATCTATCTGAACAAAGGCCGCGGCCTGTCGCTGGTGCACGTCGGATTCGTCGCCGCACTGCCTGCATTGGCGGCCTTCATCGGCGGTCTGGTGGGCGGCATCGTGTCCGATGCCCTATTGCGTCGCGGACGATCGCTGACGGCGGCGCGCAAAATCCCGGCGGCCGCGGGCATGTTGCTCGCCACTCTTATCGCGCTGTCCAACTTCAGCGATAGCACCACGGTGATCGTGGCGATCCTGACCGTGGCATTCTTCGGCAAGGGCATCGGTTCCCTCGGCTGGGCGATCACCACCGATATCGCACCGACGCAGGCGGTCAGCTTCGTGAGCTCCACCATGAATGCCTTCGGCAATATCGCGGGCATTGTCACCCCGATCGTCATCGGCTATCTGGTTTCTTCGACCGGCTCGTTCAATACCGCGCTGTGGTTCGTATCGGCACACGGGTTGCTCGCCGTAGTCGCCCTCATCGGGATGGGCACCATCCGACGTATCGAATTCGACGCCTGAACCGAAATCGGAAGTGCCCCATGACCATCAGATATCGCAGCGCATTCGGTAGCGCCGGAATCCTGCTGGCGGCAGCCCTCGCCGGATGCGCCGCGGACCGTCCCGCCGCGGCCGATCCCACGACGATCGTCTACGTATCGAATGCCGACAGCGCCGAGATTTCGGTGCTCCGGCTCGACAATGCTACCGGTGCGATCACCTCGGTGGACACGGTTGCGGTGCCGGGCAAGGTAATGCCACTGACGACCAGCCGCGACCACCGCATTCTGTACGCATCACTGCGATCGGCACCGTATTCGGTGGCGGCATTCGGAATAGATTCGGCGACAGGGAAATTGCAGCCGACACCGATCGTCGCACTCCCGGACAATATGGCCTACCTCTCGACGGACCGGACCGGACGCTACCTGTTCGGCGCCTCCTATACCGGGGACAAGATCTCCGTGAATGCGATAGATCCATCGGGCCGGATTTCGGCGGAGCCGCTCCAGGTGATCGCGACACCGCCGCATGCCCATTCGATCGTCGCTGATCCGTCCAACCACTATGTGTTCGCGGCCGTACTCGGCGCTGATGTCATCCTGCAGTACCGCTTCGACGAGAGCACCGGACGACTGACACCGAACGAACCGGCATCGGTCGCAACGAAACCGGGCGCGGGTCCACGGCACTTGCTCTTTCATCCGAACGGCCGCTACGTCTACGCCACCAACGAACTGGACGGAACGGTCAACACCTACCGCTTCGATCCCGACCACGGCACGCTCACCCTGCAGCACTCGGATTCGGTACTGCCGCCCGATTTCGCTGGCGGCGCACCCGCTACCTCGGATCTGCACATCACGCCCGACGGCCGCTATCTCTATGTCGCCGAGCGAACCTCCAGCACGATCAAGGGTTTCCGGGTGGCCGATGCCACCGGCGCATTGACGCCGATCGGATCAACGCCGACCGAGGCACAGCCCCGCGGGTTCGCTATTGATCCGCGCGGCCGCTATCTGATAGCCGCGGGCGAGAAGTCCAATGCGATCACCCGCTACACGATCGACCCGGCCACCGGCACGCTTACCCCGGGTACACATCTCGACCTCGGTCGTGATCCGAACTGGGTCGAGATTATCGATATGCCCTGAGTGGCAGCACCTCCACCGACATTCCGTCCCGCGAACGCGGAATGTGTTGGGACACACCATCCATCCGGGTCTCTGCACCGAATAACAGTTGATCGACGCCGCTGATGCTCGCCCTGGACGAGCATCAGCGGTGCGGATCTGGTCGGTGTGTTTCGGGAGGTGCGTCGCCATATGCTGTTGATATTCATCGTGCCCGTCCTTGCGGCGATCATCGCGGTGGCCATCTTCGTGATCGGAGATCGGCTGCGGCCGGATTCGTGGGTGTCGACCGAGGAGGAAGCGGCCGGGTCCCTCGTACTGGAATTGATCAACACGCTCTTTCTGGCGGTGGTCGCCTTCGTGGTGGTGATCTGTTGGCAGGAGTACGACAACGCGCACAATCACACCATTGCCGAGGCGAAGGCGCTGGTGGATACGTATTGGACCGCGCATTCCATGCCGGATCAGGAGCATCGCCGGATCCAAGGTCTGGTACGGGATTACACCGATCAGGTCCTCACCCGGGAATGGCCGGTCATGCAGGCGGACCGGCGGCTGAGTCAGCCCACGCAGGACACCTTCGACAGTCTGCGCGATGCCGTCGGCTCGATCAATTCGACGGATCCGGACGTCGCGGATCTGCGCACGAGTGCCATGGCCAGCCTCGACGCGGCTGCCGAGGCGCGCCAGGACCGGGCCATGGACGCGAGTTACCAGATGCCCGTATTCCTTTACGCGGCTTTGTGGTTCGGGACGGTCCTGCTGCTGTGTAACGCGGTGCTGTCGGGTGTGGAGGTCACCAAGCGCAGTCTGCTGATGACCGCGCTGCTCGGCATCGTCGTCGGCACGGCGGTGCTGGCGATCTACAACCTCGACCGGCCGTTCTCCGGCGGAAACAGTGTCCCGAAGGACGCCTTCGAATTCGCCATGTCCCGCTACGACCACATCACCTGACAGACCGCTCGAGACTTGCGGAGCTGCGACGGACGGGGTATCGGCAACATGACGTTTGTTGTGCAAAGACGAAGGGCCACAGTGGGGTTGGCCGTGGCAACAGCGGTTCCGTTGTTCATGGGTGGGCCCGCGGCGGCGGATTCTACCGGGCCCGAGTGGCCGGCCATCGGTGATATCGCCACCGGAAGCGCTGCCGTCGACGCGACCGGGACCGGGAGTGCGGCTGCGGATTCCGGGAGTAGCTCCTACGGCGGCGTCTTGGATCTCGAACCCAGGGGCTTCGTCACCGGCAGCGCGACTCCGGGGACAGCGATGTCGGGTAATACGAGGCAGGGCAGCGCGGCGACCGGAACCGGCGGCATCGACGACGGCGCCGATGACCCACCCGCCGGCGGGCGCGCGGATGCGACGGCCGCAGCGGGTGAGTCGCTCGGCCTCGACCCGGGCAGCGTCCAATCCGCCTGCACCGGCAGTGCCGTAATCGGAAGCGCGACAATACTGCTCGGTCTGATGACCGGCAGCGGCATAACCGGTAGTGGCGTAACCGGCTCCGGTTTGATCGGCACCGGTTCCGTCGGTTCGAGCGGATCCGGGCTCGGCAGTGTCGTGGTCGGCAGCGCGATGACCGGAAGCGCGCTGCTGACCTGTCTGCTCCTGCTCCCGGTACCAGAGCCGGCTCCGCCCGGCATCCCCATACAACTCGGCCCACCGCCGCCCGCGCCCGCGATACCCGCACCGGCAGCGCTGGTTGCCCCACCTGAATTGCCCCCGCCCGCACCCGCGCTCGCGCCGGAAACGCCGATCCGCACCACCCCGCATCGACCAGCGCCTGCGGCGGCCGAATCCGCCCCGGAGAATCCGATCGCCTGGAACCTGCTGGAGCTGGTGACGGTCATGGTTGTCACGGTCCTGACCGTGGTCCGCAAGGTTGCTGTAGGTCGCAACCGGCGAGCCGAATGACTCCCGCGGGCGCAGCCCTGATCCGCTGAACCCGGGCGAATGCTTGCACGAACGGCTGTTGGGGCTGCGCGTCTCATGAGCGGTGGCTATCATAACGGCGGGCACTCAAGAACTGGTCTGGGGCAACGGATTTGGATCATGGGCACCGGCATGGAACTCGTGATCCGCACCACACGTGCTGCCCACATGGGGCAGATCGGCGCGACTGAAGTCGTGCGAGCAGTTTGTTCGTAACCCGTTGTTCATCTACCTGCCGAAGCTCGCCGCTGTGACGTAACTGAGGTCAGTGCTGGGTCCGCTCGATTGTCAAGGTTCTTTAGTTTTCAAAAGGTCGGAGTTCATCTGTGACAACGCACACGCATCACCCACCGGAATCACGCTCCTCGGTCGGCGGCTCACCGGGCTTCGGGGCCGGTCCGCGCATCGTGATGTACACCCCCGAATTCGCCGCCGACCCGCACCGGGTCTACGGGGAGATGCGCGAGAAGTTCGGTTCGCTGGTGCCGGTGGATCTCGCCCCGGGCGTACCGGCCACGCTGGTGACCGGCTACTACACCGCGATCCGCATCCTGACCGATCCGGACCACTTCCCGGCGGATCCCCGGACGTGGGAGCGGAACATCCCAGCGGACTGCCCGGTACTCGGCATGATGAGGCGGCGGGAGAACGCCCTGCGCACCGACGGGCAGGAACATAAGCGCTATCGCGAGTCCGCCAGCGCGGCGATCAATGACGTCGATCTGCTCGGCATGCACGCTGTGATCGAACAGATCGCGATCCCGCTGATCAACGAGTTCTGTGCCGACGGACACGCTGATGTGTTGCAACGCTACGTTTTTCCTCTTGCGTTCACCGCGGTGAACACCATGCTGGGCGTCGACTCGGATATCGGCGCGCGGGTCGCGGCGGCGGTGGATGCCATGTTCGATGCCGGAGCCGAGGTCGGTGCGGGCGACCGAATGCTGCACGAGGCGCTACGGGTGCACGTCGATCGCAAGCGGGAGGAGCCGGGTGACGACATCACGACTCGATTGATGCGTCACCCGAGCGGTTTGACCGATGAGGAGGTGATCCAGCAGTTGGTGACGCATTACGCGATCGGGGTCGAACCGCTGGTCCACCTCATCGGCAACGCGTTGCGACTGATGTTGACCGACGATCGATTCGCCGCGGGCATGCACAGCGGTAGTCTGTCGACCCGCGATGCGCTGGACGAAGTGCTGTTCACCGACCCGCCGTTGGCGAACTACTGCATTTCCTATCCCCGGCAACCGATTCTGCTCAATGGTGTGTGGTTGCCCGCCCACCAGCCGGTCGTCATCAGCATGGCCGCGTGCAACAGCGATCCCACCGTCAATGCGGTCGACGGGGTCGAGCGCGATGGCAATCGTTCACATCTGGCCTTCAGTGCCGGACCACACATGTGCCCGGCACAGGATGCCGCCTACCTGATCGCCCAGGACGCGATAGACCAACTGCTCGATGCCCTGCCCGAAATCGAGTTGGGCGGTCCGGCTGCCGAACTCGGCTGGCGCACCGGGCCGTTCCACCGCGCGTTGACCGCGCTGCCGGTCGTCTTCCCGAAGTCCGCTCCGTTCCCGGAGTTCCCGCCTCTCTGAGAACCCCTGCCGAGCCGAGGGCCGAGATCGCCGCACCGTCGACGATCTCGGCCCGCCAGCGGACGCCGAGACCTACATGAGTTTCATCGGCGCGGACGGTGTGAAAACGACCGGGAATGCCGCCATCGCACGGTGGAACGGACCGGGCCGCCAGATCAGCTGATCCGGGTGCACCCCGAGCTGGATATCGGGCAGTGCGTCGAAGAGCTGATCGATGGCGTACTGAACCGTCAGGTACGCAACACCTTTGGCCGGGCAGGCGTGCGGCCCGGCGCTCCACGCCAGGTGTGAGCGATTGCCGAGACGTCTTCCGTCGGCGTCTGCGTCGCCGCGGATCTCCGGGTCGTTATTGCAGCCGGTGAGGCTGATGACGACCGGTTGGTCCGCGGGCAGCCAGATATCGTCGACCATGATCGGCTGGCGCGGATAGGTTGTGCAGAAGTTCGCCATGGGCGGGTCGTTGAACAGAACTTCGTCGATCGCGGTGATCGTCGACAGGTTGCGTCCGAGGACATCCGCGCACTTGAACCGGTCGTCGGTGATCATCAGCAGCAGGGCGTTCGTGATCAGGTTGCGCTGTGCTTCGAATCCGGCGCCGTAGAAGCTCATCAGCTGGGCGAAGATTTCTATGTCGTCCATGGCGGCCGGGTGGTGTGCCAGCCGTGAGGTGACGTCGTCGCCGGGATGGTCGCGTTTGAGCTGGATCAGCTCCAGTAGTGCCTCTTTGAGCATCGCCATGCCCTGGGCGCTGCGGACGGTGTCGAAGCGCGCCGCCATGCCGCTCGCGACGCGCTGCCCGATATCGGGTGGGCAGCCGACGATTTGGTTCAGGACACCGAGGACAAGCGGAAATGCGTACTGGGTAACCAGATTGGCGTTTCCGGCCTTGCAGAAGGTGTTGATCAGCGGGATGGCGATCTGCTCGATGGTCGAAGGCAGTCCGTGCACATCGATTCCGTCGATGCTCGCGACCGAGGCATCGCGATAGCGGGCGTGGGTAGGTCCGTCGTTGTTACGTGCGGCCGGGAGCCAGGCCATCATCGGCCGCACCGGGCAGTCCTCGGGGACGGTCTTCTGCCAGACGCGGGGATCGGCGGGGAAGTGGGTGGGGTCGTTGAGGATTCGCACGGCGGTCGCGTAGCCGATCACGAGGGTGGCCGGCACTCCGGGGGCCAACTCGATCGGAACCAGCGTGCCGTACTTACGCCGCATCTCTTCATAGGCGTGGTGCGGATCGGCGACGAACTCCGGTGTATACAGCGGAATCCGCTCACCGGTAGTGCTCGATGAGCCGTGCTGCACGGGGCAAACTCCGGTCGTGCCGGTATGCGGATCGGACATGGGGGTATGCGGTGTGGTCAAAGACGTTACTCCAAACGGTGGAACAGAATTCGACAAAGACTGAATCAATGAGCGCGGGCAGATTCCTCGACCGAGGTCAGCGGTGCGTCGTCGAGTATTCGAAACGACACACCCTTCCTAGGACCTTTCCGGAACCTGGCGACTCGCCCACGCTAGCAACATAGCAACGGGCAGGCCACGACGCCCGGGGAACCTGGTTGCCAGCCGGTTGGTTAGAGCGTGTCGTCGACGACTATTCGATCGGGCCGCCGACGGGTAAGCGGTTGACCGGGGTGGCTGAATCGCCCCGTGGCGTTTCGTGGACACCGATCAGCCGCAGTAGCGGCGCTGTCATCGCCGTTGTCACCAAAGCCATTACTACCAGTATCGAATATAGCTGTGGGCCAATGAGTCCCGTACTGAGCCCCACGTTGAGTATGACGAGTTCGGTCAGGCCGCGGGTGTTCAGTAACGCCGCCAACGCCGCCGCTGATCGCGATGTCAGACCGGTCAGTCGCCCGGCTAGATAAACACTGCCGAGCTTCCCTGTGACGGCCACCACCATGATCACTACCAACTCGCCGACGGCGGCACGGTCGATCGCCCCGAGATCGACCGCGAGTCCGGCCACGACGAAGAATCCGGGCAGCAGCACCAAGCTCAGAATCCGGGCGCCGGATTCGACCGCTTCGCGTCGCGCGCGTGGGAACACCACACCGAAGGCGAACGCACCGAATATCAAATGCAGTCCGATCCATTCGGTTATCGCGCCGAGCAACAGCGCGCCGCCGACACCGATCACGATCATCGTCTGCTCGGTGCCCGCCACGGCGATCCGCGTCAATGCCGGGCGCACGACCCACCACGTCACCACGACCACCGGCACCAGCAGCGCCAGTCGCCACTGGCTGCCCGTTCCAGGGTGCGCGACGGCCAGCACGACGGCCAGCGCCGTCCAGGCGAAGATGTCGACCAGCGCCGCACAGGCGAGGCTGAGCTGACCGATTCCGGTGCGCGTCAGCCCACGATCGTGCAGGATCCGGGCCAGCACCGGAAATGCGGTCACCGCGAGGGCACAGCCGATGAACAGCGTGAAGCTCGGTAGGTCACCGGTTCGGTGGCGGGCGAGCGCGGTCGCGGCGATGCCGCAGCCCAAGACGAACGGCACGGCGTAGGCGGCGACCGATACCGCCGGAATCGAGCGTCGGCTGCCCGAGAATACGCCGCGGTCGAGTTCCAACCCGGCGACGAACATGAATACGGCGACGCCCACATTGGCGAGCAGGGTCAGATACGAGCGGACCTCGTGCGGGAACAGCATGTCCGAAAGATGCGGCCCCAACACGGTCGGGCCCGCGAGTATTCCGGCGGTGATCTCGCCGATCACCGCGGGCTGGCCGACACGTTCGGCCAGCCACCCCAAGATCCGAGCGGCTGCCATGATGAGGGCGAGATCCATTAGGACCACAACGATTTGACTACTTTGCACTTACTTCTCCTCGCGATTCGACGGGCGTGCGCCGATCAGCTTGCCCACATCGCGCTCAGTGTGGTGATGACACAGTGCAATGCCCGTCCGGTATCGAGTCCGGTGCCGAGGCGGCTTCGGGGTTCGCAGTCCAGGTGCAGGCCGGCCGGTGCGGTGCCCGTGGTCCGGCAGGCGCTGACGTAGGTGTGGATCGCGGCGGCGGGATCGTCGGCATGCATCGGATCGCACATCCAGCTCACCGGGGTACCGCCCCGGGTGGCCGCCTCGAACAATGCGGGCAGTGCGTCGGCGGTACGGGTGCCGGACAACGCCGGAATGAGCGTGAGCCGACCGGGCCGACGTATGGGATTGAGATATCGGCACAGGAATTCGACATCGTCCGGCGTCGCGGTCGGTCCGAGGGTTACCGCCAGCGGGTTGCGGACCCGGGCGGCGAAAGACAGGTGCTGGGAGGTGAATTCGTGGTTTCGGTCGCCGATCCACAGCAGTTGGGTCGAACGGTCCCACTCGTGCCGGGTCAGCTGAGGTCGAGTCGCATCCGACTCGCAGGACCGGACGGTGCGCGAGATATGCAGGGGCGCGATGGAACTGTACAGTTCACGGGAGGCTGTGGGCGCGCTTGCCGCGATCGGGAGCATCGCGGCTACCTCGATCAGCAGATCGCGCACCACTGACGCCTGGTAGCGGTCCGCAGCGCCGCGCAGCATCTGTGTGCAGAGTGCGATGGGCGGGTTAGCGACGCGCCAATATTCCAGCTGTGCCGCGGCCCTGTGGTATTCCTGATCGCCCGCCGAGGTCTCGAAATCGGTTGGTGTTCTGCATGGTTCGCTGTTCGTATGCAATTGGCCGATGGTCACGATCGGTAAATCGAGTCCGTGCTTCAGCACGGCGGCAGCACAGATTGCCAGCGCACGGCGGGCGGGCAGCGTCGCGGCATCGAGGGCTGCGGAAGTGCGGGCGCTGAGATGTACTACGAATGCCTGCCCGCGCGCTGCGGCGGCCAAATCGGTGGTGAGCGAGTCGGATTCGCGCGGATGGACCAGCACGGGCAGGGGGCGCGAACACTGTCCGTCGGTGCGCGGTGACTCGGCATCGCAGCCACCCCGGCGCACTGTCGAGGGGTGGGCCGGTTGTGATCGGGAGTAATCCGGCTCATCGGCCCAACTCAGATCTTCATCCGAGACGGCGGCATGCTCCGGTGGCACAAAGCTGGGATTGAATATCTCACGGATATAGCACAGCGGCTGATGCTCTCCGAGCATGATGACGTACGCCTTGAACGCGCAGAGGCGACCATCGGGCCATCTCGTGACGCCCGCCCGCAGCACTAGTCGCCGCTGGGATAGACCCCGAGAAACCAAGCCGCGTCCGATAGGCACGTGCAGATCGTCCGTGCCGGCCGCGGTCGCCGGCCCACTCACGGCGACAACATAGTTTACCGATGCGGTCACCATGTCGGCATTGATCAGACACGAGCGACGGACGATGACGCGGTCGGGACCGGCCAACCGCAATGCCTCGGAGACGGTGGCGGGTAGCTGCTCGGCCACGAGTTCGTCCTGGCGCAGCACCCGCACCTGGAGATCCGTGCCGAGGATGGCCTCGAGTCTGGGCTGGGTGAAGCCGTCGGTGGCCAGCAGCCGCCGGGTGATCGGATGGCCGAAGCGCGCGATCTGTTGCATGGCTGTCCGGGGGCCCGAACCACCGACCGAGGAATCGCCCGGTGGTTCGGGGTCGGAGCGCGTGATCGTCATAGTGACCGGCTTCGCGCTGTGGTTTTCACGAAGGCCGGAACTAGAGTACGGGGACGTCGGCCGCCTTCGGGGGGAGCACCGGCCGCGCGACGGCCTCGACCTCGGCGGCGTCGCGGGGCCGCGTGGTCAGGCCGAGTACCGGCTCGGTGGTGATCCGCACATCGTTGAGCACCGTGTCCGCCAGCGGGTCACGCCAGTGGTCCCAGACGACCGACATGTCCAGATGGCCCATGTATTCGAGGTTGGCCGAGTCCGCGTGCAGCTTTTCGGTCTCGGTGAGTTCGGCGGCGATGGTGTCGGTCGGGGTGAGCTGTTGCTCTCCCGAGGATTCGTCCACATCGGTGAGTCCGGCCATGATCCGGGTGAACGACACCTCGGGGGTGTCGCCTTCGTGTGTCTCGGTGAGCTTGTCTGCGTGCGAGAAGTATTCGTCGGAACCGATGTACTGTTCGTACATACGCGAGACCAACACGAGGAACCGTGAGTAGGCCCGTCGGGCAGTGTGCTCGTAGAAGGCCATCGCGTCGGTTTCGCTCATTTCGCCACGCAGGGTGGTCGCGATCGCGGCCGCGGCGACGAGTCCGCCGTAGGTCGCCAGATGCACGCCGGTGGACAGCAGCGGATCGAGGAAGGCCGCCGAGTCGCCGACGAGGGCATAGCCCGGACCGCTGAACCGATCCGACACATAGGAGTAGTCCTGCTCGGCCTTGACCTCGGCGACCTGCTGCGCGCCTTCGAGCAATGCGCTCATCGCCTTGCTGTCGCGAATCGTGTTGAGGTAGTAGGCGTCTCGACCTTGCTCGCGTAGTCGCTCGCCCGCCTTGCGCGCGGAAACCACGTAGCCGACGCTGAATCGGCCGTTGGACAGGGGGATATGCCAGAACCAGCCGCCCTCGGGGGTGGACACGACATTGATCGCGCCTTCCGGGCTGTCCGGGTGCAGGTGCGCGCCTTCCCAATACGACCAGACCGCGACATTGCGGAAGGCAGGGTGCTGCCGACGCATGTTGAAGCGCCGCTTGGCCAGCAGGCCGTATCGTCCAGACGCGTCGACGAGAAAATCGAATTCCGTGGTCCGAGTGCCGCTGTCACCGGGGCCGGTCCATTCCACGGCTACCGGGCGGTCACCGTCGAAAATCACGTTCTCGACATTGGCGTTCTCGATCACCTGCGCGCCTTGTTCGGCCGCGTTGCGCAGCAGAATATCGTCGAATGCGTCTCGCTCGACCTGGTAGGACCAGGCTTCGGCATCGACGAGCTGGGACCAGTCCAACAGCCAGTTATCGTTCTGCCACTGGAAATAGCCGCCCCGCTTGATCTGGAAGCCATGCGCCGCGACCTTGTCGAACGCGCCGGAAAGACGCAGTGTCGAAAGGCATGATGCGAGCATCGACTCACCGATGTGATACCGCGGGAACGTATCTCGTTCCAGAAGCGTCACACGGATTCCTGCTCGAGCCAGCAGAGCTGCGGTTGTCGACCCCGCTGGGCCGCCACCGACAACGAGGACATGCGGATCGTTCGCCATTTCACACTCCTTGGAACAGCGGACGCCGACGTGGACTGTGCGCCCACATCAGCAACCGAACCAACTCCGGTCCCACGGTGGTGGATCAACCCGGACCGGGCGTCGCCGTCAGTTAGCCATCCGTGGCGACGCCCTCGTCAGATTGTAGCCGCAACAGTCGAATCATCAACCGCCGGAGTCGATTTGGAGGTCTCAGGCAATCGGTGGTAAACGGTGTCTGAAGGGTAGCCAATACCGCGAATCGGACCTTCTCGCCGGCCCGCCCTTACAAAGCACAACTGGGCGGGTGTCGGATGCGGCGGCGCGGTGTCCGCGAATGCATGTCAGCGCAGCACTTTTCGTCGAGATCGTGCGCCGCGATCGGAGGGAGTCACCTGGGTATGACAGGCGAGGCTGTTCGGTGTCGTTTGGCATCACCCCGCTCTTTCGGCAAATTCAGAGTAAAGCCCAAACCAGGTCCGCGCGAGGCGTTCGCAAAGTTGATTTCTGCGGTTGGCGATCCTTGCGCAGCGATCAACGCGCGGATTCCGCTGTGGTGGAAGCCATTTGCCGGATGAAGGGGCCAGCAACGTGGGTGCGAACTGTCAAGTGCGCACCCGCGTCGGCTGATCGCGACGTTCGATCGGGCGGTTATGCTCCGGCCCGCGCGACCTCGACGGTGGCCTCGGCGGCGTGCCGGGCGACCTCGGGAGTGCATCGCCCGAGTCCGCACGCGGTGGCAACGCCGAAAGCATCGCGCCCCAACGCCGCCTCGAAAAGCGCACGCGCGCTGTCGCTGTTCTCGACCGAATCCGTGGAAACCACACCTGCGATCACGCGCCAGTCGGTGGCGAGTGATCGCAGGGGAGCGTAGAAGCGGGGATCCAGCGGTGCGGGCTCGGCGCCGTACGCGCACGGAATATGCACCGGGGGCAGTGGCGCTCCTTGCCGATCCAGCAGTCGCGCAGTGCGATTGAGCAGACTGACCGCGGGAGCCAGACTGCGTGGGGCCAGCAGGCTCTTGTGCTGATAGTCGCCGTAGCACAGGTGCACGGTGGTTTCCGCACCGATCTCGTGCAGCCGTCCGAGGACGCCGGCGAGCTGACGCGCCACCAGCGGGGCCAGCGCCCACCGCGAACCCAGTTGCGTCGCTTTGACCATGCTCAACAGTGCGAGCGGGGACTCCAGCTGCCAGCTGATCCGGTCGCCGTGACGAGCGACTACCTCCGATACCTCCTGCACCATCGCTTCGGCGAACACGGGCAGCTGCCGCAACGCGGCGACCGTGAGATCGAAGTGCCGCAATGCCTTTCCGACCGGCAGCCCACCGGATACGGCTGCGCCCGCGAATGTAAACATTGCGAGATCGAGTGGATTCGGCAGGCTTATCTGAACTCTTGTCTCGGCTAATTCCGGTCGTTCGCGCTGCAATGACTCGAAGGCCGCCACTACCGCATCAATGCGCTCGACCCGGTCCATCGAAACATGCTGTGTTTCCAGCTTGCGGCCAGACTGGAGGCCGTAGCTGGGGAAGTCGCTGTAGTCGGCGAACCCGCCTTCCTCGACGATCTCGAAGACATCGGAATGCTGCTTTCGTGTCCGCAGGTAGTCGATGATCCAGTCGGGGTCGAGATCGCATGGCAAAGCGGTAACCGGCGAGCCTGCCGTGCGATCGGCAAACCATTGCAGGACAGCTTGATCGCCCGTCATCAGGTCCGCTGGAAGACTGCCGACATAGTGTGCGTACCTGGTCATAACTGGTCCCTTAAGGTTCGAAATACATGCGAGCGGTCAGCCAATAGTGGCGCAGGTGCGCGGAGCCGACAACTTCGACGTTTTCCGTTGTCGCACTTGGCGAATTCGGAAATCGGACGGGCTGTCAGGATACTGAGCAGAGCTCAGGGTGAACCCTGATCTTCACCCGGATATCGGTGCTGAGCTGGTGATTTATCAGCGCCCCGCTGCCAGTATCGAGGTGTCGGATCGTCGGATGGCGGTTCGCCCGAGACCTTCTGGAGGCTGGCATGTTGTGGAAAATCATCGGTGTCGTAGCGGTCGTCTGGATCGCGCTCGCCATCATCGGTGCGTTGATCAAGGGGCTGTTTCCGATTCTGGTGATCAGCGCGGTCGTCTTCGGGCTGTACCTGCTGTACAAGGCGGTCGCGGGCTCGGACAACTCCACCGTGAGCAAGCTGTAGCGTCGGCCCGCGGGCCCGCCGGGACTCGGGCGCCGCGGTTTCGAGAGGTAGGCCGTGCGCCGTCCGCCGCGGACGGCGCGCGGCCTACCCACGTTCGAACATCTGCTTGAATGACCCCTGTGGAGCAGGTTCCCGAGGATTGGCAGCGCGGTCTCGTCATCGTGGCGCATCCGGACGATATCGAATACGGCGCGGCCGCCGCGGTGGCGCGCTGGACGGGACAGGGCAAGGACATTCGCTATGTCCTGGTCACCTCTGGCGAAGCCGGCATCGCGGGTATGGCCCCCAGCGAGGCCGGACCGCTGCGCGAGTCCGAGGAGATCGCCGCCGCCAAGGTGGTGGGGGTGCACGAGGTGGAATTCCTCGGCTATCCGGACGGCCGCGTCGAGGAAACCCTGGCGCTGCGCCGCGACCTGGCCGCCGCGATCCGCCGTCATCGTCCGGAATTCGTCGTGCTGTTCAATTTCGGCGATACCTGGGCTCCCGGCTACGCCAATAGCGCCGACCATCGCGCGGTCGGCCGCGCCGCCCTCGATGCCGTATCCGATGCGGGCAACGAGTGGATATTTCCGGATCTCACCGAAACTCCGTGGTCGCCCCGGCTGGCTGCGGTGGTTGGACCGAGCGCCACGCACGCCGTCGACGTCACCGACACCATCGAACAAGCCGCCGCGTCATTGGCCGAGCACCGCCGCTACCTCGAGGCGCTCAGTCCCGAGCCGGTCGCGGACCAGGTGCGCGCGGTCATCGACATGGCGACCGCCCCGAAGTCCGGATTTTCGGCCGCGCGCGCGGTCGGCTTCGAGCTCTACCACTTCGGCTGACCGCTGTGATCGAAGTCACGTCTACTGTCGCCGTCGAGTCTGCTTTCGCGAAAATGTCGCGGAAATCACGTCCACTGGTCCTGGCTGACCCGATCGCAGGTGGTCGGGGCTATTGCTGTGATAGCGATCGTCTACTGATTCGGGGGTTGCGATCTGGTGCGGAAACGTGGTGGCCGACCGTCACCTAGGCTGTTGAAGGCCGTGTTGTGAAGTCGATCGCGCTTCTCGGGCGAATGTCGTAACAGATTCCCGCGCATGGGGATATGGGACGAGTTCGCTCTTGTAAACTCGAACGCTTGACTCGCGGCAGTAGAGCGGTTCGTTAGTGAAGTATGTGCGTTCCATTATGCGGGTGCGGTCTTTAGGCGCGCAATAGGTGAGAGGTGTAATACCGGAAATGGCAAGGGATCGTCGTTCCGCACGCGGTAGTCGTCGCCGAGTCGGTCTGCTGTTCGGGAATTTGCTCGCCGCCGCTGTGGAGTCCGCCGCCGACGCCGTCGCCATCCGGTTCAACCCTTCGGGCGATCCGTCCGATGATAAACAGCTGACCTATCGCGAACTCGACGAGTTGTCCTCGCGCTTGGCGCGCGAACTCATCGAACACGGCGTTGGCGCGGGCGATGTGGTGGCGATCGGTATCGCGCGCAGCATCGAATCCGTGCTGGCGGTGTGGGCGATCGCGAAGACCGGCGCCGCGTACGTGCCCGTGGATCCCGGATACCCGTCGGACCGGATCGCGCACATCCTCTCCGATTCCGGTGCCGTCCTAGGGCTTACCACTACGGCATATCGGCCGGTGCTCGGCGCGACTGTGGACTGGATCGAACTCGACGACCCGGTACACGCCGGGCGCATCGCCGAACGCCCGGCCCATCCGATCTCCTACGCCGACCGGGTCCGTCGGCTCGACGAGCGCCACCCCGCCTACGTTATCTACACCTCGGGCTCGACCGGACGGCCCAAGGGAGTCGTGGTCTCGCACGGCGGCCTGGCCGGCCTGGTTGCCGCGCAGCGCGAACAGTATGCGGTGACCGGGGAGTCGCGGGTCCTGCACGTCTGCTCGCCCAACTTCGACGTTTCGGTGCTCGAGCTCCTACTGGCGTTTTCCTCCGGTGCGACATTGGTGATCGCGCCGCCATCGGTATTCGGTGGGACCGAACTCTCGGATCTGCTGCGACGCGAGCGCGTCACCCACATGCTCATCACCCCGGCCGCCCTGGAATCGGTGGATCCGGACGGTCTGCACGAGCTGCGGGTCGTCGTGGTGGCCGGTGACAAGTTCGGGCCGGAGCTGGTCGGCCGCTGGGCGGGCGAACGTGCGTTCCACAACGGCTACGGGCCCACCGAGGCGACGATTCTCGCCACCAGTACCCCACCGCTGGCGCCGGGCGAGCCCATCACGATCGGCTCGGCCATCGCGGGCATCGGTGCGTTCGTCCTGGATGCACGATTGCGCCCGGTGCCCGCCGGGGTGATCGGCGAACTGTATCTGTCGGGTCCCGCTTTGGCACAGGGATATCTCGGGCGGCCTGGCCTGTCCGCGGAGCGCTTCGTGGCCAGCCCCTTCGGTGCCGATATCGGCACGCCGGGCGCGCGGCTGTACCGCACCGGAGATCTGGTGCGGCGCACCGAAGAGGGCGGCGTCATCGAGTACCTGGGTCGCTCCGACTTCCAGGTGAAGATTCGCGGCTTCCGCATCGAACTCGGCGAGATCGACAACGCGCTCACCGGTCACCCGGATATCGACTTCGCGGCAACCCTCGGCAAGACGCTGCCGTCGGGGGCGACCGCGCTGGTTGCCTATGTGCTACCGACGGCGGGGGCCGACGTGGACACCGAGGGGCTCGGCGAATTCCTCGGCGAGTCGCTGCCCGCATATATGATTCCGGCCGCCTTCGTGGTGCTGGACGAGATCCCGCTGACACCGGTTGGCAAGCTCGACCGCGCGGCACTGCCCGAGCCGGTCTTCGCGCCCCGTGAGTTCCGCGCGGCGGAGACGCCGGTCGAGGAGATCATCGCCCAGGTATTCGCCGAATTGCTCGGGGTCGAGCGCATCGGTCGCGACGACTCGTTCTTCGCATTGGGTGGCGATTCGATCCTGTCGATCCAGCTGGTCTCGCGGGCCAAGGCGCGCGGTGTCGTCTTCACCGCCGCGGAGGTTTTCGAACATCGCACGGTCGCGGCCTTGGCCGAGATCGCCGCCTCGGCCGATGCGGTGGAGCAGCAGCGGCTGGCAGAACTGCCCGGTGGCGGGGTGGGCGAACTGCCGTTGCTGCCGATCATGGCGGCGATGCTGCCCAGCGACTCGTCCTATCAGCGGTTCTCGCAGACGATGGCGCTGCGGCTGCCCGACGGTATCGACCGGGAGACCCTGGTCGCGACCATCGGCGCGGTCTTCGACCACCACGACATGCTGCGCGCTCGGTTGCGTGAAGCCACCTCGGACAACGTCCGGACCTTCGAGGTCCTGGAGACCGGCGCGGTCGACGTCGACGCGCTGGTGCATCGGGTCGAGGTGCCCGCCGATATCGACGATGCGGAGTTGTCGCGGCGCGCGAGCGTCGAGTATGACGCGGCGCTTGGCCGACTCGATCCGGCGAATGCGGTGATGGTGCAGTTCGTCTGGTTCGCTTTCCCGCAGGGCGGTCGCCGTCGTGATGTCTTGCTGGTTGTCGCGCACCACATCGTGGTCGACGGAGTGTCCTGGCGGATTCTGATTCCGGATCTGGCGATGGCCTGGTCGCAGCTGGCGGCGGGGCAGCCGGTGACGCTGCCCGCCAACGGAACCTCGATGCGGCGCTGGGCGCACGCCCTGCGCGACGCGGCGCAGGATCCGGTGCGGGTCGCGGAACTGCCGTTCTGGCAACAGGTTTCGGGTACCGAAGACCCGCTGTTCGGAGCGCGCGCATTCGATCCCGCGGTGGACACCTTCGGCACCGTCGATCGCGTCAAGGTGACGGTGCCTGCCGAGGTGACCGATGCGCTGCTGACCGCGATCCCGGGCCGGTATCGCGGTGGTGTCAACGACGGCCTGCTCACGGCGCTGGCGCTGGCGGTGAGCAAGTGGCGTGGCGAAGGTGCCGGCGGTACCGCGCTGGTCAAGCTGGAAGGCCACGGCCGCGAAGAGGGGCTCGTTCCCGGTGCGGATCTGTCGCGGACGGTCGGTTGGTTCACCAGCGCCTTCCCGGTTCGGCTCGATCTCGCGGGCGCCGATATCGCCGAGGCGTTCGCGGGCGGAAAAGCCTTGGGCGACATCGTGAAATCGGTGAAGGAGCAGCTGCTCGCGGTCCCGGACAAGGGCCTGGGCTACGGCCTGCTGCGCTATCTGAACCCGGAGACCGCCGCCGAACTGGGCGGTGCACCCCAGATCAGCTTCAACTACTTGGGTCGAGTGTCGACGGGAGAGATCCCGGCGCAGCTCGGCGCCTTGGGGTGGGTGCCGGTCGGGGATCTGGGGCAGCTGGATGCCGAGATGGATCCGGATATGCCCGCGAACGGCGTGATCGACATCAACGCGATTGTCACCGACGGCGCGGACGGACCGCAGCTGGGTGCGTCGTTCGCCTTCCCGCGCGGGCTGTTGCCCCGGGAAAAGGCACAGGAGTTCGCCGACCTGTGGGTCGCGGCGTTGCACGCGCTGGCCGAGCACGCGCGGCATCCGGATGCCGGTGGCCTGACGCCCTCGGATCTGCCGTTGGTCACGGTCGGCCAGTCGGATATCGAAGTGTGGGAACGGAATTACCCGGCACTGTCGGATGTGTGGCCGCTCGCGCCATTGCAGTCCGGGCTGCTGTTCCACGCCCTGCTCACCGAGTCGAGCGTCGATGTCTACACCACCCAAACTGTCGTGGACTTGAGTGGCGACGTGGAGGTCGAGCGACTGCGGGCAGCGGCTCAGGCCATTCTGGACCGCTACCCGAACTTGCGGACCGCGTTCGTCGCCGGTGCCGGCGGCCACGCCGTGCAGGTGGTCCTGGACCGGGTCGAAATGCCATGGCGTTCGGTGGATCTGACGCAGCTGCCCGAGTCCGAGCGGTTGGCGGAATTGAAACGGCAGGTCGCGCTGGATCGCGAATCCCGCTTCGACATGTCGGTGGCGCCGCTGATTCGGTTTGCCTTGTACCGCACCGAACAACAGCAGTGGCACCTGGTGGTCACCTCCCACCACATCCTGCTCGACGGCTGGTCGATGCCGTTGCTGATGCGAGATGTACTGGTGCTCTACGCGACTCGGGGCGATCGGTCCGCGCTGCCGCGGGTGCCTTCCTACCGCACCTTCTTGAGCTGGCTGGCGGGCCGTGATCAGGCGGATTCGGAGCGGGCATGGGCGCAGGCGCTGTCCGGTGTGGACGAGCCGACCCAGCTTGCGTCCCAACCGCGCGCGGCCGAAGGCCGAGGTATCGGCAGGGTGGTCACCGAGATCGACGCCGACCGCACCCGCCGGATCACCGAGCGGGCCGCTGAACTCGGCGTCACCGTGAACACCCTGGTGCAGGCGGCCCTCGGCATCCTGCTCGGACGGCTCACCGGTCGCGGCGATGTGGTGTTCGGCACCACGGTGTCCGGCCGTCCGGCCGAGCTGCCCGGCGTCGAGTCGATGGTGGGCTTGTTCATCAATACGCTGCCGGTGCGCGTGCGGATCGACGGCGGGCTGGCGATCGGCGAGTTCTTGCAGTCGCTGCAGCGCGAGCAGGCCGCGCTGCTCGACCACCACTACCTGGGTCTGGCCGATATTCAGCGGATCGCCGGTGCCGGAGCACAATTCGACACCCTGCTGGTCTTCGAGTCCTACCCGATCGACCGGGACGCCATCACTGCCGCCAGTTCCATCGACGGCATGTCGGTGACCGGCGTCGGCACCAGCGACGATACGCACTATCCGTTGACGCTACTGGTGACCGCGACCGCGACGCTCGAGCTGACGTACAAGTATCAGGGCGAACAGTTCCGTGCCGATGAGGTGGAATCCCTTGCCGCCCGGCTGACCCGGGTATTGGAGGCACTGCTCGGCGATCCCGCGGTACGGGTCGGCAATATCGACATCATGTTGTCCGAGGCCGAGCGGGATCGCGTCCTGCTGGACTGGAACGACACCCGGCATCCGGTCGAACCGGAGCTGCTGCTGGACGGCTACCGCCGAGCGGTTCAAGCGCATCCGGATCGAGTCGCGGTGGCCTATGAGGGCGCCGAGCTCACCTACGGGGAACTCGACGAGAAGGTGAATCGCCTTGCCCGCCTGCTGATCTCGCAGGGTGTCGGCGCGGAATCGCTGGTCGGCCTCGCGGTCCGGCGCTCGCTGGATCTGGTCATCGGCATGTACGCGGTCCTCACCGCGGGTGGTGCGTACGTGCCCGTGGACCCGGATCATCCGGCCGAGCGCGTCGAGCACGTGCTGACGGCGGCGCGGCCGGTGTGCGTGCTCACCACGACCGCGGACGCCGTGCCGGTGCCGGATGGAATTCCGTTGCTGCACATCGACACCGCGGATTTGGACGGATTCGCCAGTACCCCGCTGGCGGCCGGGGAGCTGCTGCGGCCGGTGCGCCCGGAGAGCCTGGCGTATGTGCTGTTCACCTCCGGCTCCACCGGACGGCCCAAGGGCGTCGCGGTCTCGCACCGGGCGATCGGCAACCATCTGGCCTGGATGCAGTCCCGATATCCGCTGCATGCCGACGATGTGTACCTGCAGAAGGCCGCCTTCACCTTCGACGCCTCGATGTGGGGCTACTTCATTCCGCTGCGGCTCGGCGCCAAGCTGCTGATGGCCACACCCGACGGCCATCGCGACGCCACGTATATCGCCGAAACCATTGCGGCGCAGCAGGTTACCGTCACCGACTTCGTGCCGTCGATGCTCGCGGTGTTCGCCGCCCATACGCCCGCCGGTGCGATCCCCACGCTGCGGCACATCATCGTCGGCGGCGAGCTGCTGCCCGCGGAGACCGTGGCCGCGGTGCGCGCGGTCTGCGAGGCGTCGGTGCTCAACGTGTACGGACCGACCGAGACCGCGGTCGCCGTCACCACCTGGCTCGCGACCGTCGACGACCAGGGCGGCCTGCCGATCGGATCGCCGGTCTGGAACAGCCGCCTGTATGTGCTGGATTCGCGCCTGCGGCCGGTGCCCGCCGGGGTCACCGGTGAGCTCTACCTCGCCGGTGATCAGCTGGCCCGCAGCTATCTCGGACGCGCGGATCTGACCGCGGATCGGTTCGTGGCCAACCCGTTCGGAACGGGCGAGCGGATGTACCGGACCGGGGACCTGGTGGCCTGGAGCGCGCCGAGTGTCCTGAAGTACCTGGGCCGCACCGACTTCCAGGTAAAACTGCGCGGACAGCGCATCGAACTCGGCGATATCGAGGCGGCGCTGCTGGCGCAGCCGTCGGTGAGCCAGGCGGCCGTCCTGGTGGTGCCCACCGAACTCGGCGACCAGCTGGTGGCCTACGCGGTCCCGGCGCCCGGCGCACACCTCGAGGTGGAGCCGCTGCGTGCCGCGCTGGCGGGCACGCTGCCCCAATACATGGTTCCGGCCACGATCGTGGAGCTGGCCGAGTTCCCGCTCAACACCAGCGGCAAGCTGGACCGCAAGGCGCTGCCACGGCCGACCCTGGCCGGCCGGGAATTCCGCGCGCCGTCCACCCCGCTCGAGGAGATCGTCGCCGGTGTGTTCGCCGAGGTGCTCGGTGTGGACCGGGTGGGCGCCGACGACGACTTCTTCGTCCTGGGCGGCAACTCACTGGTCGCCACCCAGGTCGTGGCCCGGCTGAGTGCGGCGTTGGGCGCGCGGGTGCCGGTGCGCACGCTGTTCGACGCACCGGTGGTCGCCGACCTGGCTGGGCGCATCGTGCCGGATTCCGAGAACGCGGATCGGCCGCCCTTGACCCCGGCCGTGCGCCCGGAGCGCATCCCGCTGTCGCTGGCACAGCATCGGATGTGGGTGCTCAACCAGGTCGATACCGAGTCTCCCTCCTACAACCTGCCCTTCGCCATCCGGCTCACGGGCAATCTGGACGTACCCGCACTGCGCGCGGCCGTCGCCGATGTCCTGGAGCGGCACGAGGCGCTGCGCACGCGGTTCCCGGTCGACGGTCCGGACGCGACGCCGCGCCAGGACATCCTGTCGGTGGCCGAAACGCTGCCCAACGGGCTGGAGGTCGAAACGACCGCCGATCCGGAGCGGGTCGCGGCACTGTTGTCCGCCGGATTCGATGTCACCGAACATCCGCCCGTGCGCATCCGGCTGTTCTCGGACCCCGCCCGCGACGAGCATCTACTCGTCCTTGTCACGCATCACATTTCCGCGGACGGCGTCTCGCTGGCACCGCTGGCACGGGATCTGGCGACCGCCTACCTGGCGCGCACCGCGGGGATCGCCCCGGGTTGGGCTCCGCTGCCGGTGCAGTACGCCGATTTCGCGCTCTGGCAGCGCGAGGTCATCGGCACCGAGGACGACGAGAATTCCATTGCCGCACAGCAATTGGCGTATTGGCGGCGACAGCTGGCGGGTGTGAGTGAAACCGCGCGGCTGCCGCTGGACCGTCCACGTCCGGCGCAGGCATCGATGCACGGTGCGGCGACCGAATTCGCCGTGCCCGCAGACGTGCACGCCAGCCTGGCCGACCTTGCGCGCCAGCACAATTCGTCGCTGTTCATGGTCGTACATGCCGCGCTGGCCGCGCTGCTCGCGCGGCTGTCCGGCGGCTCGGATATCACGATCGGCACGCCGATCGCGGGTCGCGGTTCGGCCGAACTGGACGACTTGGTCGGCATGTTCGTCAATACGCTGACCCTGCGCACCGATGTCGATCGCGATGCCCCGTTCGCGGCGTTCGTCGAGCAGGTCCGCGAGACTGATCTGTCCGCCTTCGCCAATGCGGAGATCCCGTTCGAGCGGGTGGTCGAGGAGGTACTGCCCGCCCGGGCCGTCTCGGCTAACCCGCTGTTCCAGGTGATGCTGTCGTTCCAGAACATCGAGCAGCCGACACTGGAATTGCCCGACCTGACCGTCTCGGCCGTCGATACCGGTGAGATAGTCGCGAAATTCGACCTGCAGGTGATCGTCGAAGCGCGCCGGCACGATGATGGCACGCCGGGCGAGCTGGTCATCGGCTTCGCCTACGCGACAGACCTTTTCGAGGAAGCCACCATCCAGGGCCTGGGCCGCCGATTCGAGCGGATCCTCGCCGCGGTCGCCGCCGATACGCAGGTAATCGTCGGTGCCATCGACATCCTCGACGAGGCCGAACGGGACCGGGCACTGGCCGCCCCCGCGCGGACCACCGAACCGTGCCCCGCCGCACAGCTCGAGCTGCTGCCGCAGCTGTTGGCCGATGCCGTTGACACCAATCCGGACGGCGTCGCGGTGATCTTCGCCGATGCCGCCGAACAGCTGGCGGAATGGGAGTACGTCGACCTCGACGAGCGTTCGAGCAGGCTGGCTCGACTGCTGATCGACCGTGGCATCGGCCCGGAGGATCTGGTCGCGATCGGCATTCCGCGCTCGCCGGAGTCCGTGCTCGCGGTGTGGGCGATCGCAAAGACCGGTGCCGGATTCGTTCCGGTGGATCCCAACTATCCCGCCGAGCGGGTCCGGCACATGATCGCGGATTCGCGTGCGGTGCTGGGACTTACGGTCACCGATATCGCCGCCGACCTGCCCGATGAGGTGCAGTGGCTGACCATCGATGCCGACGATATCGATCGGCGGCTCGACGACTACGGTGCCGATCCGGTGACCGATGCGGATCGGTTGCGGCCGTTGCGCGCCGCACATCCGGCCTATGTCATCTACACCTCCGGCTCGACCGGTAAGCCCAAGGGTGTGGTCGTCACGCAGGCCGGTTTGTCGAGTTTCTGCGAGGAACAGCGCGAGCGTTACCGGGTGACGAGCAGTTCGCGCACACTGCATTTCGCATCGCCGTCGTTCGACGCGTCGGTGCTGGAACTGCTGTTGGCCATCGGTGGCGCCGCGACCATGGTGGTGGCCGCGCCGACGGTCTACGGCGGCGACGAGCTGGCTGCCCTGCTGCGCAGGGAGCGGGTGACGCATGCGTTCATCACGCCCGCCGCGCTGGCGTCCGTGGACCCGGCGGGCCTGGACAAGCTCCGCGTCGTCATCGCCGGTGGCGAAGCCTGCCCACCGGAGCTGGTGCGGCGCTGGACGATTCCGATCGCCGGGCGGCGTACCCGTGAGTTCTACAACGGGTACGGGCCGACCGAGACCACGATCATGACCAATATCAGCGCGCCGCTGGTGCCGGGGGAGACCGTCACCATCGGCGGACCGATCCGCGCCATCACCGAGTACGTACTGGACGAGCGGCTCTCGCCGGTGCCGGATCGCGCCGTCGGGGAGCTCTACATCACCGGTGCGCAGGTGGCCCGCGGCTACCATGAGCGCCCCGCGCTGACCGCCGCCCGGTTCGTGGCCAATCCGTTCGATCGTGACGGCGCCAGGCTGTACCGGACCGGCGATTTGGTCCGCCGAACGGTCGACGGTGCGCTGGAATATCTGGGCCGCAACGACTTCCAGGTCAAGGTCCGCGGCTTCCGCATCGAACTCGGCGAAATCGACGCCGTGCTCGCGGCGCACGAAACAGTCGACTTCGCGGTCACCATCGGACACGAAATCGCCAGCGGTGCAACAATTCTCGTTTCCTATGTGCATGCCGCCGCCGGTGCGGCGGCCGATGCCGACGAGCTGACCGCATTCGCCGCGAACAGCCTGCCCGCGCATATGGTGCCGACCACCGTCATGGTGCTCGACGAGATTCCGCTGACCCCGGTCGGCAAACTCGACCGGGCCGCCCTGCCCGCGCCGGTGCTGCACACCAGGGCATACCGTGCGCCGTCCGGCCGTTGGGAAGAGCTGGTCGCGAGCGTATTCACCGAATTGCTCGCGCCCGCGACACCGGTCGGCGCCGACGACGATTTCTTCGAATTGGGCGGCAATTCGCTGATCGCCACCCGGCTGGCGGCGCGGCTGGGCGCCGCATCCGATACCAGGGTGCCGGTACGCCTGCTGTTCGAGGCGTCGACAGTTTCCGCGCTCGCGGCCCGGCTGAGTGAGAACGAGGCCGGAAGCGACCGTCCGGAGCTGATCGCCGGTCCGCGGCCGGAGCGGATTCCGCTGTCGGCGGCGCAGCAGGCCATGTGGTTCCTCAACCGCCTGGATACCTCCTCGTTGGCCTACAACGTGCCGATGGCGGTGCGCCTGAGCGGTGCCGTCGATACGCAGGCGCTGCGGGCGGCGATCGGGGATCTGGTGACCCGTCACGAGATTCTGCGCACGGTATATCCGCCGATCGATGCGGGCCCGGTGCAGGTGATCTTGCCCCCGGCGCAGGCGATTCCGCCGATGCTGGTGCAGCGCATCGACCCGGCCGAAATCGTGGATGCGGTGGCCACGTTGGCCAGAACCGCCTTCGATCTCACCGTCGAGGTGCCGGTCCGGGTCAGCCTGTTCGACCTCGGCGACGGCGCGAACGGGCGCGAATATGTGCTGGCGATGGTCGTGCACCACATCGCGGGCGACGGTTCGTCGATCGGCCCGCTGGCCCGCGATCTGATGACCGCGTATGTGGCGCGCAGCGCCGGACAGGCGCCGAATTGGGCCCCGCTGCCGGTGCAGTACGCCGACTACAGCATCTGGCAGCGCGAACTGCTCGGTGCCGAGGACGATCCGGAGTCTTTGGCGGCCAAGCAGATCGGGTATTGGCAGCAGGAATTGGCCGGATTGCCCGACCAGCTCGACCTGCCCTCGGATCGGCCGCGACCGCTGGTGCGCTCCTATGCCGGTGGTCAGGTGTCGGTGCGGATCGACGCCGAAACCCACAGCGCGTTGGCCGAATTGGCGCGCGCGCAGGGCGCCACAGTGTTCATGGTCGTGCATACCGCACTCGCTGTGCTGCTGGCGCGGTTGTCCGGGACGAACGATATCGCCATCGGTACGCCGATGGCCGGGCGTGGCGATGCCGTGCTCGACGACCTCATCGGCATGTTCATCAATACCCTGGTATTCCGAACCCGATACGACGGCGGCGCGGGTTTCACCGAACTGCTCGCACGGCAGCGGGAGACCGATCTGCAGGCGTTCGCGAACTCGGATGTGCCATTCGAGCGCTTGGTTACTGTGCTTAACCCGGTGCGCTCGCCCTCGCGGCATCCGCTGTACCAGGTGGGGCTGTCGTTCCAGAACCTGGACCGCGTCGCACTGGAACTGCCGGGGCTGACGGTCGCGAGCCTGGATGTCGGCGTCGAGGTATCGCAGTTCGATCTGCACTGGTATATCGGTGACGCCTACGACGAGGCGGGCACGCCGCTGGGTATCGGCGGCATGGTCACCTACGCCGCCGATATGTTCGACCCCGCCACCGTGCAGGGTTTCGTGGACCGGTTCGCGCGCCTGCTCACCGCCATCGCCGGTGATCCCGGCGTGGTGGTCGGCGAGGTCGATCTGACCGAGGCGACCGAACGCGCCGCGCTGCTCTCGGATGCGGCCGACACGGCGCATCCGGTATCGGCGGATTACCTGCTCACCGGCTATCGCCGTGCCGCGGCGAGCACACCGGATGCGGTGGCCGTCGTGCACGACGAGACCGCATGGACCTATCGGGAATTCGACCAGCGTGTCAACCGCCTCGCCAGGCACCTGATCGCACAGGGTGTCGGTCCCGAATCCGTTGTGGCGCTGGGGATACCGCGTTCACCGCAGCTGGTTGTCGCGATGTATGCGGTGCTGACCGCGGGCGGCGCGTATCTGCCGCTCGATCTCGATCATCCGGCCGACCGGATCGGGTACATGGTGGCGACGGCCGAGCCGATCTGCGTGCTGACGACCGACGGCAATTCGGTACCCGTCACGGGAGTTCCCGTCATCGATATCGACACTCTAGAGTTGTCGGAATACTCCGGTGAGCCGGTCGATTTCGGCGAGCTGCGTGCGCCGCTGCACGCCGAGCATCCGGCTTATGTGCTGTTCACCTCCGGCTCGACCGGTCGGCCCAAGGGCGTCATGGTCTCGCACGGCGCGATCACCAACCAGATCGAATGGATGGTGGCGGAGTACGGGTTCGGTCCCGAGGATGTCTATCTGCAGAAGACGGCGACGACCTTCGACGTATCGCTGTGGGGCTACTTCGCTCCGCTGTGGGTCGGCGCTCAGCTGGTGCTCGCCGCACCGCACGGACAGCGCGATCCGGGCTATATCGCCGAGCTGATCGCCACCCACCGGGTGACGGTCACCGATTTCGTTCCATCGGTACTGCAGGTCTTCCTGGCGGCTGCTGTGGTGGAGCAATTGGCCTCGCTGCGTGCGGTTTTCGTCATCGGTGAGGCCTTGCCGCCCAATACTGTCGCCGATTTCGCCGCGCTATCGGATGCCGGACTGCACAACCTGTACGGCCCCACCGAGGCGGCGGTATCGGTGACATATCGGCCCGCGTCGATCGACGACCGGTTGACGGTGCCGATCGGTGTATCGCTGTGGAATACCCGCACCTACGTCCTGGATTCCCGGCTGCATCTCGTACCCGCCGGTGTCGTCGGCGAATTGTATTTGGCGGGAAGCCAATTGGCGCGTGGCTACCTCGGCCGTGCCGACCTGACCTCGGATCGGTTCGTCGCCGACCCATACGGCCCGACCGGCGCCCGGATGTACCGGACCGGTGATCTGGTGCGCCGCCGTGCCGACGGAGTACTGGAATATCTGGGGCGCACGGACTTCCAGGCGAAGATCCGTGGCCATCGGGTCGAACTGGGGGAGATCGAGGCCGCGCTGCTGGCGGATCCGTCCGTCGCCCAGGCCGTCGTCGTGGTGGCGAAGTCGGAGACCGGCGATCAGCTGGTCGCCTATGCGGTGCCCGTAACCGAGCTCGATGCCGATGTCCTGCGCGAATCGCTGGCGCACGTGCTTCCGGGCTATATGGTGCCCTCGGCCATCATGGTGCTCGAATCCTTCCCGGTGAACAGCAGCGGCAAACTGGATCGGGCCGCGCTGCCGCGGCCGGTCCTGCGCGCCCGCGAGTTCGTGGCACCGGCGACCGACACCGAGCGCGCCGTAGCCGAGGTTTTCGCCGAAGTACTCGGCATTGCTCGGGCCGGAGCCGAGGACGATTTCTTCGATCTCGGCGGTACCTCGCTGCTCGCCTTCACCTTGCAGCGGGCCCTGGCCACCCGCCTCGGCATCGACGTGCCGATGGCGGCGTTGTTCACCACGCCTACCGTGCGCGGCTTGGCCACTCGACTCGACAATCCGGACGAGACCGCGGCCGTGCTCCCGGGCACTGACACCGCGACGATCACCACCGACGCGGTGCTCGAACCGGAGATCGACGCTGCGGGTCTCGCACCGGCTCGGGTCGAGGCCCCGCGCGACGTACTGCTCACCGGCGCAACCGGATTCGTCGGCGTGCATCTGCTCCGGGAACTGCTGTCCAGTACCGCGGCAACGGTCTGGTGCCTGGTGCGCGGCGACGATAGCGAGCGCGCCTACAAGCGAATTCGCGGCGCCATGCAGCTGTACCGGATCTGGGATGATGCCTATCAGGGTCGGATCGTCGCTGTCGCAGGCGATCTGGCCGCACCCGGACTCGGACTCGACCAGTCCGACTGGGCCCGGCTCGCGGAGCAGATCGACACGATCTACCACAATGGAGCTCGCGTCAATCACATCGAGCCGTACGCGCGGTTGCGTGCCGCCAATGTGTCGGGCACCCGTGAGGTGCTGCGGCTGGCGACCACCGGTCGGATCAAACCGGTGCACTTCGTCTCCACGGTCAACGCCGTGATTCCGAATGCGCCCGCACCGGATTTCGTCGCCCGTGAGGATGCTCGAGTGCCTGTGGGCGAGGTATCCGGAAACGGTTATGTGGCAAGTAAATGGGTGGCCGAACAACTGATCCGCCAGGCCGGCGAGCGCGGTGTTCCGGTGAGCATCTACCGTCCCGGCACTGTGTCCGGTGATCCGCGGCTCGGGGTGAACAGCGTCGACGACTCGTTCTGGAACATGATCCGGGCGGCCGCCATTCTCGGACTCGCCCCGGATGTCGGCGACGCCACCATGTCGCTGGTGCCGGTGAACTATGTGGTGGGCGCCATCGTCGCGCTGGCGGATCAGCCGCCGGTCGGCGCGGCCTATCACCTGGTGAACACCCTGCCGGTGGCGATCGGCGATATCTTCGAATCCCTGCGCAGGAACGGGATTCCGATCGAGATCGCATCGATCGAGGAGATCGCGACCAAGCTGGCCGAGGAAGCGGCGGCGCGCGACGCGACCGGCGACGATTCGCTGGTGCGTGCCGCCTTGGTCAGCGGCAACTACGGCGGGGCCGCGGCCACGGTCGAGGACACCAATACCCGACTCGAGTTGGCGCAGTACGGTATTCACTGCCCGCCCATCGATGCCGAGGCCCTGGACGCCTATGTCAGGTCCTTCATCGATGCGGGTTTCTTCCCCGCCCCGAGCGACGTTCAGCTGTAGAGAGGAAAGTATGACCGCCGAAGCCCAGTCCCGTCCCGCCGCCGCCTCGGGCGCCTTCGCCCTCGGTGGTGACCTACCGGTCGCGCGCCTGGGCTACGGCGCGATGCAGCTGACCGGTGACGGTGTGTGGGGCGACCCGAAGGACCCGGACGAGGCCGTGCGTGTGCTGCGTCGTGCCGTCGAGCTCGGTATCACCCTCATCGATACCGCGGATTCCTACGGTCCGTTCGTCAGCGAAACTCTCATCCGCCGGGCGCTGCACCCGTACCCGGACGAGCTGGTCATCGCCACCAAAGCCGGGCTGGCCCGGCCCCGTCCCGGCGAGTGGGTGCCGATCGGTCGCCCCGAATATCTGCGCCAGCAGTTGGAATTGAGCCTGCGTCATCTCGGTGTCGACCGCATCGATCTCTTCCAGCTGCACCGGATCGACCCGCAGGTGCCGCTCGCCGATCAGCTCGGTGAGCTGGCGTCGCTGCAGCAAGAGGGCAAGATCCGGCATATCGGCCTGTCCGAGGTGACCGTCGCTCAGCTCGACAAGGCGCGCAAGATCGCCGATATCGCCTCGGTCCAGAACCAGTACAACCTCACCAACCGCAGTGCGGAGGACGTGCTCGAATACGCCGAGGCGAACAACATCGCCTTCATCCCGTGGTTCCCCATGGCGACCGGCGATCTCGCGCGTCCGGGTGGTCCGCTGGATTCCCTTGTGCGCGAGGATGCCAGCCCGTCCCAGCTCGCGCTCGCGTGGCTGCTGCGCCGCTCGCCGGTCATCCTGCCCATTCCCGGCACCTCCAGCGTGGCGCATCTCGAGGAGAACACCGCTGCGGCCACCATCACACTTACCGACGATGAATTCGCCGCACTGTCCGCGGTGAGCACCCCGGCATCGGGGGGAGGCGGGCGGGGTTGGCGTTCCCTGCTGCCGAAAGTGTCGCGTAGCTGAGAAGCGCCGGGTCCGCTGCCGAATGAATGCGGACGGGACACTCGGGAGGCGGCCGGAGCCCGGGGACGCGGCCGGAGCCCCGGGGACGCGGCCAGGAACCCGGCGAATGGGTCCGGGGACCCGGGGAGTCCGGCCAGGGACCCCGGAGAGGCGGCGAGGGACCCCGGAGAGGCGGCGAGGGACCTCGGGGAATCGGCCGGGTACCGGGGAATCGGCCGGAGACCCGGGACTTGGGTCGTGAGCGCCGACACCCGATTTCGATTCCGGCAGACGTGATGGCCACTGACCGATGGCATAGTGCAGCAATCGGATCGACGAGAGCAGCATGATGTACGAAGCACAACTGGTGGCCAATGACGCCGCCTATTACTACTTGGCCCGCTCCGGCCGGGTCACCGACTGGCCGATGTGGTGGATATTCGACAACGGCGAAGCGCCGCTGACCGCTGCCGATATCGCCGACCACTTCGGCGAACGAGCCGAACTGCTCGAACCGCTGCGCCGTCGGATCGAGGAGGTGCCCGGCGGGCTCGGGCACCCGTTCTGGGTGGTCGACGACAGTCCGGTCGACACCCACATCGTCACTCATGCTGCGGCACAACTGAATTGGGCACAGTGCCAGGACGAGATCGGGCGCATTCTCGAGCAACCGCTGGACGCTCGGGTCATGGCCTGGCAGCTCCACGTATTTCCGAACGTCACCGGTCTCGCGACGCTGAGTGGCGTGGGCACCGTTGTGCTGATGCATGTCAGTCATGCGCTGATGGCGGGTCCGGCCATGACATCGCTGTCGGAGGCGTTGTTCGCCACGGTGCCGTTGCGGATCGAGGGGCAAGGTCCCGCCACCCAGCGCCCGCGCCCCGCGCTCGCCGCCGTGGCGGGTGCGCTGCGCTGGCCGTTGCAGGCGCTGCGTTTCAATGTCCGCGTCCGACGTGAGATGCGCCGGATCGCCCGCGAAAACGACGACAGCGGACCGAACGTTCCACCGGTTTCCTCCACCCGGCTCAACCGCCGGATCGGGCCGGGACGCGCCATGCGGACGATCCCGTTGGAGCTGAGCCTCGTTCGTGCGCAGGGGGTTACGGTGACGTCGGTCGGCTTGACGGCGATATCGCACGCATTGCAGCGCTATCTCGAAAAACGGGATGGCAGCTGTCCCGACGATCTCGCGGTATTGGTGACCGTCGCGGTTCCCGACGCGCCGGTAATGGGGGTCAATCGTGTCGGTGCCGATGCTGTCGCCCTGGCAGCGGCGGAACCCGACCTCGCCGCTCGTGCGCGGGCGATCGACGCCACGCTCCGGGCGCGCCGCCACTCGGCGTCGAGCCGCAGGGAACTCAACCGTCTCGCACTCATCGACCTGCTGCCGAGCCGCACCTACCGGGCGCGATTCGGAACTTTCGGGCCCGCCGATCCGGACGCGCCTGCGCACGCGCACACGATCCTGACCAGTATCAGGTGCGAGCCGACCGCCGCATGGTCGTTGTCGGGCAAGCCATTTCGCTTCGCCGGCATGCTGCCGCCGGTGTATCCGGAAATCGGTTTGGCACATTCGTTCGTCGGCGCCGGCGACAGCTTCACCGTATCCGTGGCATGCGATCCGGCGATCGTCCCCGACCTGGACGATTACTGCGACCTCCTGCGGGAGTCGTGCCACGAAGTCGCGGCCGCCCTCGGACAGTCGCAGTAACGACTCGCAGCCCGGGCAGCTGTCGCCTCGGGATGTTCCCGCGCACCGATTGGGTGCCCTACCACTTCGAGACAAGACCTGGTCGGAGACGAACGTGCCTACCAGGCCACCGGCAGGGCCTTCGGTCCGCGCACCAGAAGGCCGGACTTCCACGGCACCTCGTCCACCGGTACGGCGAGGTGCAGGGTCGGGAACCGTCGCAGCAGTGATCCGAGCGCGATTTGCAGCTCCACCCTGGCCAGTTGCGCGCCGAGGCAGTGGTGCGCGCCGTGTCCGAAGGCCACGTGCGGGTTGCGTTCTCGGGTCAGGTCGAGGTCTTCGGGGTCGTCGAAAACCGTCTCGTCCCGGTTGGCGGCTTGGGTATTGACGAATACCGACTCACCGGACCGGATATCGACCCCACCCAGCTCGAGGTCCTCGGTGGCGATTCTGGGAAACGAACCGCCCGAACCCAATTGGACGTAACGCAGTAGTTCTTCCACCGCGTTCGGGACGAGTTCCGGTCTGCCGCAGAGCAATTTCCAGTGTTCGGGCTCGGTCAGCAGTACATAGGTGAAGTTGGCGATCTGATTTGCCGTGGTCTCGTGGCCAGCGATGAGCAAGCCGATACCCAGGTTGACCAACTCCGCCTCGCTGAGCTGGTCCTCCTCGTCGCGCGCGGTGACCAATGCGCCGAGCAGGTCGTCGGTCGGCTCTTCGCGACGCTGCGCCACCAGTTCGGTGAGGTATGCCTCCAGGCCCGCGCGTGCGGCGCTGATCTGTTCGCGGGTGTGTGCGGTGGTGGATAGCACCGTATCGGAGAAATCTCGGAATCGGTGCTGGTCTTGCGGTGGGACACCGAGCATTTCGCAGATCACGGTGACCGGCAGCGGCAACGCGAGCAGCTGCACCAGATCCGCGGGTGGGCCGAATCGCTCGATGTCGTCGAGCCGCTCGTCCACGATCTGCTGGGCGCGCGGGCGCAATGCCTGCACTCGGCGGCCGGTGAACGCCTTGACCACGAGCTTGCGTAGCCGTGTGTGCTCCGGTGGATCCATGCTCAGCAGCGAATCGCGGCGCGCGGGTTCCGGTGTGGTGCGCGGAATATCCTCGCGCTCGACCGCGGCCGCCCGACTGAATCTCGGGTCGGCGAGTACCTGTTTGACGTCCTCATAGCGGGTGACCAGCCAGCCCTCACCGCCGTAGGGGAGTCGTATGCGGCTGATCGGCTCTTCCTGGCGCAGCCGCGCGAAGAGCGGATCCATATCCAGGCGTATAGGGGTACTGAAGGGGAAGCTGCGCACCTCGTGGTCGACGGTCTCACCCGTCGCCCGGCTGCCACCCCTCATGGAATCGCTGCGCGATGCTGCCCTCATCTGAACTCCCTTCCGCGATGGCGGATGGTTGATGTAAGCGAGTGCTTACAACCGATGGTAGGGATCGACGCGGTGGCCCGTCAACGGGTGAATCCCGTTATGACGGTGGAAAATTCACATCCACCCGCTCCAGCAGCACTTGCGCGGCGCGCAGCACATGCTCGGCAACCGCCGCTGGATCCGCGCTGGCCAACGGATCTCGGCGGTGCACCGAGCGAACCAAACCGATGCCGAGCAACCAGGCGAGCAGGAGATCGGCGCGCAACTCGGCATCGGGTCCATCGGTGAGTGCGGAAAGTGCGCCCACGTACTCGTCGCCCAGTTCTCGCCGCACCGCGGCCGCACCCTCGTCATGTCCGCTGGAGCGCAGTGCGGCCTGTAGCCAATGTGCCTGTGCCGCAGAGTCGGTCGGCTCGAGCGCACGTGCGAGTAAGCGGCCGAGCAATGCCTCGGCAGGTCCCTCTTCGAGCACGCGCCGACCCCGATCCGCAATCGACGCGCGGAACAGTTCGTCCTTATTGCCGAAGTACCGGAACAGCAGCGCCTGATTCACCCCGGCCCGTGCCGCGATCTCACGCACCGTGGCGCGCTCGTAGCCGCGTTCGGCGAACAGTTGTTGCGCCGCCGCCAATATCGCGAGTCGCGTTGCGGCCGCATTCCTTTTGCGGCCAACGGGCTCGTACTCATCAGACATGGACCCTCCGGTTGAGCTCGACAGTGCAGCGTAAGTCGCGTTCCCAAAATTGGGAACGGGGATTGTGCAAGCGGCCGTCTCGTGCCGGTACTGTTGCGCACCTGGCATCGCTAAGAATTGGACCTCGATGTGGTGCTGGAGACGTCACGATGCGGAAAGGCGTTGGTCGCGCGGCCCTTCGGGTTCCATTGCTCACCTCTTGTTCCCCCTTGCCGGGAGGTGCCGGGGATAGCTGCTGCGACCTGCGATGGGTGCCGTTCGTGACCCCACTCCCGGTTGCGGAATCCAGAATTCCGCAACGGGAGTGGGATACCACCTTGCGCCATCGGAAGGACAATTGATGGATGCCTCCGATCGGCCGATTCTTGTTTCCGCCGATGCGGATCCGCTCTTGTCATTCGGTCAGCTCGAGGCGTGGGCCGAGACCGTCGCATGGTGTTTGAAGAAGAATGGCGTCGGTGCGGGCGACGTGGTGGTCGCCGAACTACCGAATTCGCCTGCTTTCGCGGCCGTAATGTCGGCCGTATGGAATATCGGTGCGGTATTCGCGCCCGTGGATTTGCGGCTGAGTGCGCGGGAGAAACAGCAGATTTTTACACTGGCCGGGCCCCGAGTGGTGGTCGCGCCGACCCTCGCTGCCACCGAGTCGCCGACGCTATTGTGGCGCAACCCCTTCGAGCCGCCCGCGCAGCTCGATTGGATCCCTACCCAGCCCGCGCGCCGCGGCGGCTGGGTGCCGACGGTGCCCGCACCCGCCGTGCACGAGGATGACCGACTGATCCTGTTCACCTCCGGCTCCACCGGAGCGCCGAAGGCGGTGGCACTGTCGGAGGCCAATATCGCGGCCGGAATCGCCGCTGTCGCAGATCATTTCGCACTCACTCCGGACGACCGCACCATCGCACTGCTGCCCTGGGCGCAGAGCCATGGCCTGTTCGCCAACCTGATGGCGACACTGCGCAGCCGATGCACCATGGTGCTACCCGCCGCGGGCGAGGCGCGACAAACGCACCGGTTGCTGGATGCCGCGGCACCCACCTGGCTCACCGTGATGCCGATGCAGCTCGCCGGTATTACCGCGGGACTGGTGGCATCGCGAAAGCGGGCGCGCGGCATGCGTTTCCTGCGCACCGCCTCGGCCCCGCTATCCCGTCTCGCGGCCGAGCGCGCGGAACGGCTGCTCGACTGCCCGGTGGTGGAGGCACTGGAACTCGCCGAAACCAGCCACCAGGCGGCGGCCGATCCGCCGTCGTGGGAGCGGGTGCCCGGCACGGTCGGCACCCCGACCGGTGTCGAATTCCGCTTGGCCGGTGACGAAATCGCGGGCGGCCGCGAACTGGAGGTCCGCGGCACCGCACTGTTCAGCAGATATGTCGGCAATCCCGCGGCCACCGCGGCGGCGTTCACCGCGGACGGCTGGCTACGCACCCGCGACGTGGCGCGCCGGGAAAACGACGGCCGCCTGCGAATCCTGGGGCGGCTCAGCGAGATCGCGCACCGCGGCGATCATGCGGTGGCACCGGTCGACGTGGAGGCCGCGCTGGACGAACATCCGGACGTCGTCTCATCGCTCGCGACCCGGGTGCCGAATCCGCATCTCGGCGACGACGTCGCGGCCGTCGTCCATTTGCGTGAGGGTTCACAGACCACCAAACGCGACATCATGCGCCACTGCCACTCCCACTTGGCCGAACACCAGATTCCGGGCCAGCTCCGCATCGTGAGTCGACTACCTCAATTGCCGAACGGAAAGCCCAGCCGCCGCATGGCGGCGCAGCTGTTCGAGATCGGCTGAAACAGCACGTCGTTTCCGCCGTGTACTCCTGGTCTGCGCGCCGAGTCTTTGTTCCGCGCACCTTTCCGTGCCGCGCGCGAACCCTGCCGCTGAGAGGTCGCGAATTGGGTTCCGAGTCGCGAAGTTACTTCCAACAAAGCCGCTCCCTGGAGCCTGCACGCGCCTGACCGACCCACTCGAATTCGTTGGCGCTTCTGGGGGGAGCCAGCGATGATTGGTGGGTGGATATCACCACACCGGACGGCAGTCCCTGGCGAATCGGAACCGACGCGGAGAGTTCATGGATTGCGGACGGTACGTCGGTCGGCCTGACCATCGTCTCCGCGATCCCGCCGGTTTTCGACAGGTACGCCACGATCGTCGTGCCGGAAGATGACGACGTGGCCTGGGAAGCGCTGGACCGAGCGCTGGTATCGGTCCTGCGCGCTGAGTCGGCGAACCAGCGTTGGTGGTTGGGATACCTCGATAACGGCGCCGACGACATCGTCTTCCCCGAAACTCCTCGGGTGACCTTGTATGCCGATTGGCAATACGTGCTGGTCGAGGCGGGGCCGGAGCAGGCGCTCACCTGGCGCAAGCTGACCTGGCGTCAACGCCGTAGCCTGCCCGACCTAATGTTTCCGACCGACCGCCGCTGGCTGGTGTCGCGGTTGTTCGACGACGACTGGATCTGCGTCGGCGGGCCTGTCGGACTGCTACACAAGCTTCTTCGCCATCCTGACCTCGAGACACGTCGAGTGGAACTCGGGCAGGACGCGACTCCCCCCGGCCACATCGCCATATAGCCACGGATTCGGGGTATGAGGTCGCGCAGATTGGTGACCTTCAGGACAGGACGCAACCGCAGGCACAGCCGCCCGCAGAACTGCCCGCGTGACTGGAACCGGCCCGGACACCTGCGTGTGCGCGGCGGAGGCCCCCAAGGGATTCCGTTGCCACTGTTACCGCCTCGACGAACCGGTCTGGATCCGCGGTCGTCGGCCCGCACGATGTGGTCTACGGCTTTTTCGTTGCGCGGACCTAGAAGGTCGGTATCGCCTTCGATGGGGTCAGAGTGCTGCTGCCGGTCCAGTACTCGGGTAGTGCCATCTTCTGTAGGATTCCCGCTGCCGCCGCGAAGTTTTCGGATTCGGCGGCTGCCAAGTATTGTCGACTCAGGTGCACATTGATGAATCTATTCATAAGCGCGGCCCGCTCCCGGGAAACGGTGCCGGTCAAGTTGGGCAACGAATTCCCGGTGCCCGACACGGCATCTCGAATGGCGTGGATGACCGGTTCGGTCGGGTTGTCGAAGTAGTCGCGCAGGAACTGCTGTTCGGGCGCGGTGAAGCTGCTGAACTGCAGATGGGGGTCGGCGAAGCGACGTTCCGCCAGTCGATGCGCGGTCCGCTTGAACAGTGCGACATTGGCCGGAGTCTCGCCCAATTTGAGCACACCGAGCGAGGCGATGGCCTGCCCGACATGTTTGTCGCCGTCCCACATATTCGGGCCCCAACTCGTCCGGTAGTTGTAGGCCTTGATCGCGTTGGTTCGCATTTCCTTATCGGTGAATCCAGCACTGAACATCGCTGCCTCGGCATCGCCCAGGCTTGCGCCGCGGTCGATCACTCGATCGATCGCGACAGCGGCGCCCATCGGCGTGTGACCATACGTCGCCGCGGCGGACCTGGCAGAGTCGATGATCTGCTCGCGCGTGCGATAGTAATTCCGAATCCAGCCGAACCGATCCGCCTCGACCGCCATCCGCATATTCGCCAGCTCCGCTTGCTGTCGCATTCCGGAGCGGGAACTCAACGGGGATCGCCTGCGGCCCATCAGGTATTCGGTAACCGGCGAGGCGTTCATCGTGTTGAGTGCCGCGAGTCCGGTAACGAGCCGCTGTGTTCCGGACATACTGCCGCCCGCTCCCGCCATGGAGCCTCCGCCGCCACCGGGCTGGCTGGCATGTCCGCTCGCGAGCACTCCACCGATCTGGTTGGCGATCCGCCCGGTTCCGGCGGCGAGGCTGTGGCTCATCCGGCGCAGCAATACGATTCCGACGATCATGAACGATCCGCCGATGAAGATGACCGCGATGCCGTGGCCCTGCGCCTGTTTGAACACATCGCCGAGCACCAAGGCGTAGACGCCGAGATAGACCGTGAACGCGACCATTTTCCCGGACGACACGAAGGCATCGACGAGATTGCGCACCAGGAAGGTCTGGCTCGGTCCGTAGACGTATCCGCCTGCGGCGAAGCCGAATATCGCCATAAAGGCGTGATAGATCGACTCCGCCGCGGCCACCACGATCTTGCCGGACAAGTACACGCCGAACATGAGCAGGACCGCGGCGAAGATCAGTAACAGCAGGCCGGTGCAGATCTGGCCCGCATTGGGATTCTGGGCCTTGGTGTACGCTGCGGCGTCGCCGCAACGTTTCATGCCGCTGGTGACCTTGTCATCGCTACCGGCCAGCACACCTTCCGACCAGGCGGCGCGGCAGGCCGGCGAATCGTCCACCACGTGGCCGAAGTTCCACACCTGTAGTGGATAACGCACGAAGTTGTCGGCGAGTGTGCTCTCTATCGAGTCGACGATCGCATTCGGGCTCGGATTCGATTCGCCGTTGAGGCCCGCGGCTACCGCCACACCGACGTCACGTCCCTGGGCGAGCAGCCCGTCCGAGGACAACACATCGGCCAGCGGATGCGCCAGATAGGGGACGCTGAACATCGCGACCCCGATCATCGTCATCACCTGCAGGGTGGCCTTGGAGAAGTACCCGCGCACAACGAACCAGGCCACCGGTATCCCGCCGATGGTTACCGCGAACACAAAGATGAGGGGCGTCCCGACTTGTCCGGCCAGGGTGTCGGCGACGCGGCTCAATGGCTCGGCGACAAGGTCGAGCCAGCGGAAGCTCACCGCGTAGTCGATCACCCATATGCCGGTGACCTCGGTGGCCATGAACCCCGCGAATTCCAGATCGAGTGCGGTCGACAATGCCGCATTCCCGGGGTGCAGAATACTGCCGTGATTCGTGGCGAAGACATAATTGGCCAGCGGAACTCCGTGCGAATCCCGGACATTCATCCAACCGACCGCATCGATTGTCGATGACCCGGCGGTAGCGGTGCCCGTCTGCGCCGTGGCCACCGCGCCGATCGACATCGGAACAACGAACAGCACAAATGTGCCGAGCAGTAGCCGAGCGGTTATTCGGCGCAGTCGAGTCGCGCCGATCCAGTGCCCGCACCGACGGATGACTGCGCGCGGCCGCCACCGCGCTGTATCCCAGAACTCCGAGTCCGACAACGTATTTGGACGGTCTATCCTGCCCGACCCGAGTCGCGTGCCAATGAGATTATCCGATCGCCCGAACACGCATACGAATATAATGGCTGGTCGAACATCGAAAACCCTTTGGGCTCACGATGATTCGTATGTGATACGTATAGAATTCGACGACTGTTACCGACGACACATGAATTCATGTAGTGCATGGCTGAAATCTGATCATCCGCCGAAACTCGATACGAGTTCGCGGCGCGAAATATTTCCGCGCTCCGGACAGGATGAAATTTTATGCGGTAGGCGGGATTTCGGAGTGCCTGGCGAAGGCCTGATCGATCAGCTCCGATGTTGCACGAGTCACGATCAGCCGCGCGATGGCCAGATCGGTCTCGAGTTTCGTGCGGTCCTTGGGGGTGCGCTCGGATTGTTCGTAACCGCGCCCGGCCAGGCTGTAGAACAGCTCGGTGGCATAGCGATCGGCGATCCGATCGCAGTCGGCGCGCAGCCGCTCGACCAATTCGAAGGCGGCCGATGCCGGGAGGCCGACATCGACGAGCCGGGAGGCCAGATCGCAGCAGCGTGGATTGGTCAGGCGGTAGGCCTCCAGTGGATCGTCACTCGAGGCGAGAGCTTGCTTCACATATTCCGGCAGTTCGGCCGAGTGTTCTTCCCGAGCGGCGCGGCCCGCGTTCTGGGGGGTGGTAGGCGGCTCGGCGGTCGACTGGTCGGGTGCGACACCGAGGACATCGGCCAGGCCGTCCCCACGGTCCCAGGCCTCGAGCAGTTCTCGGATCCCGTTCAGCTTCATGCCGCGGCTGAGCAGTCGGCTGATGGTCTGCAGGCGCTCCAAATGGTCGGAGCGGTAGTAACCGATCCGACCCCGCACCTCGGGGGAGGGCAGGAGACCACGCTCGTGGTAGACGCGCACGCTGCGCACCGTGGTGTCGGCTACCCGGGCCAATTCATCGATCGTGTATTCCGACTGCACAGCCATACCTCACAGGAAACCACAACTTACCCCGTAGAACGCGGCCCGTGGATGAACGTGCCGTTAATCAACGATACGTCGAGATCACTACTTGGTCAATGTGCCGTTACATAGCGGCGGAAATGGTTGCCGGGTAACGGATCGTAAGTTAACGTGCGTCATACGGCAGTTCACTGCCGGTTTCCGGGGACTGTTGAGCAGCCCTGATGCCCGCCCGACAATGGGACACGTCTTGCGTGGCGTGTGCCCTCGGCAGTCTCGGAGACGGCTATGAGCATCATTCAGGCGCGTCGCCCAGCGATCGGATCGCAAACGGCGACACAGATTTCGGCGATCCCCACTGCGGCCAAGGCCGCGCACCGCCCGCCCTGCGCGGATGGTCCGGACGATTGGGACCTCGATGTCGGCACCCCGGAATCCTGGCGAGCTGCCATCCAGACTTGCCAACACTGCCCCTTATTCGCCAAGTGTGGGCAGCTTGCGCAGACGCTCACCGCGCGAGGTGACGGCCCACGAGCGATGATCTGGGCCGGCGTGGCATACGACAGCGCGGGCCGGGTGGTGGAGAACCTCGATCGGCACCGCACCGCCCCGATCGATCACAAGCGGCCACTGCGCATTATTCGCAACAGCACCCGCCCGGTATGCGCTGATCTTGTGCCTGCGACCCCACGACGGCGTATCGTGCTCGGGCACCGGCTGCGATCTGCCGGTTCGAGCGGCCTGTAGAACTGTGGGCGGCGGACGGTACATGAAAACTCTTGTGGCGGTGGGTGACCTATGACGGTGTTGGCTCTGGAGATCGGTCCTGAGGGGTTCGCGGTGACCCGCGTGGCCGACGATGCCGAGGCCGAGGATGTCCGGAGGGCTCCGATACCTTCCGGTGCGGCATGGCCCACCTGCCGGGATCTGTTGCTGGAGGTGGCGCAGAATCAAGAGGTCACCGCCGTCGGTATTGCCTCGTCAGGGCCGGTCGACATGGCGGCCGGGGTCGTGGCACCGGCCGACATCCCAGAGTGGCGAACCGGTTTCGCACTGACGGAGGCCGTGCAGAAGACCTTTCCGACTGCCCTGGTGCAACTCGCTCTCGACGGCGTGTGTCTCGGCTTGGCCGAGCGGAACTTCGGAGCTGCCAGCCAGGTCATGGACTCGCTTTCGGTATCGGTCTCGTCTCGGATCAGCGCTGGACTCATGGTCGGTGGCTTCGTCGTGGTCGGGCGTACCGGAAATGCCGGGCATTTCGGCCATGTCCTGGTCCCGGGTTTCGACGACCTCTGTGAATGCGGTGGGCGTGGTTGCCTGGAGGCGGTCGCGAGTGGCGCGTCGATACTGCGGTGGGCACGTGGCAACGGATGGCACGGAAGCTCTGTCGACGACCTGGCCGAAGCCGCGCGAGCTGGTGACGAGATCGCGGTTGCCGCGCTGAATCGCGCCGGAACGGCGCTCGGTCGGGCGATCGCCTCGGTAGCGCCGTTACTGGATATCGATCTCGTCGTGCTCGGCGGCAGCGTGGCGAGATCCGGTCCGGCGCTGTGGAAGCCGCTCACCGCGGCCGTGGCGACGCACGCCCGACTCGGTTTTCTGACCGCGCTGCGCGTGATTCCGTCGGAGTTGGAGAACGTCGGCATCCTGGCGGGTGCCGGTCTGCTCGCTCTGATGGCGGCGGAGGCAGCCTCGGCCCCGAGCGAGTAATCGGCCGTTCCTGAGGTCGGCTGGAAAACCGTCAGCAATGGGCACGGCTGATGGTGTCGGCCCGTGCGGTGCGTTTGTTCGCGTGCCGTCACCGGTTTCCGCGGCGTCTGGTTTCCTCCTGTCCGAGCATTGTCGTGCATCGGAATCGACGCAGGTCGCCGAGGTTTCAGCAGGTGCGGTGACGCGTGGTTGCGGCGGGAGATTGCCTGTGCCGCTGTTCATCTTGTCTTAGGACTAGGTTAAGAAACCAGCATTCGGTTTGCTCCATCCGGTATGAATCACAAGACTTCGAACAGGTGAACTTGTTCCTGACGTGTTGATTGGACCGCTGAACAACGGTACATTGAACGTGTCACGATCGTGGCTCATCTGAGTCATGAATCCGGAGGAACGGCTGGTACGGGCAAGCGAGATGCGGAGCGACGCAGTAATCCCATGGGTGACCATCGAAACGTTGACGCCGGACATGATGTCGGTGGCGTCGGTGGGGGAAGCACCGCGTGACTTCGCGGGGTGGCCGCGAGTTCTCCAGCGGCTGCTCGCGAAAATGCCTGCGGTATATGACAGTCTGACGACCGCGCGGTTGGCCGCGGCCATGCAGGCGGCGCGTGATCAGGCCGAAGATGTGGATCTGCGGATCCCGACTCGTTCGGGTGTGCACGAGCTGAAGATCCGGCCGGTATTCGGGCCGGCGGGCGATGTGCACGCGATCCGGCTCTGGCTCGGGCCATCGGCTGCGCAGGCGCCGGAATTGCGTGCGGCAGTGGGTATGATCTGGGATCTGAATTCGCAGACCATTCAGCAGCCTATCGGCGTTACTCGACTCTCCGGCAGTGCGCCAGAGGAATACGTGCCGAGGATGTCGATCGCGGAGCTCTTTTACCGGATGTCGGCGTTCGATCGGCATGCCGAGATGCTCGATCTGCTCTACGACCCCAAGCCGGGGGACAAGCTGCAGTTCGATGTCACGGTGCCGCACAGTTCCGGCCGAGCCGGGCGTTGGCGCATCACGATCCGGGCCCGTGACGACGAGCGGACCCGAGGGGCATGGTGGCTGATCGAGGACATCTCCTCCGACGATCAGCCCGCCTCGTGGGCCACGCTGGAACGAGTTGGGCTGCGTGAGGCGCACCGTCGCGCGGGCACCCACTTGGCGGTTGTGCAACTCGAGTACACCAGCATTTCGCATTGGCTCACCGATCCCGCGCCATGGGTGCGCTGGGATTATCTGTTCCAGCCGGTCGACGTATTTCATCCGGACGATCGGATCCGGTTGATCGAGCTCGGTGACCGACTGCGGGCGGGGGAAACCGCCGGAGTCACGATGCGTGCCCTCAACTACGGCGGCGGTTATACGCCGACGTCATTGCTGCTGTATCCGTACCCCGGATATTCGACTCGGCCGTTGGCCATCGCGCAGTTGGTCCGGGTCGCCGATGACGTGCCCGTCCTGGAACCGCACCGGCCGGTCGAGCCGAGCACGCCGGTCGGTTACGACGATCAGCTGCGTCATTGGCTGGTCGATCGCATGAAACGCAGCCCTGCCTACTGATTGTCCTTATTCCCAGCCACGGGAACAGGCGGGCAATTGGGAGCGGTTCGGCTCTCTACCATTTCGAGAGTGCGGACAACGGCTGGCAGGCAGGCAGATTCGGGCGAGGAATTACTTCGCCGGATGGCCGCACGCCGCCGCCGCGACAATGCCATTGTTGCCGTCATCGCCGTGCTCGCGGTGCTCGGCGGTGGGCGCACCATCCTCGGCTGGTTCGCCGATAAGCCGGTCGCCAAGTCGCCGGATTCCATGTCGACCTCGATCATCGGCCATGCCCAGTTGGCGGAGTCCTTCGCCGAGGAGTTCGTGGTCACCTACCTCAGCGCCTCATCCGGACAGCAGGAGCGCCTCGGTGAGTACGTCGGCGGCGGACAGCAGATCAATCTGCCCGCGACCGGGCGACAGGTGTCCGATCCGATCGTCGTGTTCACCTCACGCAATCTGAGCACCGAGGCATTCGACGTCTGGTCGGTCACGGTGTCGGTCCGGGTGGCCAAGGCAGCTGGCGGAGCCAGCGGCAATCGCGAGTACTACCGAGTCTCGGTATCGGTGGCGGCGGACGGCAGGCGCCGCGCGCTGGCGGTGCCCGCGGCGGTCGAATCGCCGGGGCGCGGCATCGATCTGGTGCTGGGATATCAGAATCCGTGTGGCGCGGAATCGCCACTGGCGCAGGTGGCCTCCGGATTCCTGTCGACGTATCTCACCGGCTCGGGTGATATCGCGCGCTACACCATACCGAACTCCGGGATAGCCGCACTGCGGCCAGCACCGTTCACCTCCGTGGAGACCACAACGGTGGCATCCGATGACGGCGGCTGCGGTGTCGGCGGTACGAACGCCCGCGTGCTGGTCACGATCAACCCGAAGACCGGCAGCGGCGCCGCGCCGACCCTTGCCTACCCACTGACGATGATCCAGACCGCAGGGCAGTGGCAGGTCGAGTACCTGGATTCGATGCCCGAACTGCGCGAACCCATGACGGTAGTCGCCGCCAACGAAGGGTCCGGCGGCGCCCCAACCAGCACGGCGACCACAGCACCCAGTTCCGCAGTGTCGATTCCACCGGCAACACAGAACTGAACAGAAAGGCATCATCATGGGTAGTCAAATGAGCATCATCCTGTACAACGGGCTGATCTTCATCCGTTGGGCGGGGATGATCGTCATCGCCGGTTGCGGCATGGTTCTGCTCATTTCCGAAGGGGTGAAGTCGAAGCTGTCACCGGGCAAGCTCATCGGCGTCACCCTCTCGGCATTGATGGCGGGGATCCTGTTCTGGACGCTGCCCACCCTGCTCAACTACGCGCGCGTCGACTCCAATAGCCGGATCGTCCAAGACCAGCCCATCGGCGGGACGTACCGCTAGTGACCCAAGTCGTCAAGGTGTTCACGCCGATCAAACGGGTTCCCACCCTGATCGGCAAGGCGCAGAACGGGCAGAAGCTCCCGTTCGGGCCGTACACCTTGCCGCAGATGATCGGCGGCGGCGTGCTCATCGTCATCACGGCGGTGCTGGCCATGTCGCTGCCCACGAATCCCGCCATCACCTTCGTGGTGGGTGCGGTCATCTCCGTCGTCACTGTTTTCGCACTGGGTTTGGTGCCGTATACGGGTGTGCGGTTGACATCGCGGATCCTGTGGATCGGCCGATTGATCGTCATCCGCAGGCCGGTTTCCGCCTCGGGCATGCCGGTCGGCGAGGAGTCCGGGCGACACACGCTGTTCGTCGAGGAGAGCATCGTGATTCTGCTGCCTGATCGTAAGGTCGCCGCGGACGATGACCGCCCGGCGGTAGCCGTAATGGCTAGCGAGCGTCCGCTCAACATTCTCGAAAGATGGAGCAAGACATTGCCAAAGGTGGAAGACAAGGGCAATGGCGCGTTACCCGGAGGGCGGAACTGATGGCGTTCGAACGAGACCTGCAGCCGACCGCCGCTATTCGCGGGCATCTGCAATTCACGCACGGCGGTCTGGTGACTGCCAACTATTTCATCAACCCGCTGGGCTACGGGTTGCGCAAGGCCAGTGACAAGTTCGATGTCAAGGCGGCCCATCATTCACTGATCAATAATCTGCCGAACGGTTCACTGCTGCTGGGTATCCAGGCTCGTCTCAATACCCTCGACGTGCTGAGCAAAATGGTCGAGGGCGTGGATCTGGACGAGTGCGAGGATTACGCCACCGAGGTGGTGGCCTCGTTCGAGCGGGTCCGCGCGATCCTGCCGCAGACCCGGATATATTTGCTGTCGATCCCGGTCGGGGCCAGCAATTCAGGTATTTCGGCATTGTCGCGAATGTGGCGCGGCACCACCACGACCATCGACGCCGCCGCCCTGTCTCGAGCCGACCTGGACGCCTACGACGAGAAGGCCAACGAAATCCTCTCGCGCATCGGTGGCGATTTCGACCCCGTTCCGGTGCCTGCCGCCCTGTTCCAATGGCTGTGGGAGCACTATCTGAGCCGCGGCGCAGTCGGCGATCCAGTTGCGCCGACTCGCGCCGGTGTGTTGGACGACGCGACATCGGCCGTCTTCCGCTCGGCCGCCCTGGACGAGGGAGCACAGGCCGACAGCAATCGACGCATCCGCCCCTCCTTCGTGCCGGTGATCAAGGTGGTACAGCCGGATCTGGTTTTCCAACCCTCCTACCAGGCGGTGCTGACCCCGCGGTCATTCCCGTACGCGGGCATGTCCTTTCCCGGCGGCAGTGAATTCCTCAGCGTGCTCGAAGGCATGCAGGACGTCACGGTCGACTGGGGCATGCGGATATCGACGAAGCCCGCCGAGCAGGTGCTCAAGAATAATGAGCTGAGCCTTCGGCGCCTCGGTGAGCAGATGGACCAGCGGGATCAGGAGGTTTCCTTCGCACAGAACACCTTGATGTCGAAGGCGCAGATGTTGGGTGAGTACAACCAGCATTTCGAGGTCAACGGCGGTGAATCCGAGGTGTCCTTTACGACCGTGATCGCTATAGGTGGAGCGTCACGCGATGCGACGACCGATGCGGTGAACACGCTCAAACGTCGGTACCGGCGCTTCAATGTGGAGATGACCGCGCCGGTCGGCGCGCAGGTCGATCTGTGGTCGATGCTCATTCCCGGCAGTCCGGCGCGGCGGGCGTACGACGATTTCGCGCATATTGTGCCCTCCGATATGTGGGCGGGCTTCGTTCCCTTCACCACCAGCCAGATCGGCGATGACAGTGGTCCGGTAATCGGGGTCAACCTGTTGTCCGGAAATTTCGAGCCGATCCATTTCGGGATCATGGAAGCGGCACTGCACGACCTGTCCGCATCGTTCGCGGTCACAGGTGAGCTCGGATCGGGCAAATCCTATTTCTTGAAGCTCATGGCCGTGCTGGTCCACGATATGGGCGGGCAATTCCTGGCCATCGATCGCAGTCAGGTCGGTGAATGGGAGCATTTCGCGTCCTCGATCGATAATGCGGTCGTCATCGATCTGGCCAATCCGACGGTGTCCTTGGACCCGCTGCGCCTGTTCGATCCACGGGTCGCGGGGGAGCGGGCGCTGGATTCGATCCTGCCGCTGCTGGATCTGTCGCCGACATCGGGTGCGGGCGCCGCCGCCAGCAATCTGCTGTCACCGAGGGGAATTGCCGAGCACAGCATCCGCAGTCTGCTGGACTTCCTGCAGGTCGTGCGGCGGCTGCGGGACACACCCGGGTTGGGCGAGGACTACGCCGATTTGGCGGCGCGGCTCGGGACCGTGGTCGACCGGGTTCCGGTGCTGTTCGATCCGAAGCTGCGGCCGCTGCGGCTCGATGCCGCGGCTACGGTGGTCCGCAGCCACAATCTGGCATTGCCGACAGCGGAGGAACTCACCACTCCGCACTTGTACAACCGGTTGCCGCTGACAAAGCGCCTGGGCACCGCGCTTTACGAACTGGTCGGCGTTGCCGCCAGGGAAGCGTTCCTCACCGACAACGGCAGATTCGGACTGCTGGTCGGCGACGAGGCACACCATTTCACGCAGACCCAGGTCGGTTCCGCGGTGACCTCCGATTTCAGCCGGGACGGTCGAAAGCATTTGGCCGCAATCGGATTGGCGTCCCACGATCCGGCGACGGACTTCCAGGGCGCGGCGCACAATCTGATTCCCAACCGGTTCGTCTTCCGGCAGCGTGATGAAACGTTGGCCCGCAACAGCCTGGAATGGCTCGGCGTCGATCTGGAAGAGGCGTCTTTCCTGCTGCAGATCCTGCGCGAAGAGACCTCGCCGCCGGTCGGCCAAGGCCGACAGGTGCCGGAGGAACGGCGCGGCGAGATGTTTATGCGGGACGCGCTGAACCGGATCGGCCGTGGCAAGGTGCTCGGTCCCGCACGCGCCGATCGCGCCGAGGCGATCAGCAGTACGCCCTCGGGGAAGGGCGCCGCTCGATCGGCATTGCCACAGCGTCAGGAAATCGCATGAGGCTCCCGTCCACCGTGCCCACTTGGTCGCGCGCGTGGCACGGCTCCGATCTGCGACGCGAACTGGAGTTCTGGGATCCGGAAAAATGGCAGCCGAGGGTGCTCGGGCACCGATGTTGGCTGTGGATCACCGCGACCCGGCGTCGACGTTGGATCTTCTGGGGGCTCGTCGCATTCTTCATGCTATTTGTATTGCCGGCTGCGCTCAGCGCGGTTGCCGGCGCGCAAACCGACACCGAGACCGTGCAGTCCAGCGGTAACGGTGCGCTCGGTTTCACGAATATGCGGGATTCATATGGGGTCCCGGTGTCGCGGTATACCTACATCACAAGCGACGGAAGCCTATTCCATCCGATCACGACCGTGATGGCGGCGATCCTCGGCCTTATGTGCGAGTTCTTCCTTATTGCTGTGGTTCTGCCGATCTGGGGGTACGACTCGGCGGTCCGCCTGGGTTGGCTCGATTGGCTCCGCGCACCCTTGACCGGGGCTGCCGAAGGTGTCACCGCTCAGATCGCGACGGCGGCGGTGTTCTTCTTCTTCGTTACGCTGGGCGCGTTCTTCGTCGCTTATTTCGTGGCACGCGGATTTTTTGCCAAGGCATCGTTTCAGATTGCGACCATGCTGGTGATGGCAATCGTGAGTGCGCTGTTCCTCAGGGATCCGCTCGCCGAGATATTGTCCTCGCACGGCATGCTGGCTCAGGGCCGCGATGTCGGCCTTTCGGTGGCGGCCGGCGTGAATGGTGACAGCAGCCCGAATCCCGCGGCGCTCGCACAGACCATGCAGCAGAGTATGGTCGACAATTTTGTGCGGCATCCGCTACAGGTGTGGAATTTCGGCCACGTTGTCGACGAGCGGCCGGCGTGTGCCTCTGCGTGGTCATCCGGCATATCGGCCGGCAATGATAGCCAGGTCAAGAAGGGTTTGAAGGCCTGTGGCGATTCCGTCGCGGCCACCGCCGCAGACAATCCCAGCATGGGTCAGATCGGTGCCGGTCTGTTGGTGCTGATATTGATGTTGCTGGGGATCGTACCCTTCTTCGGGTATATGTCCATCAGGATTGTGTGGTCCGGGCTCGACGCGATCTATTGGGCATTCATGGGCCTTTTCGGCTTCGCCGCGGGTGGCTATGTGTACGGTCCTACGCAGACATTCACGATCCGCAGTGTCGTCCATGGCTTCTTTTCTTTCTTCCGGATGGCTGCGGAAATTGCTTTTGTCGCTGTCATAGCTTTGATCGAGAACGAGATGCTGAAACAGGCGAAAGGTCGGGAAATCGCGGTCTTGTTCTTCACCGCGGTGATAATGATCGTCGCATTCCTTCAGGCCAAGCGCTTCACCGGTAACCTCGACCGCGGCAATGAATGGATTGCCAACCGCTTCGCGATCGCGGTCCAGAATGGAGGGACGCGCGCGGGTGCGGGTTCTGGAGGCGGTGGTGGGTATGCGCTCGGTATGGGACAGATCGGCGCGCGCCACAAGATGGGTGGTATGGGGATGATGGCGCTGATGGGTGGTGCGAGCACGATTGCCAACTCACCACTGACGGAATGGATGATGATGGGGCTGCCCGGATCGTTCCATCCGCAATCCAGGCTGAAGAGGGCAATGACGGAGGCGCAGGGAGGCGTGTGGGTCGGGGACGATCGGTTCGGTGGGCGGTACGGCTGGTATGCGCAGTCGTATATGAACCGGGAACTCTTTGCGTCCAACGCCGGACTGGAAGCTGTCGAATATGGCGGTCTGGACTCGGTCTTGGGCAATGCCGCAGCCGTGCAAGGCGTTCTCGATGTCGGCGGCACTGCGGCCGATTCATTCGGAGCCATGATCGGCGCCGGTGCGAGAGACGAGAAAAGGGCGCGGCTTGCGTCGCGCTCGCGGGCAACTATCGCCCAAGCCGCTGGTAACGAACCGCTCCAGGACCGCGACCTTGCGTTCTTGGCTGCTGCTTTGCGGCATACCCAGAATTCAGCACGCCTGCTGATCAGAGGCGATGGCAGTGCCGACGAGGTCGCGGCCAATTTCGGTACTCTGCAGCAGGCGGCCCGGGAATTCCGCAGGGTCAGGGCGGGCGGTGTCGCCCTGGACGAAGACAACCCATTGGGTCATCCGCAGGTGGATTTCGTCCGAGAATATGCTGGTGACCACAGTCGAGGTATTTTTGGTGACATTCGTGATAATCCGGATGAAGCGGCAGCGAAGATGAGGGCGTTGAATAATGTGATAAACGGGACTGTGCCTACGACTGGCATGACCGCCAACGACCGTAGATTGCAGAGCGCTAATGTCGGTGTGCGGGAGGCGGAGCGTATGAAGCAATGGATTATGAACGAGCATGCCAGGAACGCGCAGAATGCCACAGAAGCGCTCGTTCGTAATGTAGCTGATCCGGAAGCAATCCGAAATCTCCGGGATACGGTCTACGACGCCGTCCGATCAGAACATTTGGGCTCGGGTCGAACCACGGATTTGTCCAATACAGTGACACCACGCGGACAAAATGACGCCCATCCGCGCTGGGTACAGACATTGGGACAAGTCGACAGGCTGCTGGGGAACTAGATATACGCCCGCGCGAAGGTGAAGTCGCTCGGCCTGCACAGAGAGGGTATTCGATGATGGGGCGCCTGATGATCCTCGCGATGATCCCGACTTGGGTGTGGGTGCTGCTCATTCCTGTAGTCGGGCTGTGCGGCGTCGGGGGGATGCTTATGACGCTGGCGGGGAACACCTCAACATCGGCCGCTGCGGATCTGCACTACCAGTGCGATAGTGCCGTCGGTCCGGATCCGGCCGTCACGACAACGACATCGAGCGCTACCACTTCGCGCCGGGCAGCCGACACCATTCCCGAATCCGAGGCGCCGACCACGAACCCGTATGCCGAGTGGACCATCGCGCCGGATGACACCGATGCCTCGACCTGGCAGCGCTCCTGCGCGTCCGCGATGCGATCCGCATCCTGGCAGCTGCCGCCGTTGCAGACGGTCAATACCGGGCTCGCTGTGGAGTGCGCGCGGCAGTTCGCGCTGGCGGTGGTCCGTAACCCGGCGACGCTCGAGCCCGGCCGCAATGGCTCGCCGGGCACCGCAGATGCCGCGACATTGACCAAGAGCGTCATCGATGCGGCATCGGACGCGGCAATGACGGGGCAATGTCTCGCGGCGGCGGGCGCCGGTACCGGCACGGTTGGCTCGTCATCGGGTGCGACCATGCCGCGCACCGAGTCGACGCAGGTTGCGTGCGGGCGGCCATCGAGTTCGACGACTACCGCTCGCTCCTCTGTCGTGCTGCCGAGTGCCATTGCCGCCCAAGGTGTTTGCGGTCAGCGGGTCGATACCGAAGCCATCTCGCCGGGGGATCTGGTCTTTTGGGATTACCGGTCCAACGCCCCCACCCGAGTCGGCATTGCTGTCGGTTCTACCCAGATTGTCACTGTTGATCCGGATTCGGGGCAGGTAGTCGAACAAGTGCTGCCGACCGGAGGTGACGTTCGGGTCAAGCGGGTGTTGAAGGGGGATTCATGACGAGTCCATTGGTGTGGGATGCGGGGGTTGAGCCAGCTGTCGATGATCTGGATGCGGAGGGGGATTCGGGTGAAGGTGCGCTAGCGGGGGTGGTGACGCCGTGGACGCGCAAGCCTCGGCAGGGAGCGAGCCCGGGAGCGGGCGGTTTGAGCCCGGGGGCGGGTTCGGGTGGGAATTCGCAAGCATCGCAGGAGGGTTCGGACTCCGAGAATAAGCCTGCTCTGCCTGGTCAGTCTTCGGGGGATGGTTCCGGACAGGGCGCGGTGGCGCCGGGGCAGGGTGGTTCGGGTAAGGGTGTGGTGCCGCCAGCGGGTGCGCCGGGTGCTGCGGGGGCGCAGGCGGCTCCGGCGCCGAGTGCGCCTGCTGAGGGGGCTGCTGCGCAGGCGGCTCCGGCGCAGGCGGCGCCTGCGCCTGCGGGTGCGGTGGCGCCGAATACGTCTCGGACCACGGATGATTCAGCCGCTGATCATGGTGGCGGGTTGTTGGATCCGGATACTTTGACGGCGTTGGCGCCGACGGCGATGATGACCGGGGCGATGATGCTGCCGATGATCGCCTCGGCGTTGGCCGGACTCGGTGGTGGCGGGGGTGGATCCGGTTCCGGTTCCGGCACTGGTGGTTCCGGTGAAAGCGGTGAGAGTGGTGGACTCACCCCCGAAGCGCAGCAGGCCATCGACGTACTCAAGCAATTGAAAGACGTCTACGGCACCAAAGACAGCGATAGCGATAGCGA
>NZ_JBITIL010000006.1:374197-554066 GCF_044458905.1 Nocardia sp. NPDC050408 | reverse complement strand
AGAAGACCGTAAAGAACTATGTCTCCCGGCTGTTGACCAAGCTCGGCGTCGAACGACGCACCCAAGCCGCTGTACTGGCCACGAAGCTCAACCCACCACACAAGGAGAAGTGAGCGCGCGGCGTCTCCACACCCGCAATGGTGCGTTGCCGTGCAAGGACCTGCCCCGCCGGACACCACCTATGGACCGCTCAGCGCAGCAGAGACAATCGGGTCGACCGATGTGATCTGCTGCGGCCGACGCGTGCGACCGCGCGACCTTGGACCGGGAATGGCGCGGGATGAACGGCCGGGTCGGCCAGAATTCATGACGACGGTCACCTCGGTGAGTTACCTTCGCATCTGCTACGAGCAGCCGGGATATCACGACAATCGAGGTGTAGCAGAGGCAGTTTCTCAGGCGACCACAGTGATGGTTGGCGGCTGCCGCCGAAGGTGGTCGGTATGACCGAACTACATCCGCTGGATTCGGGGTTCATGGAACTCGAGGATTCCGACCGGCATATCAGCCTTGGTATCGGTGCGGTCGCCATCATTTCCGGCACCGCACCGAAGCGAGCCGAATTCACCGAAGCGATGGCTGAGCGACTCGCGGACAACACCCGGCTGCGGCAGCGGGTCCGGCGCGCCCCCTTGGACCTCGTCGCACCGGTGTGGGAAGACGATCCGAACTTCGATGTGGCGCGCCATATCCGATGGGCCGCGTTGCCCGAACCGAGCGATGAGGCGACGCTGTTCGAGCTGATCGCGACCGAACTCGCGGAGCGGCTCGACCGCGACCATCCGCTGTGGCAGTGCACCGTCGTCGAACATCTAGCCGATGACCGTTGGGCGCTGATCGTGCGAGCACACCACAGCCTCGTCGACGGGGTCTCGGGCATCTCGCTGTTCGAGGGCTTTTGCGACCGGCCCGCCGACAAGGCGCCCACTCGCGCGCCGAGACAGGATCACCAGAGCGATACTGCGGCCGGATTATTCGACTGGACGGTCAAGACCCTGCGGATACCGCTCGATGCACCCCGCTTCGTTGCCGGCACGCTGCGCAGCCTTGCCCCGATCGCGATGGCCGCTATCAGCCCGGCTGCCGAATCCTCGCTGAACGGGCCCATCGGACAACAGCGTCGATACGTTGCCGTGCGTACCTCGCTCGCCGAGGTGCGCGATATCAGCGCGGCGTTCGGTGTGACGGTCAACGACATCGTGCTGGCCGCGGTCGCCTCGGCCTACCGGACCCTGCTCACCCGCCGCGGCGAGGCGCCGACCAGCGATAAACTCCGCATCATGGTGCCGGTGTCGATGCGCCCGGCGGACGCGAAATATGTACTCGACAACCGGGTTTCGGTCCTGCTGCCACATCTGCCGATCGACATGGCCGACCCTGTCGAACGACTCGGCAGAATCCATGACCGGATGGCCGAGCACAAGTCCAAAGGCGGGGCGCAGGCCGAGAATTCGATGTTGGCGCTGGCCGCGCGGCTCCCGTTCGCCCCCTTCGCATGGACCGTCCGGCTCGCGGCGCGATTCCCCCAGCGCGGCGTCGGGGCGCTGGCAACCAACGTGCCCGGCCCACGGCGACCGCTGACCATGCAGGGCAGTCAGGTGCTGGAACTGCTGCCGTGCATACCGATCGCCATGCGGCTGCGCACCGCGATCGCCATCCTCAGCTACGGCGACAACCTGGCCTTCGGCATCACCGGCGACTACGACACCACACCCGATATCGAGGTCATCGCTGACGGCATCCGCGAAGGCATCGCCGAACTGCTGGCCCACGCCACCGCCCGCCGCCTGCCGCACCGGGACAGCGTGGTCGAACTGGACGCGCGCCGCAGTCAGGACAAACCCGTGCCCGACTGACCGAAGGGCGTCGTACGCGATGATCTTTGTCCGTTCAGTGGAGTTGGCCAGCGCCACAGCGGGCGCCCCCGCCCAGACCGCGTGGCGTCCTCGGCACCCGCTCCGTATCGACGCGCAGCTGGTCGAGATTGTCCGCGGTCGCCGACGCCAACGGCAATTCGGCGAGTGCTTAGACGACCGTCGCGATCGGTGCGATTGCGTTGCTCGCCTTCGGGACTCTGGGTGAGCTCTGGTGGCGATTCCTGCTCCGTCGGTCGCCGACACCGGCTAAGGCCGCTACGGGCCCGCCGCAGCGACGCACTGAATGGGGCCGTTGGTCCTCGACCGGCGGGTATCACGGCTCTGACCAGCGGTCGGGCTTTTGCGCGACGCTGAGGGTATGGAATCGAACGCACCTCGCATCGCGGTCGTATACGCGACCGAAAAGGGATCGACCCGCGATATCGCTGAGTTCATTGCCGCAGAGCTGGACGAGCAGGGCGCCGAGGTGGAGCTCAGTGACGCCGAGCACGCACCGGAGCTGTCCCGCTTCGACACGGTCGTGCTCGGTAGTGCGATCCACGATATGGACTTCCTACCCGCGGCCGTCACCTTCGTGCGAACGCACCGGGAGGTATTGCGGAAAAAGAATGTCTGGCTCTTCAGTGTCGGCCTCGGCCCCGCGCTCGGCGGCCCCATCGGAAGCCGAATCGGCCGGATTGTGCCGAAGAAGATCGCCGCGCTGCGCGACTCGATAGCGCCGCGGGAATACCAGGCGTTCTCCGGACACTACGAACACGTCGGCGTGTCGCTGAAAGCCAGGATGCTGTATCGCTTGATGGGCGGTGGCCGCTACGGCGATCTGCGTGACTGGGGCGCCATCCGCGCCTGGTCCGCGACCATCGCGCAATCACTCGGTCTACCCGCCGCACAGTCGAATACCATCGTCCCGTAATCGGAGCCGACCGGATCTGCCGCTCGGCGGCGCGGCCGCACACGCCGGGACCGCCCACAACCCTCGGCAGGCACCTTCCACGGTCGCTGCACTACGACTATTGACCCGCCGAGCCAGTGGTATACGAACCCGGAGTCCATGAACGCGAGGCCGTGGTGGCTGTTCTGATACGCCACCACGCCAATCGTTCGGCGAGTTCGGGCAGCCATTCGGGCGGCACGTCGTTCAGCTCTCGCTCTGCACCGTTGACGGCGGCAGACAGTGCCTCGGTCGAAACGGTGGGAAAGTCTTGCCTGAGGTGCACGATCGCATCGATTGGTTCGACGAAGTCGGCGAGGGTGTTCTCGGATCTCACCAATGTCATTTGCGGCTGCCTTGCTCGTGGGTCACATTGTCGTCCACCGTATTGCCGGGTAGTCATATCCGGGCAGGGCCGCCGGTCCCTGGATTGAGGGCCGATCGGCACTAGAGGTGTCCGGCAAGCTACCCATGGATGGCCGTTGATCAGGGGTTTCCTTCTGGGGAGAGGCTGGTCCCGTGCTCTCGCCTCGAGCTCAGTTCGAACGCACCACGATTATCGGCACCTCCACCGAATGCAGTAGTCCGTTGCTGGTGGAACCGAGGACCATGCTGGCGAATCCGCCACGGCCACGGCAGCCGACGACGACCAGTTGGACGTCGGCCGATGCGTCGAGTAACGAGCGAACCGATCTGTCGGCCACCACGATTCGATGCACCTTCACATCTGGATAGCGTTCGGCAAAGCCCGCGAGGCTTTCGGCGAGCACCGCCTCCGCCGAAACGCGTGCGGTCTCCCAGTTGACCAGCGGCAGATCGACCGCGCTGGTGTCGCTCCATGCGTGCAGGGCGATCAGGTCCACGTTGCGTTGCGATGCCTCCTCGAAGGCGAGTTCGATGGCGGGCGTGCTGTTCTGTGTGCCGTCGACCCCGACCAGCACCGGTCGGGTCGCCGATACTGGATCGATCGCCGCGATCGCGTGGATCACCGCGACCGGGCAGTGGGCGTGATGGGTGGCGGCGGTGGTCACCGAGCCGAGTAATCCGCGCTGGAACGCGCCGCGACCGCAGCTGCCGACTACCAGCATGTGGGCGTGCGTGGAGCGTTCGATCAGTGTCGGAATGATCAGGTCGAAGGTCACCTCGGTGGTGATGGCGAGATTGTCGTCGGGTGCGGCTATCCGTGCGAGGCGGGTGGCCTCGGCCAGGATGCTCTCGCCGTCGCGACGCAGCCACTCGGTGTCGGATTCCGTCAGCAGCACACCGGGGCCGTAACCCATCTGGATTCCCACCGAAGTGAGAATGTGCAGCCTGCGATGACGCATCGCGGCCTCGGCCGCCGCCCACGCGACCGCCTGATACGAATTCGCCGACGCATCCACGGCCGCGAGGATCGGCGCATCGGATTGTTTCGAGTGCAAAGCGCTTTCGTCAGCCATGTACTCGAGCATGGCGCTTCGACAGTGGCACGAGCAGAGAAGAAGGTCATTTCCCGGATGGGTCGAGTGGCCCCTGCTCGCGGTCTCATGCTTGCACCCGTCGTCGGATTTCCGTCGACGGTCGAAGGTCACTCGGGAAGTGTCGGTTCGGCTCTGTGCGCCACTGCGGTCCGGACGTAGTGTCGAAATTATTTCCGCAGGTCATAGGTAACTTGGGAGATTGAGATGCGGGCACGGGTCGTATACGAATCGATGTTCGGCAATACCGCCGCCGTCGCCCGGGCGATCGCCGACGGATTGCGCACATACGCCGAAGTGGAGCTGCTCTGCGTCGCCGCCGCCGCGGAGATGTCGGAGCCGGCAATCGGTCTGCTGGTGGTCGGCGGACCCACCCACGCCTTCGGACTGAGTCGCACGCGAACCCGCCGCGATGCCGCGGAGCAGACCGACGCGCCGATCGCGGTCGATATCGGAATCCGCGAATGGCTCGACGCGGCGCTGCCGGTCCCCCGGGGTTCCCGGGCCGCGGCCTTCGGCACGAAAGCCGCCAACCCGTGGTGGCTGCCGGGATCGGCCGCACGTGGAGCTGGAAAACGATTGCGGCGCTTGGGATATGAGCTCGCCGACGATCCGGTGGACTTTCTGGTCGATGGTATGCAGGGCCCCCTCGCCCAAGGTGAATTGGAACGCGCTCGAACCTGGGGTGAGCGCTTGGCGCATACCGAACTCGATCGCCTCACGAATCGGGTCTGAGACCGAAGGATACTCCGATGCCCTACCGCATCCTGATCGATGAAGCATCCCCGCAGACCGTTCTCGAACTGCGGCGCGCCATCCGCGCCGACCACGCGGGCGACGATATTGATGCCGGGATGCGGGCGCTGTACGAACTGGCGACCACCACCGGCCTGGCTCCGGTCGGTTCGCCATCGACCACCTACCTCGGTGACCTCCGCGCGGACACCTCGACCGAGGTCGACTTCGATCTACCGGTCACCATCGGGCCCATCGGCGACAACGGCGATCAGGCGATGGTGCGTCGGACCGAGCCGGGCCTGTTCGCCCGCACCACCCATCGCGGCGACTATCAGCACATCGGCGATGCGTACCGAGCGTTGGAGAACTGGTTGCGCACCTCGTCGTTCCAACCCGTGGGACCGCCGACCGAGGTGTACCTGGTTGCTCCCGACGAGGTCGTCGATGCGCGCGACCTGGTCACCGAGATCCGCATTCCGGTCGCGCCCGCCGAACTCCTCGTGCGGGTGCCCACCCCGTTCGCCGACACTGTTGCCATCGTGCGTGCGGCCTTGGCCGAACAGGGTTTCGGCGTCCTGACCGAAATCGACGTGCGCGCCACCCTACGAGTGAAACTCGACGTCGACATGGAGGACTACCTGATCCTCGGCGCCTGCAACCCGCAGCTCGCGCACCGGGCACTGGACATCCACCGGGAGATCGGTCTACTGCTGCCCTGCAATGTGGTGGTGCGCACCCACAACGATGCCACCGTCGTCGAAGTCGTCGACCCGGACATCCTCGTCGTCCATACGCGACAGCCCGCATTGCGGCCGATCGCGCGGGAGGCCCGCGCTGGTTTGGCCGCGGCCTTGGATGCGATCGTAAAGCGTTGCACCGCATCGGCTTAGCGGCGCCTGCGCGACTGGGTTCGGTGGTCGGGGATCAGCCGGCAGCAGCCGACTCGAACGGGTCGAGCACATCGGCCACCGACCGTCGCGGTGTCATCGGCAACGACAGTGCACTGGTCGGGAGCCAGCCGACCCGCAGGATCGCCTGCGGTTGTGCGATGTCGTCGAGCACCTCGTGGCGCACCCTGCGGCGCAGGTCCGCAAGCTCGAGCGGTTCGGTGAGCAGGCAGGTGGCCAGGCCGATATTGGTGGCGGTCAGCAGCACCGCGCTGATCGCCTCGCCCGCGCGCAACCGCGAAAGCCGATTGTCGGCCGATGTGCTGATCACCAGCAGTTCGGCGTAATCGGGTTCGTGCGCACCGTCGGCTGACGCGGGTGCCGCGAACTCGCGGGCCGACAGTTCATCACGCGGTCGCGCACGAAAAGCGTTCCTGGTCGGCACACCGTCGTCCGAGCTGTGCCTGCCGGACCGATTCACCAATTCGAAGCGATATTCCGGATCGTCGGCGTGCCGGGCGGCTGCGGTGCGCATTGTCTCTACCAGCACCTCGCGTGGGCGGTCGCCGGCCTGCGTCACGATGGCACCCAGTGTTGCGGCGCGTTCGGTCACCAGCCCCAGATATCCATGCGGGATCGGCCACGACGAATAATGCCTGCGGTCGGTCTGGCGTCTCGAAATCGTCGCGCTCAATGCGGCATCCAGTGATGTCGGCCGATGCCGCACCAACTCGATCGCGGCCAAATGGTTCGGATCCGCCGGATTCGGCAGCCGATGCACCACCGCGGACCAGCCGAGCGCCGCGAACGCTATGCGCAGATGATGTAGTGCCGCACCACAACTCAGCACTAGATCGCGCTGATCCGGGTCGGTCCCGGTCGGTGTACGCGCAGGGTCGAGGTACAGGTGGATGGAACGTGCACCGACCCGCCACCGCCACGGCTGAACATTGTGTACCGACGGCGCCCGCACTGCGAGTGCCAGTGCTGTGTTGACAGTGCTGTCATCGGGCAATCCGTGGTCCATGTCGCCTTCCTTCATCGATTTCGACCAACGGTCTCACCGACGCGGCGCCACCGATAAGAGCACGACGGCCCCTCTTGACGGGACTTCGGGCGGCTCATCGGCCGAGAGTGGGACCGACGGCCGCGCGGCAGCCGAATCGGACGGATCAAGGGACTTTGGTCACCAGGGTGGGGTCCAATGCCGACACACCGAAGCGGGCGGCTCCGTACGCTGAGTGAGTTCGGTTGCAGCGAGAGGTGCAAGACATGATCAGGGTGTTCTTGGTTGACGATCACGAGATCGTCCGCCGCGGTATCGGCGACCTCATCGCCCTGGAATCAGACCTGGAGGTGGTCGGCGAAGCGGGTACGTTCGCGCAGGCACTCGCCCGAATTCCCGCGCTGCGTCCCGATGTCGCCGTTCTCGACGTCCGCCTGCCGGATGGCAACGGCATCGAACTGTGCCGTGAACTGCTGTCCGCCGATTCGGCGCCGCGCTGTCTGATCCTCACCTCGTTCACCGACGAGCAGGCCATGCTCAACGCCATCCTGGCCGGAGCCAGCGGCTACGTCGTCAAGGACATCACGACCCTGGAGCTGATCGATGCGATCCGTGAGGTCGGCGCGGGCAAATCATTGCTCGACAACCGGGCCGCTGCGGCGCTGATGGCGAAACTGCGTGCGGAAGCGGAGGCGAAGACCGGGCCGCTTGCGAGCCTTACCGAACAGGAACGCGCACTTTTGTCCCTGCTCGGTGAGGGTTTGACGAATCGGCAGATCGCGAGCCGGATGTTCCTGGCGGAGAAGACGGTAAAGAACTACGTCTCGCGGTTATTGACCAAACTCGGTGTCGAACGCCGCACGCAGGCAGCTGTACTGGCCTCGAAACTGAACCAGCAGGAACAGTAGGCGACCTACCGGTCGATTCGTGGCCGTCGACCGAATTCGGTGGGCCGACCGTGAAAGAATGTTCGGTATGGAACGCCAGTCGCCCGGGGCGGCCCACAGCAGTAGGCCACCAGTGACTGAGACCCTGTCTCAGCTGCGGCTGCGTGAACTGCTTATCGAGGTCCAAGACCGCATCACGCAGATCGTCGATGCGCGCGACCGGATGGATCGGTTGATGGAGGCCATGCTGGTCATCACGGCCGGTCTGGATCTCGACAATACGCTGCGTACGATCGTGCACACCGCCATCGAACTGGTCGATGCGGAATTCGGCGCGCTGGGTGTTCGGGAGACCGATCCGATGAGCAATCAGCTCGCCGAATTCGTGTACGAGGGCATCGATGACCGCACCCGCGTCCTGATCGGCGATCTGCCACGCGGGCACGGGGTGCTGGGTCTGCTCATCGAGCAACCGAAACCCATTCGGCTGACCAATCTTTCGGATCACCCCTCCTCGGTCGGCTTTCCCGAACACCATCCGCCGATGCACACCTTCCTCGGCGTTCCGGTCCAGGTCCGTGGCGAAGTGTTCGGCAACCTCTATCTCACCGAGAAAGCGGGCGGACTGGAGTTCACCGAGGACGACGAGGTAGTGGTGCAGGCGTTGGCCGCTGCCGCGGGCATCGCCATCGAGAACGCCCGTCTCTACGAGCAGTCCCGCGACCGCCAGCAGTGGCTCGAAGCGACCAGGGATGTTGCTACCGAACTGCTGGTCGCCGGTGAATCGAGCGAGGTCCTCGCACTCGTCGTCCAGCGAGCCCTGACGCTGACCGAATCATCGTGCACCTTCATCGCCCGGCCCGAGGATCCCGATATACCGGCCGATGAGGTCACCGAGTTGGTGGTGGTCGCGGCTGCCGGGATCGACGCCGACGCACTCACCGGCCAACGCCTGCCGGTAGCGGCGTCGAATTCCGGTGAGGTTTTTCGCCGAGGACAGATGTTGTCGGTCCAGAAACTGGCACACAACCCGTTCCCTGATGTCCCTGTCGAATTCGGTCCGACGCTGATACTTCCGCTGCGAGCCGGACGTACTGTCATCGGAGTGCTCACCACCCTGCGCCCTGCCGCCGCGGCCCCACTCGACGTCGCGGCACAGACGATGATGGCCACCATCGCCGACCAAGCCGCGCTTGCGTTGCAACTGGCCGATACCCAGGAGCGTATGCGTGAACTCGATGTGCTGTCCGACCGCGATCGGATCGCCAGGGGTCTGCACGATCACGTCATCCAGCGTCTGTTCGCCGTCGGTCTGTCCCTACAGGGCACCGCGCAGCGGGCCCGGGCGCCTGAGGTGCGGTCTCGGCTGATGGAGACGATCGACGACGTGCAGGCGATCGTGCAGGACATTCGCCATTCGATCTTCGATCTGCAGAGCAATACCACCGCGGATTCCTCCAAATATCGTAAGCACCTGCACGGGATCATCGTCGAAATGACGGCGGATTCCGGGCTGCGCACCACCGTTCGGTTGGCCGGTCCGGTGACGGTACTCGCGCCGCCGCTGTCCGACGATGTCGAGGCGGTATTGCGCGAGGCCGTGAGCAATGTGGTGCGGCATGCGTCGGCGAGCACCGTAGCGGTCGAGTTGAAAGTGCGTGACGATGTCAGCATCGAGGTGACCGACGACGGTATCGGCGTCCCCGATGACATCGCGCGGCGCAGCGGATTGGCCAATATGGCGGCACGGGCGAAGGACGCGGGCGGCACGTTCAGCATCGAGAACCGCCCCGGAGGTGGCACGGTGATGCGCTGGTCGGCGCCGCTGCCCTGAAATATCTCGCGGCAGGCAGATAGCGGCAGGGCGAACAGCGCAGCCTTTCGGCCCTCGGATTCGTGACCTTGGACAGGCGTGCTTGCCCTCCCGGAGTTCCTAACCTACGGGTATCCGATTGTCGGACCCGAAGGCAGCCCATGACTCACCCGCATAGCAGCGCGCACCGAATCGCTTCGGCCGCAGTGGTTGTCGGTGCCGACGTGGACGCCCGCGCTGATTCCGCTCCAGAAAGTCGAGAAATCCATGTCCACCAATACCGTCAATCCGCCCGTCCTCGTCGGCGCCGACGGATCCGCCGATTCCGTCGACGCCGTGCGGTGGGCTGCCATCGACGCGGCCCGACACGGCGCGCCCCTGCACATCATCTACGCGATCGGCGCACCAGTCGACTACGGACCGGGTATCGCCTTTAACCAGATCGACTACGACGTCTATCGCGAAGCCGGTGCCGCCGCGGTCGCGCTCGCACGCAAAACCGCTGTCGCCGTATCGGATTCGATCCACCCGATCGATATCGAGACATTCGTTGTCGAGGCACCGCCCATCCCCGTGCTGTGCGACCGATCGAAGGAGGCCAGACTGCTGGTCGTCGGTACCCGCGGCCTCGGCGCGTTTCGGCGCGGATTGCTCGGTTCGGTCAGCACCTCGCTGGCCCGGCATGCGCACTGCCCGGTCGCGGTGATTCCGGAGGCCGTGGCGCCCGAGCGGGCGCTCGGCCCGGTCGTGGTCGGTGTCGACGGCTCCCCGGACGGCATCCGGGCCCTCGACGTCGGCTTCGATGAGGCGTCGCGGCGCCGCGCGGCCCTGGTAGCGGTGCACACCTGGTCCGAATTCAATCGTTATATCCCCCGCAACGATATGGCGAACGAGGCCGAGGAACTGCTCGCCGAAAGTCTGGCGGGTTACACCGAGAAGTACCCCGAGGTCCGCGTGCAACGAGTGGTCACCGAGGACCGTCCCGCCAAGCGCATCCTCGCCGCCGCCGAACGCGCACAACTGATCGTGGTCGGCAGTCACGGCGACGGCGGCTTCGCCGGCATGACCCTGGGTTCCACCAGCCAGGCCGTCCTGCATGCGGCCGACTGCCCCGTGATCATCGCCCGCCCCCAGGACTGACCGACGGGGATCCGGTCCACGGCGGCCTACGATACGAGCCGGTCATGCCTGTCGGTCATGGGCCGCCGATTCGGAAGACCTGGCAGCGGTTCCGGTCGCCGAGCATTATCTGAGCTGTCTGGCGACCTGCGCGGTGTCGTCGACCAGCAGGCCCGGTCGATCTCCGCAACATCGGAGGCGAGTATGTACGCTGCCGCGGGCCGAGGTAGTGGCATATTCCGGGGGCCTGGGGCTATCACACGCAGGCCTCGGACAGCATGCTCATGGCCCGGGACCGCGACTCTCGAGGGCCAACGGCTGCGGCGTCGGTGCCATTCGGTCCTGTCGCCGCAGCACGCGACGGCGTGACGATTGACATATGACGACCAGCGCGACTCGATATCAGGCACCGGGATTCGGCGCATCCGTGATGTTGTCGGCATTGCACTCCCCGTTTGCCCACGTACTGCGGAACAACCTGTGCGAACTGCGATATCAGGCGCGGCGCTCGGGTCGTCATATCGCCTTACCCGTGTCCTACGCCCGCGCGGGCGACAACGTGGTCGTCCGGGTCGCTCGCGCCGACACAAAGACCTGGTGGCGCAACTTCTGTTCACCCCGGCCGCTTTCGGTGTGGCTCGATGGGCGGTGGTATCGCGGTATGGGGCATGTGGCACAACCCGATTCGCTGCAGCGCGAGGAAGCGGCAGCGATCTATCAGACGGCGTTTCCTCGCGCCGAGGTGCCGACGACCGATCCTCTCGTTGTGATCGAGTTGTCTGCTGCGCGCGAGCCGATGATGGGCGCTGCGCACGTGCAGAAGAAGCAACGGTGGGGACTGTGGCGGCGCTGGTTCACGAGTGTGACGTCGGGTGAATTGCTCGGCTTCGCGGCACCGGCGGTGACCGGCGCGCTGGTGCGCGATGCCGCGCCGGTCGTCGCTGCCGTCGCGCTGCTGATGGCCGGCGTGGTCGAGGGCAGTGTGCTCGGCTGGTTCCAAGCCGCGGTGTTGCGGTCGGCGGTGCCCGGAATGCGTTCCGGCGACTGGATTCGCGCCACCGCATTCGGGGCATTGGTGGCCTGGTCGATAGGTGCGGTCCCGGTGCTGGCCGGTGCCGGACTCGATACGTGGTCGCCATGGGTGCTGGTGCCCACAGCAGCGGTCGGCGGGATCGTCTTGCTCTTGTCACTCGGCGTCGCACAGTGGTTTGTGTTGCGCCACTTTGTAGTCGGTGCGGGCCGCTGGATCGGTGCGACCGCCCTGGCCTGGTTGGCCGGGCTGTTCGTTTTCATCGCGTTCACCAGCCCGCTGTGGCAGCCCGGACAGTCCACGGCGCTCGTGGTGCTGATCGGCATCGGCGGCGGCTTGTTGATGGCCGCCACAATGGCCGCCGTCACCGGCTACTTCCTCGTCCGCATCCTGCGCAGGCAGCCTGAACTACTCGCAGGTCCGGTCATGCACGCACAACCAAGAGACTGGCTGATCGTCGAAGATGAGCTGTCGCATCCGGACCGGGCCGCGGAATCGATATCCGAACCGGACGCCCCGACACAGGGTACGAGGTGATCGAAGTGTCGGAATACCCGTCCATGCCGACCCGCTTATGGCGGCGACGACCGTGGCACACCAGTTCGCTGATGCGGTTATCGGATCGAGTCGAGGCACTGGTGTGGCTGTTCGCGGTCATTGTCATGCTTGTCGCAGTGCCGGTCGCGGGGGCGGCAGGTACCGCGGGCTACACCGCGGCCGCAAGCCGGATCCGGGTCGAGAACGCGACGAAAGTCGCTGTGCCAGCGACTATTACGACGAAGCCGGTACGGATCGTGACCGTCGACGCCTACGGGTCGACCACCGAACGATTCGACGCGACCGTACGTTGGAATCAGAACGACCGCTCCGGTACGACGACCAGCGAGGTACCCGACAAGTCCGCGCCGGGCGATGCGGTACGAGTGTGGTTGGACGGCAATGGCAAAGTGACCACGCCGCCGGTGCGCCCCATCAACGCCGCCAACAGTGGCATCGGCATCGGCACGACGGTGCTCGCCGTAATCTGGAGTGGTGCAGCCCTTTTGGGCTATGGCACCGGCTCGCTAATGCGCATCCGCCGCTATGCGGCGCTGGACCGGGAATGGCGCGGAATGAGTCGGCCGGTCGGACAGGACTCATGACTACGACCGAGTCGTACCCGCCCGCTGCTGATCGGTACCGGAAGCAGTCTCATGATCAGCGCGATTTTCATTACGCGGCCTTGTCGACGAGCCGGATGCCGGACACGATCGAGGGCTCGATCTCGATGACGGAATCTGTCACCTGGTCTACCCAGGGACGCAGCAGTTGCTCGTAGCGGGCAATGCGCTCGGGATCGGTGACCGGGCGGGCGAGCCCGGTTACCACGACCGACCAGCCGGTGCGGCGGTGTGGGTGGATCTCGTCGCCCTGGTAGGCGACCACCACATCGGAGTTGCCACGCACTGCCGAGGTGAGCATGGACGTAAGACGGGTCCGCACGATGATGCGGCCGTCCACCTCGACCAGATGATTTACCGGACGGATCGCCGGCAATGCATCGCGGCTGAACACCACTCGACCGATCGGGATGGTCGCGAGCAGGTCCAATGCCGTCGTGCGATCGAGCTCGACAACCGCGTGCCCGGGATAGCCGGTCGCAGCGAACTCGCTCACGCTCGCACAACCCTGGTCGACCACAGCTCGGACGTACTCACCAGACAACCTCCTCTTCGGCAGACGACCTCAGCAGTCTCTCCATGCGCAACAGCGCTGAACAGGGTCGAAGGTCCCCTGAATCGAGGACTCCGGCTTTATCACACCGACGCTGCGGACTCGCCGCTACCAGTGTCGATTCCCCCGTCAGTGGTGACTATCGGCCCTCGTTAATCCACTTCGACCTGTCCATGATGGTCGCGAAGGTCCATTCGGAAAGGAGCCAGCCATGACAACCGCACAGGCCATCATGCAGCCCGACGTCGCGTGCATTACGGTCCGCGACACCATGGAAAACGCGGCGCAGCGGATGCGTCAGCTCGATGTCGGCGCATTGCCGATCTGCGATGGCGAGGGACATCCGGTCGGGATCGTCACCGATCGGGACATCGTCGTCAAATGCATTGCCACCGGCGCGAATCCCCGCACGACCACTGCGGGCGAAATGGCCCAGGGCGACGGTCTACGCACCGTCGACATCGGCACCGATATCGAAGCCGCGCTGGCAATGATGGAGCGGCATCGGATCCGACGACTTCCGGTGACCGAGGCGGGCAAGCTTGTCGGCATCATCACCGAGGCCGACCTATCCCGAAGCCTGCCCGACACCACCGTCGGCGAATTCGTGGAAGCCGTATGCGCACAACATCTTCCGGCATCCACCGGCAAAGGTGCGCAATAGCGCGAGCCCCGCGCCGAGGTGCCCGGACCGGTTGACCGAGGACCTCATGCGCGGTGACCATTGGCCCCCGAATGGGTGCGCAGTGGCCGTGGTGAGGTAAGGGGGCGAGCGCGAGACTCGAGGGATGAACGCAAGCGATCGTGCTGACACTCCCGAGCTGCGCACTGTACGAATGGCGCTGATGCTCGCCTGTCGGGCCCCGTCGGTGCACAATACCCAACCGTGGCGCTGGGTGTTCGATGGTGAGCGATTGCAACTGTTCAGCGATTCCGATCGACTGTTGCGGTCGGCCGATCCGTTCGGCAGGCAATTGGTGATCAGCTGCGGTGCCGTGCTCGACCATGCCCGTCTGGCATTCCTGTCGATGGGCTGGTTCGCCGATGTAATCCGGACCCCTGATCCGAATCTGCCGGCGCATTTGGCAACGCTCGATTTCCGGCCGTGGCCCGGCTCGCTGAATACGACCGCCGCCCGGATCCGCGCCATTCGCCGACGCCGCACCGACCGGTTACCGATGCTGGCTCCGCCCGGCTGGATCGAGGCATTCGACGCCATTCGCGAATTGGCGAGACCACATCATGTGGCCGTCGACGAGGTCGCCGACAGTGAGCGATTCCGGGTCGCCGCCGCCACCGATCATGCCACCGCGTTGCGCCGCTACGATATGCCGTATCAGACCGAATTGCATTGGTGGAGTGGACATTCAGATGTCAAAGAGGGTGTCCCCGCGGTGGCCCTGGCATCGGATGCCGAGGCGGCGAGGGTAGATGTCGGCCGCAGCTTTCCATCCGCGCCTTATTCGCTGCGCCGCGGCCAGCTCGAGGACCAGTCCCGATTGGTAGTGCTCAGCATCCTCGGTGAATCGCCTGCACAATGGCTGCGTACGGGCGAGGCACTGTCGGAGGTGCTGCTCGAATGCACCGCCCGCGGCCTGGCCACCTGCGCGCTCACCCATATCACCGAACTTGTCGCCAGCCGTTCGGTACTCGCCGACCTGATTCCCAACCCGGACGTGCCCCAGGTCGTGATCCGCATCGGCATTACGCCCGAGGAAAGCGAACCGGCCCCGACACCACGACGACCACTCGACGAGGTACTCGAGGTGCGCGCGCTTCATCCCTGAGACAGAGGCCGAATATGCCGCGCCACGACGATCCCCTCGCTTCCGCCGTTAACTGACTGCGCGCCGTCACCGGCAATCTCGATACCGACGATTCGGCCTTCGCTTACCGGGCGTTATGAGCCTGGCCGCACGCCGAATTACATGAGTCGCTGACACGGACTGCTCGTCTATTGCGCCGCTATCAATCAGAGCTGCGCACTTGGGTGCCCAGCGCGGTTGCGGGGACACCATAGGGCAGGAACCGCACGCGACGGCGTTCGTCGGTATTGTCGCGATGCGCACGCAAGGCCTCGAGTTCACTCGGAAAAACCTGCTCGACCCTGGCCTCGCCGGCGTCATCGATGCTGTAGATGACCCATACTCCACTGCCGGTCTCGCCGGTGGTCTCGCCCTCCGGTTTCGGTGGCCGCGTACGCTCCGACTGACCGAACTGACCCAGCAGCGACGCCAGCGTACTCACGCTTGTGCGATCGATGTACTCGCCGGCCTTCGCGAGGAGGTCGCGGAATTCGATCCCCGCCTCTCGCAACGCGCGTTCGAATTCTTCCGGATCGATTCCAAAAGGCCTGTCGGGTGCCATCACATTGCTCCTGGAGTCGAATTCGGCGCTACTACACCTTCAGTGTCCTCGCGCAATCCCGACTTCGCCACGTCCGGCAATGATCACGGCCCGACGCGGTGAACTCGACCCGCTGGACCGGCTCTGAGCTTTCGACCAGGACCGGAGATGGACCCGGGGGCCGTCCGAACCGGCTTCCCGCATATGGATCGGCCGCTGCCGTGGTTCCACTCCCCTGCGCGGATCAGCTGAGTTCGAACCACACTCTTCCCATAATGGTACGCGTGTGCGTACTATACGCATGTGCGTACTATTGAGCTTCCTGAACAGCCATTCGCGGACGGCATCGTGCTCATGCCATGGAAACCCGGTCCGCGCCAGGACGTTTCCGGGCATGTGTTCGTCAGCGTGACCGATTTCCTGGCCCGGTCCGAGGAGGAAGTCCGCAGTATCTATGAGATCGGGCTCGAACTGGGGAACACTTGGCCGGTCATGCAGGGCGCGGTGGGCCTGTGGCTGTGGGGGAACCCCACCGCGCGGCGTGGCGGATCCATCACGGTGTGGGAATCGGAGCAGGACATGCGCCGATTCGTGCGATGGCCGGTGCACGTCAAGATCGTGCGGGCCTGGCGCGGCAAGGTGGGCATCGGCACCGACTCGTGGCAGGCCGACCACTTCGAGCCACAACAGGTACTGGAACGCGCGCGGAACACACTCGAACGTCCACATCGCAACGCCGCATAAGCTTGTCCGCGCTGCACCTCGCCCTGCTCCTTCCGATCCTGGAAGCAGAGTGAACGCGATGCCCCAATTCTGGCCAGGAACGCGCGACATCGCGGTGCTGAGCACGTCGAGTTGACAGTGCTCATGCGTTCGGTCGGGCCGTGCATCACTGTTCGACGGTGTTGCAGGGCGGGCGGACGACACGTGGAGCTGGCTCTGACATGAGGTCGGTGGCCGCCGACGCTGAGCGTGCTCAGGCGATGGTGGCGATCGGATCAGCGCGCGAACGCGATCCAGGGTCAGTAGTAATGGCGTCGCCCGCCGACGGCGCGGCCCGTCGACCCCAACAGCAATAACACGAGGCCGATGACGAGGACCACGATCCCGATGGTCCAGAGGATCGGGATGCTGAATATGAATCCAACGATAAGAAGAATGATTCCGAGAACGATCATGGCCTGCTACCTGGTTTCGCTGCTGTACTCGAAGGGCCTCAGAAACCCTTCGGTGCTGGTATCGGTCATGCGCGTAATGCCAGCACGCGTCACTACGCACACCCTGCCACGGCCACGGGAGTCGCACAGCCACGATGATCAACCCGTGTACTACATATTCCAGTAGACGCCTCAGGATCCAGGATGTACACCCCCGTTTATCGAAGTTGCAGCTCGATCGTGTGTTGCTGGCCAACGCGTGACCGGCAAGGGCGACAGACCCATTCGAGCCCGGACCCGCTCGCGTTCGTACTACTGGAAGAAATGCCGCTGGGTGCGGCATCTCAACGTTTCGAAGAGCGGGCGTAGAGCGCGAGCGGTCAGACAATCCGAGTTCATCGAGCGTCAGGGCGTGGAATATCCCCACGCCACGCGCCCGTTTCATGTTGCTGGCCTTCGATGAATTGCTTGAAGCGCTGCATGTCGCCATTGACGCGGTGCTTCAGCACGCCGAGCTTATCGGCGGCGTTCTCCACGAATCCCTCCGGATCGATCTCCATTTGCGCGGTGATCCGCGTGTGGGTGTCGTCCAGACGATGAAAAGTGATCACACCCGCGTGGTCGGGACCACTGTCGGACTTCCACGCGACACGTTCGTCGGGATGCTGCTCGGTGATGGTGGCGTCGAATTCCCGGGTCGCCGGTCCAACGTGGATACGCCAATGGGTGTGCTTGTCGTCGAGTTGGTCTACCGCCTCTACACCGACCATGAACTGCGGAAATGTCTCGAACTGCGTCCATTGGTTGTAGGCGGTGCGAACCGGTACTTCGACATCGACGGTCGCGGCCACAGTGCTCATATCGGCTCCTTTACGGGCTCGTCCCGAATGCCGCCGCGTATGCGTTCGGCCGAGATGGAACGTGCACTCATGGACAAGTCAGTCGCGAAAGGCATCCTTGACCTTCTCGCCTGCATCCTTGAGGTTGGACTTGGTCTGATCGGCCTTGCCCTCGCGCTTCTTGTCCTTGTCGTCGGTTGCCTCGCCGAACTTCTCCTTGGCCTTACCGGAGAGTTCGTCAGCCTTATTCCTTGCCTTGTCTACAGTGCCCATGATTGCGGCCCCTTTGTTCGAAGGTGCCCGGCCTGCTGGTTCCAGCCGGTCTTCTGGCGGATAACCCACATTCGGATAGCCAAACAACGCTCCTGGGGAGACTTGTCGCGGGACCGTGTGACCATCTGGGGTTTCACAGACCGCCGATGACCGTCGTATCGATCGCCGAAAGGTATCGGTTGTGCGACGGATCGGTGGAGATGCTGGTCGTCGGTGTCTCAGCCGGCGCGTCGCTGCCGCATGCTGACGGACAGAGGTCCGCCCAGCACCCCGAAGAAGGGAGATAGACGGTGGCATTGGGACGTCGTCGGCTGCTGATTGGCTTCGCCGGTGCGGGTGGCCTGGCCCTGGCCGGATGCGGGTGGGTGCGAGAACCCGCGCCGCCACCCAAATCCGCCACAATCCGATTCGATCCCCCACCTGGCACCCACGATGTCCAAGCGCGCAGCACGGGCACTATCACCGCGACGGACGGGACGCTGCGGTGGGTCGAATGGATCGATGAAACGGGCAGATCACTGCCGGGCGCATCGACACCCGATAACCGAAGCTGGACCAGTGCCGAACCACTCGGCTACGGACATACCTACACCGCGAAAGCCGTGGCTCACGGCGAAACCGGCGACGTCACCGCGACGACAACCTGCACCACGGTGCGACCCCAACAACTCGTCGACGTCTCCCTGCGCTCCGCCAATCTCGTCGAGCTGGCCGAAAACGACACCTACGGAGTAGGTTTCGTGCTCGTCGCCCATTTCGACGCACCCGTCGATCGGGCAGCCGCAGAACCTCATCTCGAGGTCACCACCGAGCCGGCCGTCGCCGGTGCCTGGTACTGGCTCGACGATCAGAACGCACACTGGCGGCCCGAGCACTATCACGCACCGGGAACCAGGGTCACGGTCGCGGCCGAACTGTTCGGCCTCGCGCTCGGCGAAGGTCGCTACGGCCTGCGCGACCAACGAGTGTCGGTGATCATCGGGCCCGCGCACGTCGCGATCGCCGACGACGACACCAAACAGATCGAGGTCTTCGACAACGGAAACCTGGTGCGCACCATGCCCACATCGATGGGTAGGGGCGGCACCGCAACCATCGGCGGCAGAGCCATGTCGTTCTGGACCCGACCGGGCATATACACCGTGCTGGACCGAAAAGACCCGGTGATCATGGACTCCGCCAGCTACGGCCTGCCCACCAACTCCGGACTCGGCTACCGCACCAGTATCAACCATGCGGTCCGTATCAGCCACGACGGAATCTACGTTCACGAACTGGCCGCAAGCATGTGGGCCCAAGGCAACACCAACGTCTCACACGGCTGCCTCAACATCTCCCCCGACGACGCCGCATGGTTCTACGACTTCGTCATCTCCGGCGACGTCGTCGAGGTCCGCAACACCGGCGGCGACCCGCTCGACATCTGGCAGAACGGCGATTGGGGCATCCCCTGGTCCGACTGGCTTCGCGGCGGTGCACACACATGACGCAAACGAGGTGACCCAGCTTGCGAGGTGTTTGCCGTCCCCTTCCAGGGGTAAGGCGGCAGCAGCGCAATTCGCGCTGACCGTACTACCTGTCCAAGGAGACGATCGTGGAAGCAACGTCGATCAATACCACCGATGATGTCGTCACGTTCCTGATCGAGCAGCACATGCGCATTCGCGAACTGTTCGCCGAGGTCGAGCGGGCCCCAACGGCGGAACAGCGGGAGCAGAAGTTCTACGAACTGCGCCGCTTGCTGGCGGTCCACGAAACCGCCGAGGAAGAAATCGTCCACCCACGCTTCCGGCGAGAAGTTCATGACGGCGCCGACATCATTCAGGCGCGTCTCGAGGAAGAGAACAAAGCCAAGCGCCAGCTCGCCGATATCGAGGCGGTCGATATCGATTCTCCCGAGTTCGACGCCAAGCTTGCGGCCCTGCGCGACGGGGTGCTCGCACATGCCGAACACGAGGAGCACGAGGAGTTCAACCGGTTGCGTTCCCAGCTGGAACCCGATGAGCTCGAGCGTCTCCGCAAAGCGGTGAAATTCGCCGAAGCCATGGCGCCGACACGTCCGCACGCCGGCGTCGAGTCGGCGGGCGCGAATCTGCTCGTCGGACCATTCGCGGCCATGATGGACCGCGCCAAAGACGCCATCAGCAAACCTCGCACGAAATGATCACCGCCCCCGCGCTTCTGGGGCTACCGCATACCTAGCCCGGTTCAGCGCTGAGGTTGGTCCCACTGTCGTGGGCAGATAGGCACTGCTGAGGCGGCGTCGACGAAGCGGTCCGCAGTCCGTTCGTCCGGGCTGTTCTGGATCACTCCGGAGGTGTCGTCTCGTTGCCCGCAGATCTACGGTGGAGATATGACCGCCTTGGAAAATCGGCATGTGCTGGTCGCGCGGGACGGCGCCACCGTGCGCATCACCATGAATCGGCCGGAGCGGCGCAATGCGCTGTCGGGCGAGCATCTGGCCGAACTGCTCGCCTCGTTCCGGGCCGCCGGCGAGACCGACGCCACCGGGATAGTGCTGGGAGCGCACGGCCCGGTGTTCTCCGCGGGACATGATTTCGCCGACGTCGCCGCCCGCGATCTGCTCGGTGTGCGGGAACTGCTCACACTGTGCACCGAGCTTATGTCGACCATGCAGTCGGTGCCGCAGGTGGTGATCGCCCGGGTGCACGGTCTGGCCACGGCCGCCGGCTGCCAGCTGGTGGCCTCATGTGATCTGGCCGTCGCCGCCGAATCGGCCGGGTTCGCGCTCCCCGGCGGCAAGGGAGGTTGGTTCTGCCACACTCCCGCAGTGCCGGTGGCGCGTTCCGTCGGCCGTAAACGCCTGATGGAACTGGCCCTCACCGGCGACCCGATCGATGCCCGCACCGCTGAGCAGTGGGGCCTGATCAACCGAGCGGTGCCGGACGGCGAGCTGGACACCGCCATCGACGAGTTGCTCGCCCGCGCTACCCGAGGCAGCCGGGCCAGCAAGGCCCTCGGTAAACACACCCTCTACAGCCAACTCGACCGCCCCGAAGCAGATGCCTACGCCCTCGCCCTGGAAGTCATGGCCGCCGCCGCCCAACTTCCCGGCGCCCGCGAAGGGATGGCGGCCTTCCTTGCGAAGCGCCCGCCCGTCTGGCGCGATTAGCGCGGCAGTTGCCTTCGGCCGCTTGGCTGCCCGCGTTGTAAGCTCTCGATCCGCAGACCCTCCAAGTGCGGGAACCGGACGCCATCGGCCCAGGATCAGGACACCCGCGACATGATGAATCATCAAGCACCCGTTCGTGTTCCGATTTGGATCGATCACGCGAATCGTGCGAGATCCACGATTCACCCGGTGTCGCCTTCCCTTACCGCCGATGACGTATGTCAAGCTGTGCCGACCCCGAGTGAACGGAATGCCGGAACAGACAAGCGGGCAGCAGCCTGTTCGCGGCGGCCCTACACTCGACGCACACGCATGCTCTCGACGGAGGTGATCGGCGGTTGAACCCCAGGGATCCGCGCGACCAGCACACCGCACGTTACGAATCCGGTTTTCAGCCGGGGAACTACCGTGACCCGGCGTATAGCCAGGATCACGGATACAGCCAGGATCACGGCTACGGCCAAGATCACGGCTACGGCCAAGAAAACGGATACAGCCAAGACAACGGATACAGCAGGTATCAACAGTCTGATTATCCGGACCGGCAGTCTCGACCACAGCAGGGTCCTGACGTCAACATCGGTATGTTCGTTGGTGGTGTGTTCGCGGCGGCGGTGGTGACCGCGCTCGCGGGCTGGCTGTGCGCCTGGATCATCGAGATCATTGCCACCCGGGTGACCGAGAGCGGCAAGTTCGGGGTGTGGAACCCCATGTCCCAGGACGCGTACTGGTTCGCGGCCGTGGCCTTCATCTGCACGCTGCTGGCCGGGGTGCTCTGGTATCTGCTGCGCCTGGGCACTCCCTCACCGGAATTGTTCTTCAACTGGATCGTGGGAATCCTCACCGCCGCGGCGGTGATCATTCCACTGGCATTGTCGAGCCACCTCTGGATCGGTATCTCCACCGCGATCGAACATTTGGTGATCGGACTGCCGATCCTCAGCATGGTGCGCATGGTGGGCGCCAAGAGCGTCGTGAGCCAGTGAGGAACGGCCGACCCCGCCCACAGCATTCGGTACCGGTCTCGCCGCGCTGATCGCGGCGAGACGGCCCGCGGGCGACTTCAGTACGGGATAGGCTTGTTTTCCTTTGCCCAGGTCTCCTCGATATCACTCCCAACCGGTGGCGGGAAGAGGCCGGCGATCATCCAGGTGTCGCGGGCGACCTCGTTGATATTGAATTCGAGGTACAGGCCGCGATCGTGGGTGTAAGGGGCCATGAGCGTGTCGAGGCCTCGGGTCATGCGTTTTCGCATTTCGGGGTCGTCCAGTTGACGGGCGAGGTGGTCGATGGTGATGCGCACCGAGGCGGCGGTGGATTTGCCGCCCACGTAGAAGGAGTCGGCAGCGAGTTCGTGGAACAGAGCTACGGCATAGAACTCCGGCAGACCGAAGCGGGCGTAGTAGGTGGTGATGTCCCGGGCGAAGTTTTGCTTGTCCTCGGGGGTATAGGTGTTCGCGGGGTGGTAAATGTGCCAGAGCGGCATGGTGAATTCCTTTGGGCCAAGCGATGTGTCAGCGACGGAAGGGAAGAACGAGGTTCTCGACGGGACCGGACAGGGAGGCCTTCACCTGCCGGGTGAACTCATCGACGAGGACCTCGTTCGCCCCCTCTTCCAGGCCATCGGCGACTGCGGCGGCGACCATGGCGGGGCTGAGTTTGGCGGCATCTATGGCCTTCACCATGTCGGTCTCGGCGAAGCCGAGGTGGACGCCGATGACCTGGGTGCCCTGCGCCGCCAATTCGATGCGCAGGGAGTTGGTCACAGACCACAGGGCGGCCTTGGACGCACCGTAGGCCGCGGCTCCGGAGCTCCAGGACAGCACGGAGTGGATATCCACCAGTGCGCCACCACCATTGGCGGCGAGGATAGGAGCGAAGGCTTGGGCGATGCGCAGGGGACCGAAGACGTTGGTCTCGAATGTTTCGGCCACATCGGCCATTTCGGCATGCAGTAGCGGCGCAGGGCGCAGTACACCCGCATTGTTGATGACTATGTTTACGTCAGTGGCCCGATTTGCCACGGCCGCAACCGAATCCGGATCGGTAACCTCCAATTCGAGCGGCACTACGCGGGCGTCATCGCCCGCCTCGGGCTTGCGGGCGGTGGCGTAGACCTTGGCCGCGCCGCGCGCCAGGAGCTCGGCGGTGAACGCGCGGCCGAGGCCGCGCTGCCCGCCGGTCACCAGTGCGATAGCGCCTTCGATTCTGGTCATGTCTGCCTTCCTGATCGACCCCATCTTAGCTGACTATGCATAACTATAGCCAACATTCTGGTTCAGCGGCAGAGCACGGTCGCAACCGAATTTCATCGCGTGTGGGGTCGAAAGATCGAGGTCGGGCAGCCTGGTGCGCGGTGAGTTGCCGTGACATAGCTGGCGGGATCGGTAACAATGCCGCGCATGACGGTGGCGGCGAGCGACGGATTGCTAGATCGGCAGGCTGATCAGGCGCTCAATGCGACACCGTGCGCGACATTTCGGCCCGACATCGAGGGGTTGCGAGCAGTCGCCGTACTGGCCGTTGTGCTTTTTCATGTGAACATGCCCGGCGTCGGGGGCGGATTCGTTGGTGTCGATGTCTTTTTCGTCATTTCCGGCTTCCTCGTCACCGGAATTCTTTGGCGGGAAGCAGCTTCCGCCGACACTGTCGGGCTGGTGCGGTTCTACGGCGCACGGGCCCGCCGTCTGCTGCCCGCGGCAGGCGTCGTGGTGGTTGCCACCGCGATCGGCGCGGCGGTGCTACTGCCGCCGCTGCAGGCTCGCCAGGTCCTCGGCGATGGGATCGCCAGCGCCTTGTATACCGGGAACTATCGGCTCGCGCTACGCGGCACCGACTACCTGGCGGGCGGCACGTCTCCATCGCCGTTTCAGCACTTCTGGTCGCTCGGTGTGGAGGAGCAGTTCTATCTGTTGTGGCCCGTACTGATCGCGGTCACGGCCTGGTTCGCGCGCCGCCGCCGAATCGGATCGGCAGCTGTGTTCCCGTACCTGATCGTTGTTGCGGTAGCCGCCGCGCTCTCCTTCGCGATCTCGCTGATCTGGACCAGCACGCTGCCACCGTGGGCGTTCTTCTCGCTGCCGACGCGGGCCTGGGAACTGGGCACCGGCGGCATCGTCGCGCTGTCGACCGCTGCGTGGTCGCGTTTGCCGAAAGCGGTCGCCGCCCCTGCTGGATGGATCGGGCTGGTCCTGATCGTCGCGGCATGTACTCACCTGAACGGGACGACACCGTATCCCGGCGCTGCGGCACTGCTCCCCGTTCTCGGCACTGCCCTGGTGATCGTATCGGGTTGTGGGGAAACACGATTCGGGGTTGGTCGCGTACTGGCGCTGCCGGTAATGCGGGCCATCGGCCGCCTGTCGTACTCCTGGTATCTGTGGCACTGGCCGGTATTACTGCTGGCACCGCGCGTGCTTGGTCACCAACTCGGACTGGGTGGCTCTATGGGCGCGGTCATGACGGCAGGCGGACTCGCCATGCTCACATTGTGGCTGGTCGAGAATCCGGTTCGCTTCGCCGCCCCGTTGCGAGGGTCAGCCGTACGCAGCCTCGCCTGCGGCGGCGCGATCACCGCGGTCGCCGGTTGTGCGGGACTGATGCTGCTGATGCTCGTACCTGTCCCGGTCGGCCGTGGCGCGGCGGCCGCGGCTCTCACACTCGCCACGCCGGCGGCACCGGCCGCTCCCAGCGCCGACGCACGCGATGCGGCGGTCCGGCAGCTGACCGCGCAGACGCAGGCCGCAGTCGCTGCTTCGGCCGAAATCCGAGCTGTCCCTTCGAATCTGAGCCCCGCACTGGCCGACGCGCCCGGCGACAAGGCGGGCGTGTTCGTCGACGGCTGCGTGCGATCGTGGCGTGAGGTGGGACAGGCCGAGTGCGCCTCCGGCGATCCGGACTCGGCCACTACAGTGGCCCTCGTCGGTGATTCACACGCCGCGATGTGGCATCCGGCGTTCGAGCCGATCGCCGCGCAGCGGCACTGGCGGCTGGAAACCATGGCCAAGGTCACCTGTCCGTTGCTCGGGTTGCCCATCACCAGTCCCTATCTGGGCCGCGAGTACACCGAATGCGAGCAGTGGCGCGACCAGATCCTGTCCCGGTTGCGGGCCGAACGCCCCCGCCTGATCGTGCTGAGCATGTCCCGGCGCTACGGCGCCGACTTCGGCTTCGTCTCTTACGACCAGGCCTGGGTCGACAGCTTGAACCGCCTGGTCGGCCAGCTGCGAGCGACGGGAGCGGCGGTCCTCGTGCTCGGGCCGATCCCCGATCCGCACGCCACCGTGCCGGTATGCCTATCCGAACATATCGACGATCCGGCGGCATGCACGCCGGCCCGGCCGGTCGCGGTCGATGATGCGGGTATCGGGGCCGAGCAGGCGGCAGCCATCGCCGGCGGCGGCCAGTACGCCGATCTGACCGCCCTGTTCTGCACGACCGCCCGCTGCCCCCTCATCATCGGTGACAACCTGGTGTACCGCGACGACAACCACCTCACCGTCGGTTACGCCAGAACACTCGGACCGGTCATCGCCGCACTCGCTGACCACGCGCTCGCCAACGGCTGAGCCGAGCTCGATTCAGGTAGCCGAAGGCCGAAAACGTCGGTCGGTTGCCCAGAAAGTCTCTGGCCCAATGGATTTAGATCCACGCATCCTCTGCGTCGAGCCGCCCTCCCCTGGGCGCCAGGCGAAAGACGGCGTCAACAACCCGAAAGACCGGGCAAGGATGTTGGATCATCATTTCCCGATTCTGGGAATGACCGATACTCGAATCGCGTCGGTCCCTGGGAGTAGAGGATTACGGATGTCGCTATTCGTTGGTCCACAGCCGAGCGACAACGAGGCGCTGCGATGAGCCCGACCGTCGACCACTATAAAGTCGTCGAGCTGACGGTTCCCGGTTACGCATCGGACACGCTCAAAAGCGCCGTCCGCGCCACCCGCGCTGCGATCCAAGCCAATGTCGACAACCTGGGCGCGGGCACTCCGTCCAGGGCCCCGAAATTCGTGAAACTACTGCGCGACAACAAGATTATCGACGACAAGAATCAGTCGATCACGACCACCAACCACAACGAAACCGTCTCCGCGCTGCGCGACATCGAAGCCTCGATGGACGCGAACGACGAAGGTGTCGACAGCTCGACCTACGGAACATACTCCGTGGCGGGCGACGCATATGACGACATCGAGACAGCGGTCAACCGGCTCCAACGCACCATCGACGACGCAAAGAACACACCCGGACCCCGCGTCGACCCGGCAGGCAGAGAATACTGGCCGGAATCGGTGGAGGGCCCGCTGCGGACCGCATGCGCCACCGCCGCCGCGACAGTAGAGCAGCGGATGCGTGACGCCGCGACCGACATCCAGCGCCATGCCGATCACATCAACAACTCCGTCCCCGACAACCCGATCAGCAGCAGCTACGGTGGGACCACGGCGCCGTTGACGACACCGTGGTCCGGCCACAGTTATGTGCCGCCCGCCGACTCCAGCACTATCGACAAGATCAAGGGATTCGCCGAGAACGAACTCGGCGTCACCGAAATCGGAACCAACCACGTGAACCGCCCCTACAACATCGATGACGCATGGTGCGCGTCCTTCGCCACCTGGGTGTGGAAGCAGTCCGGCATCGACGTCGGCTGGAGCAACAAGAACTACGTGCCCAGCGTCTGGTCCGACGCCGCAGGTAAGGGCTGGGCCGATAGCGACATGTCCAGCGCCCGCCCCGGGGACCTCGTCGTTTTCGGCGGCCAACACCACATCGGTGTCGTGGTGGCCCGCAACGGCAACAGCATCACCACCATCGAAGGCAACTCCGGCGACGCCGTACGCCAGCACACCTACAACCTCTCCAGCGGAAATTTCACCGGCGTCATACACCCGCCGGCGAAGACCACGGCCAACGTGTAACCGCCGGCCGCCCAGTGCTGGAAGGACCGGGGAAGGTCTGCCGGAACCGATAGGGTGGTTTCGATGTCCAGAATCGATGAGTCTGCGAGCCGAGTTGCCGCGGTCGCCATGCGGTCGAAACGGATGGTGGCGGTTGCGGAATCGTTGACCTGCGGGCAGTTGTCGGCGGCATTGGGGGCTGCCCCGGACTCGGCGCGGTGGTTGCGGGGTGCGGTGGTTGCCTACAGTGCTGATGTCAAACGGCAGGTCCTGGGCGTTCCCGACGTACCTGTCGTGTCGGAGACCGCGGCTCGAGCCATGGCGATCGGCGTGCGGAAATTGCTGGGCGCGGACGTGGCTGTGGCTGTGACGGGGGTCGGCGGCCCCGATCCCCAGGACGGTGAACCGGCGGGGTCGGTATGGCTGGCGGTCCACGGCGAGGGCGGGACTTGGGCACGACATGAGCTCTTCGATGGCGAACCCGAAGATGTGCTGAGGCGCACGGTCGAAGTCGCCCTCGACATGGTGCGCGAGGCAATGGACGACGCCTCGCTCTGACGTCTGCGGCGGTTGCCCGCGGTGCCGAGCAAGCATCTGTCGATCCGAGGCGGGTATTGCCGGGTCACGACTTGCCCTTGCTCGTATGCGTGGAAAGCGTCACCGATAACTACGCGGTAGACGGGTAGCCCACCGATATCCACCGCCGAGCGAGAAGGAGCGACAGTGACCCGATTCGGATACACACTGATGACCGAGCAGAGCGGCCCGCGCGAGCTCGTCCGCTATGCGGTCGCCGCTGAACAGGCAGGATTCGACTTCCTGGTCAGCAGCGACCACTACGCACCGTGGCTCGAGGAGCAGGGACACGCCCCGAACGCCTGGACCACCCTCGGGGCCGTCGCGCAGGCGACCTGGCGAATCCCGTTGATGACCTACGTGACGTGCCCGACCATGCGCTACCACCCCGCGATTGTGGCGCAGCAGGCGGCGACGTTGCAGATCCTGGCCGAAGGGCGGTTCACCCTTGGGCTCGGAAGCGGCGAGAGCCTCAACGAACACGTGATCGGTGCGGGCTGGCCCGGGCTCGAGGAACGGCTGGAGCGACTCGCGGAGGCCATCGGCATCATTCGTGATCTGCACGCGGGCGGGACCGTCAGCCGACTCGGCGACTGGTATCGAGTCGACGCCGCTAAGGTCTGGGACTTGCCGGACCAGCCGGTACCGATCGCGGTCGCGGTATCCGGACCACGATCGGTGCAGCGATTCGCCCCATTGGCCGACGAGATGGTCAGCACCAGTCCCGATGCCGAACTCGTTCGGTCATGGCATAGCGTACGCGCGAACGACTCCGCTGCGGCGAAGTCCCGCGTGACCGGGCAACTGCCGATCAGCTGGGATACCGACCGCGACAAAGCAATCCAGCGCGCCCACGAACAGTTCCGGTGGTCTGCGGGCGGGTGGGATGTCAACTCGAACCTGCCGACGCCGGCGAGTTTCGCGGCCGCGACGCAGTTCGTGCGCCCGCAAGATATCGCCGAGACGATCCCGTGCGGTCCCGATCTCGACGCCATCGTGGCGGCGGTGCGGCCCTACCAGGACGCTGGCTTCACCGACATCGCTGTCGTCGAAATCGGCGACGAACAACAGGACCGATTCCTCGCCGAGGCCGCCGAACCCCTGCTGGCGAAACTCCGCGCGGCCGATACCGATTCCTGAACTGAGCGGGCCGAGTAGCGTCCAGCAGGGTAAGCGGGGCGTGCCGTGTCGGCCTCGCGTGAAAGGTGCCGCGGGCCTTGGCTGTTAGCCCTCGCATACCCCGTCGGCGTGTCGGCAAATGTTCAGTCGACTTCGCGGCACAATCAGCGGATGGTGCTCAGCCGAAGATCGTTGCTGGCGTTGGCTGCGGCGCTACCTGCCGCCGGGCACGCGGCGGCCGCGCAGCGGCCACCTTCGGTGCCGCGATACACCATGACCGCGTTCACCGATGACAGCGAAACCGATCTGTATGTTTACGAATCCGACGATGCGATCACCTTCCGGCAGCTGAGCGGGCCCGCCTACCGGCCGCCGACGGGTCTGCTGCGCGACCCCAGCGTCTTTCGCAATATCGATGGCTACTACTACCTCACCTACACCACCGGCTGGGAAGGGCGAACCATCGGTTTCGCCTACAGCGCGGACCGGCTGAACTGGAGTCATCTCTACGACATCATGGTGCCGCTGCCGGGCGTGACATCGACCTGGGCGCCGGAGTGGTTCATCGACACCGACGGAAGCATCAGTGTCATCGTCTCGTTGTCGGACGGCTACCGGTTCACACCGCACCTGACCACCGCTGACCCGAAACTGCGCTCATGGAGCGCACCGAGGCCGCTGATCGGGCTGGCCCAGCCCGACAACACCTCCTACGGCTATATCGACACCACCGTGGTCCGCGCAGCTGGGCGCTACTACGCCTTCACCAAGAATGAATCCACCAAATACATCGAACTCGCCGTCGCCGATCATCTGCTCGGCCCGTACACCTTTGTGGCAAACGACGATTGGGCCGGTTGGGGCGCGCCCGTCGAAGGACCGTGCATCATCGCGCTCCCCGGCGGCGGCTGGCGAATCTATTTCGACGCCTATACCGACCACCAATACTTGTACAGCGACTGCTACGACAACTTCCGAACATGGACGACACCTGTCGAACTCCCCGACCTATCAGGCACGGTCCGCCATTTCACGGTCTACCCGGAGTTCATCGAACAGCCCGACAGTTGATACGACCTCGCTCGAATGGTCAGCGAGCGTCGGCCCATTTTGCCAGCCAGCTTTCGTTTTCGACGGCGATGGTGTTCTCGCAGTCGTCGACGAATTCCGACCACTGCGGTGGACCGGTCGGGGATCCCGCTGTTCGCCAGTGGTCGAGCAGTCGCTGTAACCGGTTGGCGGTCGCGAGATAGCTGATGACCAGGAAGTCATATCGCTTACTTGCGAGATAGGCGACCAGCGCACCGCTGAGTGTGGTCAAAACGGCTATCCATGGTGCGATTCGGGTGGCGGCGTCGGCGCTGACCGCGGTGCTGACCGACGCCGCCATCGTGGCGATCAGCCCCAGTGCGATGGCGACCCGACGCAGGAATTGTGCTCGCGCGCAATACCGTCGAGCGGTCGGGCGATAGTAATTGGTGATCTGGCCTTCGACGCGTTTGCTCGCATACTGCTCCGGTGTCAGCGGCCCAGGTGCGGGTCCCACGGGCGGCGCCTCCTCGAGGAAGCACAGGAGGTCCTCGGCGGCCTGTTCGAGCTCTTCGACTTCGGCGCGAAGCTGCGCGACTGTGCCCGGAATCGCGCGAAACCTGAAGATCTGCTGTCGCATTCCCTCCGATACCGCCCGCGCGCGGGTCCAGCGCCGGACCGCTTCCGAGGTCAGTAACTGTGCTCCGACATAGGTGGCACCTGCCAGTGCCGCCGCACCGGTGGCCGCGACGATGCGCGAGCTCAGCCCGGACTGCCGCAGCACCGTAGCCGTCAGTGCGGCCGCGATCGCTCCCCAACTGCTCAGGTACAGCACCGTCAGCCGGAGTCGGTCGATCCGCAGTTTCATCCGGGTGGCCGCATGGGACCAGCGAATCCGCCTCTCCCAGAGGGCATTCACCAGCTCGTCATCGGAAGCCACTGTCATTTGCCCTCCTCACCCTTGATCGGCAGATTCGGGCACAGTTTGTGGTAAGGGATTTTCGGCGAGACCCAGGAGTTCCAGCGTTCCCGGCTCATGTTGGAGGTCATCTTGTCGCACAAGATGTCTGTTGATGCGGTCGGGACCGGCCGAACACGGATGGTTCCGTCGTAGCTCGTCGACACGACATCCTTGCCGTCGGGGCTGAACTCCACATGCGTTACCGGTTGGGTGTGTCCCATGAGGGCAGAACCGATCTGACTGTGCTTCTGGACATCCCACAAACGAACGGTGCTGTCCTCACCTCCGGTGACGATGGTTCGGCCGTCGGGGCTGAACGCGAGGTCGCTTACCCAGCCATCGGTCCGCATGGGATCGCCGATGGGATCTCCGGTCTGCGCGTTCCACAGCCGTACCGTCTTGTCCTGGTATGCGACGGCGAGCGTGTGGCCGTCCCGACTGAACTCTATGTCCTTGACCCAGCCTTGGCCTTTCAGGACCTTACCGATCTGCTGGCCCGAGTTCGTATCCCAGAGGCGGACACTCCAGTCCCGGCCGCCGGTGGCGAATTGTCGACCGTCGGGGCTGAATTCGAAGGCATTCAACGCGGGCTGTCGAATTGGAACACCGATCGGCTGCATCGTGTCGATGTCGCGTATCTGGATATCAGTGCCGTTGTCCGTCGCGAGTTTTCGGTCGGCGACGCCGAATGCCAGACGCTTGGTGTCCGGCGGTATGGCGATCGAGTTCCCGACCGGAGCACCGCTGGCCAGGTCCCAGTGTCGCAGCATGGTGGTAGAGATCGTGACGATCTGCGTGCCGTCGGGGCTGAAGTGCCATGCGGGCACGCCCTCGATCGGGATCACCGCAGCCAGAGGTGCCCCGGTACGGGCATCCCACTGCCGTATCGTCGCATCGACACCGTCGGACACGATCCGAGTGCCGTCCGGGCTGAATTCCGCGGCGAGAACTCCCCCGTTGTGCCCGCGGAGAACCTGTCCGCCACCGGCGTCCCATTCGCGCAGCGTTTCGTCGAAGCCACTGGAAACCAGACGCTGTCCGTCAGGGTAGAAGGCGACCGCGCTGACCGCGAATTCGTGTCCCACCAACGGTTCTCCGACCGGCTGGCCGGTCGCGGTATCCCACAGCCGCACCGTCTTGTCGTCGCTTGCCGAGGCGAGCCGGGATCCGTCGCGGCTGAACACCACTCGCTCGATAGCGGCGGTGTGGCCGCGCAGCGGTTCGCCGATCGGCTGGCGGGTATGGGCATCCCACAGCCGGATCGTGGTCTCGGAACCACTCGCTGCGATTCGGGTGCCGTCCTGGCTGAACGTGACACTGCTGAACTCTTCTCCGGGTACGCGTATCAGCTCGCCGATCTGCTGACGGGACTCGATATCCCACAGCCGAACCGTGCCATCGAAACCTGTTGACGCGACCGTGTTATCGACGCCGACCGCGACGCTCATCACCTCTCTCTCGTGTCCGCGCATAGGCTCACCGAACTGCTGGCGGGATTCGACATCCCACACTCGTAGCGTCTTGTCCGAGCTGCCCGACACGATTCGGCGGCCGTCCCGGCTGAACGCGACGCTGGTGAGCTGTGCTTCGTGTCCGCGAAGCGGTTCGCCGATCGGCAGGCGGGTCTCGGCATCCCACAGCCGCAATGTGTTGTCGACACTGGCGGTCACGATGCGTTTGCCGTCGGGGCTGAACGCGACCTGCATCACCTCCCGCGTGTGCCCGGTCATGAACTCGCCGATGGGCTTCCAGGTTTCGGCGTCCCACAGCTGGATGTGCTCACCATGACTGGACACGACGCGCGTGCCGTCGGGACTGAAATCGACGCTGCGAAGGTCGCCGCCGCCGGTGGGGATGATCTTGCGCAGGTTGCGTAGCTGATTCACGGCGCTGAGCAACGAGTATTCGCCGTTGTTGCGGTTCGGAAAACTGCGCGCGGCAAGCACACTCTGCATGGCGAGCACGTCGTCGTTGACGCCCGGATACGAACCGGACAGCATCAGTTGCGAATTCGCGAGCAGTGCCAACGCGGTCGCATCCCGGCTGCGCGCGGTCGCGTCTTTCTCCGCTCTCGATGCTTTGAGGAACAAGAATCCGGCGGCCAACGCCGCGACTACCGCTAACGCCAACGCCACCCGCAGTATTTGCGACCGCCGTCGCAGCACCCGGGTGTACTCCTGCGCCTTTTCCTTGGCCTGAGTTTCCGCAGCCGCCAAGGCCTCCGCGGATTCCTGACGCTCCCGCGCCGCCCGCAGGTCTGCCTCGACGCGCTCGTCTGCACACCGCCGGGAGGCGAGCAGGAATTCCCGCGTCGGGTTGAGCCGCTCCCGGAAACCCGGTTCGGCGGCGAGGGATTCGGCATCATCGAGTCGGCTGCCGACGAGCAGCCATTCGTCGCTGCGCGCGTTGGCTTTCCAGGCGTGCGCCGCGCGTTCCAACTCGTCGGCGTTCTTCAAGTCGGTGGACTGCTCGCGCAGCCACGTGGCGAGCGTATCCCATTGGCGCAGTAAGCTTTCCAACGCGACTTCGACAACAACCTCGCCGTCGCGCTCGTCGCGGACCAGCAGGCGCCTGGCGATGAACGCCTCGAGCAGCGGGTGGCTCTCCGACGGCAGGTCGAACCAACGCGCCGCGCGCCGCATCGGCTGGTCGTTGTCCGGATTAATCGTCGCCAGCCACGGTACGAACGCGGTGCGCAGCACCTTCAATTGCCGCTGCCTGGCTGAGAGATCCGCGGCGAGCAGCTCGTCGATCTCGCACTGCACGACGCGGCGCAGCCCTCCCATCGCGTTGTACTCGGCGAGTGTGATCTCTGCGTCGCCGTAGTCCTGGTAGAGCCGTGCCAGCGTGAGGGAGAGCAGCGGCAGCGTATCCGCGCCGCGCGACCAGTCGTCGAGCAGTCGGTCGACCAGGTCGGGCGCAAACGAGAGTCGGCTCCCGGATTCCCGCGCGCGTCGAGCAGGTCCACAGATCACCTCTTTGAATTGAGCCTGCGGCATAGGTTTCAGATCATCGAACGGGCGGACCTCCAGGGCGGCCGACTGCGGCGCGGTCTGCAGTGGCTCGTACCGGTCGGAGCGAATTGTCGCGATCGCGATCATCGGCAGCGCGTCGTCCGCGCCGAGCAGTTCTGCGAGCACACCGAGGAAGGCGCCTGCCTGCTCACCCGCGTCGACGCCGAATAGTTCCTCGGCCTGGTCGATCGGCAATACGAGCGTGGGTGGCACGTTGTCGGTCGCGTCGATAATGCGATCCTTGGCGGCCTGCTGCGCCTCGGTCAGCCATGCACACAGACGGGTGACATCCCGAATTCCTTCCTTGATCGCACCGAGGCTGGGTGTGTGCAATCCCATGCTGTCGCGTAGGTCGTGAATCGAGTGTGCGAATCCGCTGCCGCCGGTGAGCGCGTTACGTTGCGGCCGGACGATGCCCATCGGCAGGAAATGCCGGTCATCGCGATGCAGGCGCGGTAGCAAGCCCGCCCGCAGGAACGACGATTTGCCGACGCCCGACGGCCCGAGAATGACGAACATTTGACCCTCGCCGCAATTGCGCATTCCCCGTATCGCATTCAGAGCGCGACCGACCTGGGTGTCGCGCCCGAAATACACTGCGGCGTCCACCTGTTCCAGTGGCTGCCAGCCGCGATACGGTGTCCGGTCCGGTTCGTCCGGCGGCGGCCAAGCAAAGGTATCTGCCCCTATCCCGGCCGCGCGCAAACCGTCCCGGAGTCGCAGTAGACCATCGGTGAGCAGTCGCACCGGGGGTGACTCACCGTCCACCGCGATCTCCGTTTTCGGACCGTCACCGAACAGGTCGCAGCGCTGCCATTCGGTAGTGATATCGCGACCGGTCAAAGGCTGCAACCGAACCGCGAAGATCGGCTTGTTCAGGTCCTCGGCGTGGCGGTATTCGACTTTGCATTCGCGCGATGCGTCCCAATTATCGGAAACGAGACAGATAACCGCTTCGCACCGGTCGCTCGCGCGGCGCAGCGCGTCTTTCCACCGCACGCCCACCGGAATTCCGGTCTGTCGGTCCAGATCGAGAAAAATCTCACCGGTCAGGCCTGGATCGGCTGCGGTCAGCCACGTCTTGAGGGCGATCGCTTCGCGATCGTCCCGGCTGGAGTGACTGAGAAAGACCCTGGACATTGGGCTACACCACCGTGTGTCAACCCCGGCGGAAGCCCACGCCGAATATCGCAAGCGTCATACGAAAATCCTGCGCTCGAACAAACCGACGCACGCGAGTATCGGCTACTCGATATTCTGCGCAAACACTACGCAAGGTTGTTTACTTGGCAGGGTGTTCGTGTCGTCGGCATCGATGCAGGCCGGAATCGAGTGCGAGGAGGGCTAGTGACCAACAGTGTGGTTCGCCGGGCTGCTAGTTGAGCGGCTGGACCAGCGGCGAAGTTCATTCATGTGCTGACTGCCGGGCTGTCCGGAATCGATCAGCTCGTCGAACGCGACGAGGAGGCCGCGCCGGCCGATCGACCGACGGTGTGCAGGTGACGTAGCGCCTGGGCGTATGAGCCGAACAGGCTGGTCTGGCGATAGGGAACACCGATTTCAGCGCAGAATGCGGCGACCAGCGGTTGGGCTCGGCGCAGGTTGGCCCGGGGCATGGATGGGAACAGGTGGTGCTCGATCTGGTAGTTCAGGCCGCCGAGGGCGGCATCGGTCAACCACCCGCCGTGGACATTGCGAGATGTGAGCACTTGACGGCGCAGGAAGTCGGTGGAACCAGGTGTGGGCAGTACGGCCATCCCCTTGTGGTTGGGTGCGAAAGTGCACCCCATGTAGAACCCGAACAGGCCTTGCTGAACGACGAGGAAGGCAATCGCTTTAGCCGGGGACAACACCAGGAACACCGTGGACAGATACAAGATCGCGTGGGCGCACAGTAGCGCGGCCTCCCAAGCCCAGTACGGCGTCGCCCGTCGTGCCACGGCTCGAACGCTGGCGGTGTGCAGGCTGCCCGCTTCGAGCAACAGCATCGGGAAGAACAGCCATGCCTGGTATCGGAATATCAGCCGCCGGATGCCGCGGCTGGCCCGCGCCCGCACATCGGAGTGTGCCAGCACGCCCATGATGTCGGGGTCGGCGCCCTCGGTATTGGGGTTCGCGTGGTGCCGGTTGTGATTGCCGACCCACCAGCCGATGCTCAACCCGATGCCGAGATTCCCGCAGATCATGCCGAACAGCTGATTGGCTCGGCGGGTGCGAAAGATCTGCTGATGCCCGGCGTCGTGGCCGAGGAAGGCGAACTGAGCGAAGATCGCGGCCAGAAACACCGCGGTGCCCAGCTGCCACCACGAGTCACCGATGAGTGCGAACGCCGTCCATCCGGCGGCCAGCCCCACCACCGTGACCGCGATCAGCCCACCGTAGTAGCGCAGCCGCCGGGTGAGCAGTCCCGCTTGTCGCACTCGGCGAGACAACCTGGCGTAGTCGCTGCCCCGCTCCCCTGATCGGTCGCGTTCGACGCGCGGGTCGGTTTCGGTCAGTGTCACGCGTTGGCCCCTATCGATACATCACCGGCTGCGAAGGATGCCCGCAAACCTAGCGGTGTGGACCGAACAATAGCCTGATATAGCTCGAACACTGGGGGTCGGTGTGGCGATCGAACTGCCGAACGGAGCTCCGACCACGGCGACCGAGGGTGACTCGGCCTCGGGGCCTCGTCATAAATCGGAGAGTTGTCTTCGAAATGTTCCCCAGTTTCCACCGATTCGTGTGGTAGCCAGCGGTAAGCTCTACTTGACGCCTTACCGTTTACCAGATGGCGTCCCTGTTCGGTCCGGCCGATGAAGCAACTGTCGGCCTCGCCGGAGGATGTGCTCCATCCGGGGCAAATCATGTGAACTTCACCAAGCAACCAACCGCGTGCCAGCAGCATTCGATCGGCACGTGATGCATTCAGAGCTTGATTCCGGCAACTTGGCAGCGTCGCCTGGTTCGCGGACTTCATAGAGCTCGTCGGGGTCTACATCACCGAATTCGGCGTACCAGACAAAAGGTGCGTATGGGCCCAACAGGGCGACTACGGGGATGTTGAGAATAATTCTCGATTCAAACCTTTAGTTGAAGGATGAAAAATGTCCAATAAGACAGTCAAAACCGTTGCCGCCACTGTTATGGCCTTGCCTCTGCTAGTCCTCGCAGCTCCCGCAGCTTCTGCCGAATCACCGTCGGCATCCGCCACTCCGGCCGGTTCGGTCGTGTTGTGTTTCCCGCTCGGTAGCGTCGTTTGGTGCATCTGAGATTCTCGGCACGCTCGAACTGGGCTAGCCGGTCGAGGACCGGCTAGCCGGTCGAGGAAGCAATTTCATGCTTCCGGTGCGTCGTGCGCGACGCACCGGAAGCCTAGATGGCAGGTAGCGGTGTCTTCGGTCTGACCTTGTCGGGCCGCGGGCCGGTACCGAAGGCAGTAGTCGGCCGCACACAGATACGATCCGCCCTTGATGATGCGGCGTGGAAATCGTTGCGGCGCTGTTGGTTCGGGGGTGTCCACGCGCGGATTGTGTGGGGCACAGCAGGTCGGCGTCGGGTGCTGCGGGCGGAAGTAGTCCACAGTCCACTCCCAGACATTGCCGGTCAGATCGTGCAGACCGTAGCCGTTCGGTGAATAAGTCCCGACCGCTGTGGTGCCGGGCGTCCCGGTCTGCCCGCGACCGGGGTGGAATTGCCACGGAAATGCGCCGACCCAGATGTTGGCCATGCGCCGGCCGGTGGGTTCGAACTGCTCGCCCCAGGCGTAGGTGGCCCCGTCCAGTCCGCCGCGGGCGGCATACTCCCATTCGGCCTCGGTCGGCAGCTTTTTACCGACCCAGGCCGCGTATGCAGTGGCGTCCTCGTAGGCGACCTGGGTGACCGGGTGGCGGTCGAGCCCGTCGAGTGTGCTGCCGGGCCCGCGCGGGTGGCGCCAGCATGCGCCGGGCACATACCGCCACCAACGGCGCCAGTTGTCCAATGGCACCGGTCCCTTGGTGGGTTGGAATACCAGTGCCCCCGGAATCAGGTTCTCCGGCTCCGCCTCCGGGTAGTCCTCGGCCGCGGGAGTACGTTCGGCGACCGTGACGTATCCGGTCTGTTTCACGAAGCGTCGGAACGCGGCGTTGGTCACCGGATGCAGATCGATCCAGAACGAATCGACCCGCACCTGGTGCACCGGCCGCTCCTCGGGGAAGAAGTCCTCCGATCCCATCGCGAAGCTGCCGCCGGATATCCGGACCATGCCTCGCCGGACATCGTGACGGGTTGCGGTAGCCACGGATCGCCGCCTCAATCGCGCGAAAATGCCGCAGCCGCCGCCATTTCCAGGTCCTGGTAGGGCTTGCCGCTCACGTCCTCGATGACCTGGTGCATCGTTCCCCCGGTGAACGGGAACGGTGAGCGGTAGCTCGCGGATACGGACTGACCGCTGTCGCGGCCGACGCGGATTCCTTCTCCGACGCCGGAGAAAACGATGGGCTGGGTCCGCATGTCATCGAGAGAGCCGACCGGGTTCTCATCGATGTACAAGACGGCCTCACCGGTGGGTGTGAAGTTATCGGGGCGGGTACCGTGGCGCTCGTACCGGATGCCGAGGATGTGGTCGCCCAGCGGGACCGTTCGATCGGAGACGATGGTCTGCTCTTCCTCACCGAGGAAGTTATAGGTGTAACAAAGGTGGCCGTCCTTGACGTAGAGGGTGTGTCCACCGAGTCGGCCGCCATGAGCGAAGAGCACCCCTTCGGCATCGGCATTGTCGATCGTCGCCTCTGCGAGCAGCGCGAACGACCGTCCCTGAATCTCCAGCGCCGCCCCGGGGCCCACATCCGCGACGCCTGGATAGTAGACAGCGCTGTCCCGATTCGCACCGTACGTCGGGCGGTGACGCGTCATCATGGAGATGACGTCGAGATCGTTGAGCGGGAAGCCGTTGTATTTCTCCGCCTCCGAGAACCACAGCGCCTTCAGCTCCTCCAGCTTCTCGGGATGAACATCGGCCAGGTCGTGCATCTGGCTGCGGTCCTGCTCGATATGGAACAGTTCCCAGCGGTCCTGGTCGAAATGCCCCCAGCCGGACGGACATGCCGCGTGAACGGTGTCGGCGAACCACCCGTCTTGCCAGATCCCGCGCGTGCCGAGCATCGAATAGAACTGCGTGTGCTTACCGACGTCCGCGTTCGCGTCATCGAACAGCGCCCGGAAACTGATGCCTTCCAAAGGACGCTGTCGTACGTTCTTCACCGTATCCGGGGGTGTGATGCCGAGTAGGTCGTAGACGGTCGGGGTGACATCGCAGACGTTGAGGTACTGGTGGCGCACTTCGCCGCGGGCCGCCACACCGGCCGGCCATGCCATCAGGCACGGGTCGGCGATGCCGCCTTCGTGCGAGGCATATCGCTTGTACAGCTTGTACGGGGTGTTGAACGCCATCGCCCAGCCGATGCTGTAGTGGCTGTAGGTGGTCGGCGAACCCAGCTCGTCGAGCTTGCCCAGACTGTCCTCGATCGTGTCGATGTAGCCGTTGAAGAACTTCATCTCATTGGCGGTGCCATTCGGCCCACCCTCGCCGCTGGCACCGTTGTCCGAGAACGCGACGATGATGGTGTTGTCCAGTTGGCCGCTTTCTTCGAGATAGTCCAGCAGTCGGCCGATCTGCGCGTCGGTGTAGGACAGGAATCCGGCGAATACCTCCGCCTGCCGTCGGAACAGCCGCTTCTCGTCCTCCGACAACGAATCCCACGCCCGCACCGTATCCAGCGCCGGCCACGGCTTGCCGTCCGCGCTGGTGACATTCGAATACGGATTCATCGGCGACAATTCGGTGTTCTCCGGCACCAGACCCATGCGCTTCTGGTTCTCCAGGACGATCTCGCGATACTTCTCATAGCCCATGTCGAACCGGCCGCGGTACTTGTCGGCCCATTCCCGTGGTACGTGGTGCGGCGCATGCCCGGCTCCCGGGCACAAGTAGGTGAACCACGGCTTGTCGGGGGCAACCACCTTCGAATCGCGGATGAACTCGATCGCCTTGTCCGCCAGATCCTTCGACAGGTGATATCCGTCTTCCGGAGGGTAAGGCTGCGAAATCGGGTGATTGTCGTACACCAGATTCGGATACCACTGGTCGGCCTCGCCGCCCAGGAAACCGTAAAATCGCTCGAACCCACGCCCCAGCGGCCAATGCCGCTTGGATGCGGCCAGATTCTCCTCTTCCAGTGGAGTCATATGCCATTTGCCGACCGCGTACGTATTCCACCCACGCTCGGCGAGAACCTCCGAGCACAGCGCGGTTTCGGCCGGTATGCGCCCACACATACTCGGGAACCCGTCGGTGAACTCCTCGATGGTCGCCATACCGACCGAGGTCGCATTCCGGCCGGTCATCAAGGAGGCGCGTGTGGGTGAACACAGGGCGGTGGTGTGGAACTGCGTGAACTGCACACCGCTATCGGCGATGCGCTTCATATTCGGCATCTCGACCAGACCGCCGTAACAGTCCCAGGTGCCGATCCCGATGTCGTCCCACACCAGATACAACACATTCGGCGCGCCCCGCGGCGCCGTCGGCTCTGCGTAAGGCCCCCAATCGGGGACCGAATCACGTATGTCGAGCGCGACCTTCCCCTCGAACTTCCTGGCCATCATCCACCTCCGATAACGAGAGCTGTTGGTTTGCCATTCGTCCTGTTGTCCAGGCTCCGGACCTCATGCGGGTTGAAACGCGAACGCCGATCGGTGCGGCCGTGGTGTCGGGACAGGCGCGCCCAGCTCCGGTGATGCGGCGGAGAGTTCGGATATTCGATTCGACGTGTGGTGGTCACGTACTTCGCGGACATGATGTCCGAATATTCGCTGATCAACGCGTTCCGTACTCAGAGAGTACGGCGTCGGACGGCGCTGTGTCACCACTTGCGGTCAGTCCCACAGGGCGGCCTACACCTCGCACCGACGAAAAAGACGGGCAGCTGTTGGGTGACTAGTCGCGCCGGCGGGAGTGTTCAGTCGACGTAAAGGGCGACTTCGGTTGATTTGCGGCGCGCGTCAGATGGTGCCCGCGCTCATGCCACCGGAGATGGTGATCGCTTCGCCGTTGAAGTGGCGCCCGGATTCGCCGACCAGAAGTAGGATTGCTTGGGAAACCTCTTGCGGCACAATGAGGTCGCCATTCGGCGGACCGGAGGCGAACATCGCCTCCACATCCTCGAGGGTGGGATTCTCGATATCGGGCACCATCGCCGAATACATTGCCGGATTCATGATCATATCGGTGCGCACACCGGCCGGTAGTACCGCGTTGACGGTGATGCCGTGCGGAATTGCTTCATGGGCAAGCGATTTGACCAAACCGATGACACCCCATTTCGCTGCCGCGTAGTGGCCCGAGTTCGCCGCTCCCATGCGGCCGACGATGGACGAGGTGGCAACGATTCTGCCCCACCGGCGTTCGATCATATGCGGCACCACGGCACGGAAACTGTGGAAGACGCCGGTGAGGTTGACATCGATCATGTCCTGCCACATCTGCTCGTCCATCTCGGCGATGGCCGCACCCGAGGCGATACCGGCGTTGGCGAGCAGGATGTCGATCCGGCCGAATTCGGCGACGGCCCGTTCGGCCAACCCGTCCATCGCCGCGCGGCTGCGCACGTCGGCCTGTACCGCGAGGCAGCGCCGCCCGGTCTCCTCGACGAGCTTGACGGTCTGGGCGAGATCGTCTTCGGAGCTCAGCGGATACGGCACGCTGCTGATCGGCTCGGCGATATCGCACAGCACGATGTCGGCGCCTTCAGCGGCCAAAGTGACCGCATGCGAACGCCCTTGACCGCGCGCGCCCCCGGTGATCACTGCTACCTTGCCCTCCAGCTGCCCCACGCGTGTCCCCTCTCGACCGGTGATCCCATGCTTTCACGATCCGTGGTGTGACTCGGCAGGAACGGCTACGTCCATTGCGCGAGGCGAGTAGATCGACAGGTCAGCTCGCGGACCAGCCCGACCAGCGGGTGACGTCGACGGCCAGCACCGGTCCGGGGGGCGGCTGGGTGCGGTAGACGGGATACCGTGCGGTCAGAAGCTCCAGGGCTTGCTCGGCTTCGGGGGCGTCAACGATTCGCGCGGTGCCGTCGGCTCTGGTCCACCACAGGTGCGTCCAGTCCTGGCTGTAGTGGTCGGCGAGCACGGCTACGGTGGGGTTCGCGGCGATATTCGCCAAGCGGCGCAAGGCTGTTGTCGTCTTCGGCTTCGCATCTACGGCGCTGTAGATGATGTGGTCGATGACCGCGAATACGATCGGCACGATATGTGGACGCAGGTCGGTGGACACGGTGGCGAGTCGGGCTACCGGTTCTGCCATGAACCGTTCCCGCGCCAGTTTCGCATTCAGTCGCACCGAACCTCCGCATCAACGATCGGCCACACACTCATTCTCGCCTGGTTCGCGACTAGATGCGGACGAACAGCGGCCGCGCGGGGTCCACGGGAATCGGTACGGCAGGCCCGATTCCGAACAGGATGAAAACCGCGGGCTCCGGGCTGTCGCCCAAAGTTCCGTCGTAGTGCGGTGTACCCGCTGTGCGCGTGGCGAATTCGCCAGGGTACATGGGCAGGGTGGCGGTGAGGTCGATGGTGGGGCCCGCGCCGACCGTCCATACGCCCGACAGCATTACGGCGTGGCGATCGAAGGTGTAGGCGTGCGGGGCGCTCATCCAACCGGGGTGCCAGCGGGCATAGCTCGCGTAGAAGCCGGGGGTTCGATAGGAACCGAGCACGTCGGCGGTTTCGAAGCTTTGCGGTGGTGCGCCGGGTACAGGCTGCCAGTTCAGGTCGGCCAAGCCGTGAATCGTGGTGCCCGGCCCCGGGGACCGGTCTTGGACAGTCGGGAATTCGACGGTCAACGGCTCGGCTGCGTTACCGTTCGAGCCGTTCCAGACAACGGGCTCCATCAGCCCCAATGCGGGCAGCGCCAGCGCTATTCTGCGACGCATTTCGCGTGCCGTTTCGTCCTCGGCCAGGTATCGGTTGTCTTCCACGCGCATGACCTCCTGGATGTCATCGCAGCAGGGCAAACCGAATTCTTGACGCATCATACGGTGGTGTGCCAATAGTTTGCTGGAAATCCGCCGAGATCAACGAGCCGCTTCGTCACGCCTGTGGCGGGCACCACCGCACAACTCGGTGAGCTACAGACTCCGGTGACCTCTGGTGGCGTCGAGGTATCCCCCGGTGACCTGATCCTCGCCGAGGAGGAAGGCGTGATCGTTGTCGATCCCGATCGCATCGACGTGGTCCTCGATGCTGACGCAGCGGTCAAGGACTCGGAGGCCGAACTCGTCTGCTCGTCGCGGCGTCGACACTCAGCGATGGCCTCAATCTCGCCGAGCACAGGGTAAAGATGTTCCCATGACCAGCCATGTTCTCGCGATCGATCTCGGCAAGACGGGCTGTCGCGGTTCATTGCGCGTCGACGGAAGTCAGGTCGGCTATGCGGAAGCACCGGGTGCGCCGGGGCTGGCATACGCGACGGGTGTCATTGCGGCGGAGCGTGCGATCTACGCGGTGACAAGGCAGATCGATTCGCTACCAACAACATTCACGCTGTCTGTCGGCGCGGCGGGTGCCGCATCGGCACCGGACGCGGCGGCGGCACTTGCCCGGCGGTTGGCGGAGGTTCCCGGCGCGGCAGCGGTCGCCGTGACTTCCGACGCCGTCACCGCACACGCCGGGGCGCTGGGAGGATCCCCCGGTGTCGTGCTGGCTATCGGAACCGGGGCCGTCGCGACCGCCGTCGACGATGCCGGCGGGTTTACCCGAGTCGACGGGTGGGGACCGCAACTCGGCGATGAGGGCAGCGGCGGCTGGATCGGCCTCGAAGGTCTACGCGCCGCACTACGTGCCCATGATGGCCGCGGGCAACGCACGATCCTGACCGAGAAGGCCCGCGAACACTACGGCATCGAACTGGAAGCACTGCCGAAATATCTTGGCGAACAGGATAATCCGGCCCTGATCGCCGCCGAGTTCGCACCCTTCGTCGCCGCCGCTGTCGACGATACCGCGGCCGCGATCATGGCAGCCGCCGCAAGCGCACTCGCTCGCACCGTCCTCGCCGCGATCGAACGATCCGGAATTCGTCCACCGGTCCCCTATGCGATCACGGGCGGTCTCACCAAGCTCGGCGCGCCACTCCTGGAGCCGCTCGACCGCCGGATCGCGCACGCGATCGACCGCCGCGATCCGATCGGCGATCCGATCGACGGTGCCGCATTGCTCGGCCTCGACCCGACCACCGCGCTCGAAGCGCTGGTCACCCGAATCTCTGACACTTATTGACAGGACATGCGTGACCACTGACACTTAATTGCACTCAGTCCGCCGCGTCACCGGGGAGCTGCGTTGAACGCACTCAATCTTGCCGTCATCGTCGTCTATCTCGTCACCGTCGCGTGGATCGGCCTGCGGCTGTCCGGAAAACAGAAGTCCAGCAGCGACTATTTCGTCGGTGAGGGCCGTATGCCGTGGTGGACAGTGTGTTTGTCGGTGGTGGCCACCGAAACGAGTGTGCTCACCGTCATTTCGATTCCGGGTGGCGCCTACACCGATCAGGCCTTCGGAAATGTCGAATTGGCCATCGGGTACATCATCGGACGCACGGTGGTGGCGATCGTGCTGATCCCGCTCTACAAGCGCGGCGGGTTCGTCAGCGCGTACCAGTACCTCGAGCTTCGTTTCGGTCGCTATCTGCAGGGCGTGGCCGCGGTGACTTTCGTGTTCACCCGGCTGCTCGCGGAAGGTGTGCGACTGTTCGCCTCAGCCATTCCGATCAAGTTGCTGCTCAGCGAATTCGGACTCGACTTCGGCTACGACGCGATCATCGTGGCGCTGACGTTGTTGACCGTCGTTTACACCTACCTCGGCGGCATCAAGGCGGTGATCTGGACCGACGCGCTGCAGATGGGCCTCTACCTCACCGGTGCACTTATCGCGATCTGTGTGCTCACCGGCCATGTCGGCGCCTCCGGCTGGTCGGATGCGTTGCATGCGGGCAAGTTCCGCGTCTTCGATACCGATTTCGGTCTCGCGCACATCCTCACCAGCACATTCGCCCTGCCGACCGCGGTTATCGGCGGCGCGATCTTCGCGATGGCCTCGCACGGCTCGGATCAACTGATCGTGCAGCGGATTCTGGCGACGCGGTCGCTGCGCGACAGTCAGAAGGCGATGATCGGTTCGGGCATCTTCGTGGCCATCCAATTCGCCGCGTTCTCCTTGGTCGGTGTGCTGCTGTGGTCATACAACAGCGGCAAGACGGCCAAGGAACTCGGATTGGCCAGCGCGGACAGTCTGTATCCCAACTTCATTCTGCACGGGTTGCCGGTGGTGGTCTCCGGGCTATTGGTCGCCGGAATCCTCGGCGCGGCAATGGGGTCGCTGTCCTCGGCGTTGAATTCCATGGCCAATTCGACGGTCGCCGATATCATTCGCGGCTTCTCCCGACGTACGCTCGCCGATGCCACGCTGCTGCGTCTGGCGCGCGTGATGACACTGGTGTGGGCGGCGCTGATGGCGCTGTTCGCCATGGGTTTCAGTGCGACGACGGGCAATGTGTACCTGACGGCGCTCACCATCGCCGGCTACACCTACGGTGCGCTGCTCGGCGCGTTCCTGCTCGGGCGACTGGTCGCGCGCGCCAACCAGTTCGACGCGATCGTCGCCTTCATTGCCACGGTGATCGTGATGACATTCGTGGTGCGGGTGGTCAAGATCGATGTGACCGTCGCCGGGAAGGTGGTCGAAAAGGGGATCGCGGCACAGTGGTTGGTGCCGATCGGTGTACTCGTGACATTGATCGTCGGCGGCATCGCGAGCCTGTTCCACTCGGCGTCCGCACCGGATGAGCCGGAACCTGTTGCGGTGGTGGCCTAGTGCGCGTCATCGGGTTGATGTCGGGAACCTCGCACGATGCGATCGACGCCGTCGGGGCGGACATCGTATTGCGGGACACGACGATTCAGGTGCGACTAGTCGGACAGCTCAGCCGATCGTATCCCGACGAACTGCGCTCGGAACTCATCGCCGCCTTGCCGCCCAATGCCATGGACATGGCGACCGTGTGCCGTCTGGATACCGCGATCGGCCAGGCCTTCGCCGATGCGGCTCTGGCGGCAATGTACGAGTTCTTCGGCGGCACAGCCGATCTCGTTGCCTCCCATGGGCAGACCGTCTACCACTGGGTGAGCGACGGTGCGGTAAAGGGCACGCTGCAGCTGGGTCAGCCCGCATGGATCGCCGAACGCACCGGATTGCCGGTCGTCAGCGACTTTCGTTCGCGCGATATCGCCGCAGGCGGACAGGGCGCACCGCTGGTGGGGCTGTTCGACCTGCTGTGGCTGGCGGGACGTCCCGAACGCGCGGCCGCGCTGAATATCGGCGGGATCGCGAATGTCACAGTCACCGGCGACAAGCCGGTCGCCTTCGACACCGGACCTGGCAACGCGCTGATCGATGCGGCCGTCGAATTGTGCACGGGCGGTGTCGAGCATTTAGACCGTGACGGAGTACGTGCCGCCCGCGGCGACATCGATACCGATCTGCTGGAAACCCTTCTCGCGGAACCCTATTACCGCGCACCGGCCCCCAAGTCCACCGGCAAGGAGCTGTTCAACCGCAGCTACCTGGAGCGCGTGTTGGACGGCCCCGCGGCCTCCGCCGACGATATTGTCGCCACTGTGACCGCGCTGACCGCCCGCACCATCGCCGACGCCCTCGCACCACTGCGCCCGACCGAGGTCGTCGCGTCGGGCGGCGGGACATGCAATCCCACCCTGATGGCAATGCTCGGCGCATCTCTGGGCCCCACGAAATTGCGTACTTCGGACGAACTCGGCCTACCGTCGGCGGCGAAGGAGGCCACCGCATTCGCCGTGCTCGGCTTCCTCACCGCACACGGTCTGGCGGGTAGCCATCCCGCCTGTACCGGAGCGAGTCGCGCGGCGGTGCTCGGTTCCATCACCCCGGGTGCGGCTGGATTCACACTGCCCGGCGCGCCGGTAACCATGCCCCGACGACTCACGCTGGCGGGGTGAACGATGCCCGATTCCGACGACGTACGCACTCGCCTGCTGGCGGCGCTACCACGACTCACCCCGACCGCACTTCGCGTCGCGCAGGTGATCCGGCACGATCCGGCTGCCGCCGCACAGCTCACAGTGAGCCAGCTCGCCGAGCGATCCGCGACCAGCACCTCCGCGGTGGTCCGACTGGCGAAAACCCTCGGCTACGAAGGTTATCCGCAGCTGCGACTGGCAATGGCCGCGGTCGGCGGCGACGACAACGCGCCGGTATTCGCCACCGATATCGATGCCGACGACCCTTTATCGAAGGTACTGCACAAACTGACCGCCTTCGAAACCGAGGGCATGATGGCGACCGCCGAACTCGCCGATCCCGCGACCATGGAAGCCGTCGTCGACGCACTGGTGGGCGCGCGACGGGTGCATCTGGTCGGCATCGGGGCGTCCGGACTCGTCGCGATGGATATGGCGCAGAAGCTGACCCGCATCGGAATGTGGTGCGGCGCATGCACATCCGAGGATGACGCGCTGGTGCAGGCCAGCCTGCTCCAGACCGGTGATGTAACCGTCGCGTTCTCGCATTCGGGTGAGACCGCCGCTATCGTCGAAGCCGTGCGCCGGGCCGCCGACGCGGGCGTGCGCACTGTCGCCGTGACGGCCGGGGCTCGATCCGGACTCGCGAATACCGCCGCGCACACGGTGCTCGTGGCCGGACGTGAGGACGGATTCCGTTCCGCGGCAATGGCGAGTCGTATGAGTCAGCTCCTCATCGTCGATGCGCTGTATGTCGGCGTCCTGCAACGCACGCCGTCGGCGGCAAGGGCGCTGCGGCGCACCTACGAGGCGGTAGCCGATCGTCGAACCAAGGAGGCCGAATGAATTACCCGGTGTCGCGGTGACCGAAATCGGTTCGCTGACAACCGAAGCGTCGAATCCACGCACCAGCATGCTGGATTCGATGCCGATCGACGAGCTGCTGCACACCATGAACGCCGAGGATGCCGGTGTGGCTTCGGCTGTGGCGCAGGCGATTCCGCAGATCGCACGAGCGGTCGAGCTGATCGTCGCGGCACGGCGGCACGGCGGTCGACTGATCTACCTCGGCGCGGGCACCAGCGGCCGCCTCGGCGTACTCGATGCGGCCGAATGCCCACCGACCTTCGGCACCGATCCCGGCGAGGTTCTCGGCATAATCGCGGGCGGACCCGTCGCCTTGCTGCGCGCCGTCGAAGGTGCCGAGGACGATCCCGCGCTGGCCGCCGCCGATCTGTCCGCCATCGCACTTACCAGCGACGATGTGGTTGTCGCACTGGCCGCCAGCGGCCGGACCCCCTACGCCATCGGTGCGCTGCGATTCGGCCGCTCGATCGGTGCCGCGACCGTCGCGATCTCCTGCAACCGCAACGCGGAAGCCAGCACCTACGCCGACGTCGGCATCGAAATCGATACGGGACCTGAGGTTTTGACCGGCTCCACCCGGTTGAAGGCAGGCACGGCGCAGAAGATGGTGTGCAATATGCTCTCCACCGCCGCCATGGTGCGGTCGGGCAAGGTCTACGGCAACCTGATGGTGGATGTGCAGCCCACCAATGCCAAACTCGTCGACCGTGCGCGCCGCATCGTCGCTGAGGCGACCGGAACCGATTCCGCCACCGCCGCGGCCCTATTGGATGCCGCCGACGGCCAAGTGAAAACCGCTATCGTCATGCGCCTGACCGGAGTCGACGTGTCGGCGGCCCGCGCACTACTGCACGACGCGGACGGGCGGGTGCGCGACGCCGTACCGCACTGATATCCCATTCGCCGCGCAACCAACCGCTACCCTGACCCACAGTTCCGCGCCACCGCCGGAACGATGTGTCGGCAATTCGGAGGCACCATGCTGTCCCTACAGGAGATTTCCGACCGCATGGAGATCGAGGACCTCATGGTCCGGTACTCACATGCGGTAGACACCCATCAGTGGAATCTGCTCGACGAGATCTTCACCGCGGATGCGCATATCGACTATTCGGCCATGGGCGGCGCGGTCGGTGATCTCGAATCCACCAAGAAGTTCCTCGCCGGCGTGATGCCGAATTTCCTTGCGTTTCAACATCTGATCAGCAATTCGTCCATCACCGTCGACGGCGACACCGCCACCGCGCGCACCATGTGTCACAACCCGATGCTGGTCTCGACCGGCGAAGGTCGGCAGAGTCTGATGCTGTGCGGGCTCTGGTATCACGACACCTTCGCTCGCGTCGATGGCCGGTGGCGGATCAAGCAACGCGTCGAGGAGAAGAGCTTCATGTTCGTCGCGCCGGGCACCGCCTGAACACGAATCGATGCTCCCGAATTCGGGAGCATCGATCGGTCATTCGTGTTGGCATTTATCTCCGCATGAGCATTTGCCGCCATCCTGGCAACCGCACCGGCAGTCCGGACCGCAAGCACAGGGGAGAACGCTGGGAACCATCGCAAACCTTTCCGAAGTAGGGATTGCCGCCTGAGCCATAGCCGGGAAGTATAATCAGGGCTCAGCCGTCCTTGTGTGCCACGGCGAAGACCCGCCGGAACGGCAGCCAGGTCGTGCCGTCGAGCTGGCGCGGGTAGGCCGCGCGCAACAGTGGCGCCAGCTGTGCGGTGAACTCCTGCCAGCCGGTGTCGTCGAGTGCGTTGCGCACCGGGCGCAGGGCGGTTCCGGTGACCCATTCGAGGACCGGATTCTCCCCCGAGAGCCGTTGCAGGTAAGTCGTTTCCCATGCGTCGACCGCGCAACCGGTGAGCGTGAGCACCTGGGCATATCCGCTGGGGTCGAGAACATCCCGCGGCTGCAGTATGCCCGCGGGCGTGAGCCGGTCGCGCCATTCTTCGCGGCTCGCGAGTTCACGAATCGCGCGGTGTGACGGTGCGTCGAAGTTGCCGGGCACCTGCAGCGCGAGCCAGGCGCCTGCAGGCAGCGCGCGCACCCATTGGGGCAGCAGAGTGGTGTGCGTCGGGACCCAGTGCAATACGGCATTGCTGATCACGACATCGGTATCCGGTGCCGGTTGCCAGTCCTGCACCGTCCCGAGTTGTGCGTCGATGCCGAGACCCCTTGCCGCGGCGACCATTTCGGGCGAAGAATCCGATGCCTCGATGACCGCGCCTGGCCAGCGCTCGGCAATCGAAGTGGTGAGATGTCCTGGGCCGCATCCGAGGTCGACGACGCGACGCGGATTCTCGGCCCCGATCCGGCCGAGTAGTTCGAAGAATGGACGCGAGCGGTGGTCATCGAAGGCGAGGTACTTCTTGGGATCCCACATCGGCAGCTCCAAGTCGATTCAACCAAACCGTACGGACGTACTGTATTCTGCCCCGACTGGTCCGGCAAGGAGCGGGGCGGAATTTCCGGCGCTATCCGCGGGTTGGTGCGGAAAACAACCGATGGGAGTGCAGTGAACGACTTCAACGCGCAGGTGATCAATGAGTTCCGCGCCAATGCGGGCCAGGTCGGCGGCATGTTCGAGGGTGCGGCGATGGTGCTGATCACGACGATCGGCGCCAAATCCGGTCGCCAGGTCACCAGCCCGCTGGTCTATCTCCCTGACGGTGAGCGAATCGTGCTGATCGCCTCGAACGGCGGCGCCGATAAGCATCCGGCTTGGTACCACAATCTGCGCGCGAATGCGGAATTCACCGTGGAACTCGGTACCGAAAGCTATACGGCGAAGGCCGAGGTGGTGACCGGTGCCGAACGCGATGAGCTGTATGCGCGGATGGTCGAGATCATGCCGGGTTTCGGAGAGTACCAAGCGAAGACGTCTCGGGTGATTCCGGTCGTCGCGGTGTATCGCCAAGAGGCCTGATGCTCCGAGGGTGCCAGCCCGGTCCCTGATCGCCGGGCCGGCACCAGCCGATCAGGATTTGTCGCCGAACCAGCGGCACAGCGCTTCGGCAAGTCCATCGCGATCGCCGGAATCCGCTGCCCAGGCAACGTAACCGTCCGGTCGAATCAGCATTGCCGAAAGCTTGCGTGGTGCAACGGGTTTCGCGGTCACCACGCGTACCCGATCCGACCACGCTGCGGCGATCGTCCGCAGCTGCGCGGAATCGGTCAGATCCAACAGAATCGCCCGACCATCGGCGAAGTGCGCACCGACCCGACTGCCATCGGACAGCTCGATATCCGGTGCGACCGCGCCGATCAGCTCGTGGCCACCGCCGAGGTCGTAGCGGTGCAGAACACCGGAGATCCTCTTGAAGATCGCGGTGCTGCCATCGCGGGTGGCCAACAGATCGGTCATCACTTTGCGTAATGCCTTGCTGCGCTGGTCGAGTCGCATGAGCGCCACTTGTGCGCGGGTCCACTCCAGCACCCATGCGCCGACGGGATGACGTTCGGCGGTGTAGGTGTCGAGCAGGGTTTCGCTCGCATCGCCGCGCACCACCGCGGCCAATTTCCAGCCGAGGTTGACCGCATCGCCGATGCCGAGATTGAGTCCCTGCCCACCGAACGGCGAATGCACGTGGGCCGCATCGCCGGCGAGCAACACCCGGCCCTTGCGATAGTCGGTGACCTGGCGGGTGTTATCGGTGAATCGCGTTGCCGAATGCACTGCGGTGATCTCGACCGGCACACCCGACACCGCGCGTAGGCTGGCCTGCAATTCGGCCGCGGTGACCGGGGTTGTCCGGTCGGCGGGCGGGCCGTCGAGTTCGACGGTCAGGATCCGGCCCGGTGTCGGACCGCTGGTGTAGATCCCGGTGTGGGTGGTGTTCCAGCCCGGACGCAAGCCCTCCGCGCCGGTCATTTCGACGACCGCCTGATGGCCGGTGATCTCCGGGTCCAGACCCGGGAAATCGAATCCGGCCAGCTTGCGGACCGTGCTGCGGCCGCTGTCGCAGCCGACCAACCAGTTCGCGCGGACGGTGCCGTCGGCGAGGCGGACAGTGACACCGGTTCCGTCATCGTCGAATTCGGTCAACTCCGCACCGCGCCGGATCTCGATCCCGAGTTCGTCGGCACGCCGAGCCAGGATCGCCTCGATGGCCTGCTGGGCCACCAGCACCGCCTCGGCGCCCGGGCCGAGTTCGGCGAAAACCGGGTCGTCGAAGTCGATTTCGTCTGCGCGAAGCATGATGCCCGCGAAATGACCAGCGATCGGCAGACGCTGGGTCGCGGCATTCGGGAACATGCCCGCCGCGCGGATGCGCTGCACCGTCGCATTCTGCTGTTCGAGCAGGTCGGGCAGCATGCCCCGGCGGTAGAACGCCTGCGCAGTGGGCACATTGATCGCAGCGGCCTTGATGGTCATATCGGGGTCGGCCAGCCGCTCGACCACCAGCACCTCGGCGCCACCGAGGCGAAGTTCGCAGGCCAGCATCAGTCCGACCGGTCCGGCACCGGCGACGGCCACATCGAATGTCTCGTTCATGAACTCGACTCTGCAGATGGGCGGTTGCGGCTGGCTTACATCGCCTTGCATGCGCCTTGCATCGCGCCGGAACCCGCCTCAGTCGAGCTGATCGATGGCGGCCACGGCGATCTCGTGGTCGGTCTGCGACAACGCGGCGCCGGGGACGCCCCATGCGCCGATGACGGTATCGCCTGAGCGAATGAGCACACCTCCACCGTAGGCGGACCAGCGAACGTGCGCCGGCGAGGCCGAGTCCGATGCCGAAGAGATTCCGGAAGTTCTGCGAGGTGCTCGAAACCGTGGTCCGACGCGGGGGGCTGCGTAGAGAATCGAGTCGAGCGAAGGAGTCTCATGGAACCGATTGTTTCCGTCACCGGTGGCAAGATCCGCGGTCGGACGACCGCGGGGATCACCGCATTCCTCGGCGTTCCGTACGCGGCGGCGCCGGTCGGTCCCGCGCGTTTCCGTCTGCCGACGCGGGTGCCGGACTGGCAGGGAGTTCGTGATGCGCTCACCCACGGCGCGACCTGCGTGCAGACCCCTTATCCCCCGCCGATCCACGCGCTGATCGGCAGTGACGGGATACCGGGCGAGGAATATCTGAATGTCAATGTGTGGACACCGGATCCGGGCGGTGCCGGACTGCCGGTCATGGTGTGGATTCACGGCGGCGCATTCACCCGAGGATCCAACGCCAGGGCGATCTACGACGGTGCGGCGTTCGCGCGCGACGGGGTCGTGCTGGTCTCGATCAACTACCGGCTCGGTATATCCGGCTTCGCTGCGGTGCCGGACGCACCGCTGAACCGGGGGTTACACGATCAGTTGTTCGCGCTGCGGTGGGTGCAGGAAAACATCACGGCCTTCGGCGGAGATCCGAACCGGGTCACCGTATTCGGGGAGTCGGCGGGTGGAATGAGTGTGGCGACGCTGATGGCTTCGCCGCTCTCGCGTGGGTTGTTCCGGCAGGCGATCATGCAGAGCGGCAATGGATCCGCCGCGGTGGCCGTCGAGGATGCGCGCAAACTCGCCGGAGAATTGGCTACGAGTCTCGGTATCAGCCCCACCGCGGCGGATTTCGGCGAGTTGGGTCCCGATGAGCTGCGCGCGGCGCAGGATACACTCGCGCTGGCGCTGATGAGCGATCCGGATCCGGCGCGGTGGGGGTCCTCGATCATTGCCAACGGGATGGGGATCATGAGTCTGCTTCCGGTGATCGATGGTGAGGTGCTCGACGGGCAACCCGTCAAAGTGCTTGCCGCGCAACCTGATCGGGCCGTGCCGCTCATCGCCGGATGCACCGCCGAGGAGTTCCGGTTCTTTACGGTGCCGACGGGTATCGCAGCCGGGATCACCACAGAGACCCTGCCTTTCGTGCTCACCCGCTACGGACTCGATCCCGGGCTCGGGGATATCTACGGTGCGAATCGTCCGGGCGCCTCGGCGGCGGATGTGTTCGCCGCGATCATTACCGATCGGGCCTTCCGCTCGGACACCTTGCGGATCGCTCAGTCGATCGCCGCCGCGGGCGCGCCGAGCTACGCCTATGAGTTCGCGTGGTCATCCGGTATCGAGGGGCTCGGTGCCTGTCACGTTCTGGAGGTGCCGTTCGTCTTCGACGCACTCGCGGGCGCGCGCACCCTGACCGGTCCCAATCCGCCGCAACCGCTCGCCGATGAAATCCATTCGGCGTGGGTGGCTTTCGCCGAGTCGGGTGATCCAGGGTGGGCGCGCTTCGAGGAGGATTCGCGGCTGGTGCAGATCTTCGACAGTCCGGAGTCGGGTGTGGTGAGTGATCCGCGTGGGGACGAATTGGCGGCGTTGCGGAAGTCGGTCGCCTAGCACGGCGATTGGATCGCACCGATCGAGATCGGGTGGAATTGTTGTGGGCTGGTCGGGCGCATGGGCACCCCTATTTGCCGAGAGTGCTGGAAATCGTGGTGGCAGAGGTGCGTAGGGCGGCTCGGGCGGCGGCGACGGCCGGGTGTCGGCCGGTACCGCGCCGGTAGGCCAGAAGGGTTTTGCGTCGGGTGGATAGGGCTGTGAGCAGTATGTTCGGCGGTGGGGTCAGTGCGCCGAGTTCGGGGACCAGGGCAACGCCCTGACCGGCGGCGACCAAGGCGAGGACGGTGCTGAAGTCGTCCACGTGATGGCGGACCCGCGGGGTGAATCCGGCCGCCTGACAGGCCCGGATCGTCATGGTGTGGCAGAGCGTGCCGGGAGTGCCGACGATCCAGGAGGCGTCGCGGTGGTCTTCGAGCGGTGTGGCGGTCGGGGCGGCCAGGTAGATGGTCTCCTCGAGGAGCGGCTCGGTGTCCAGGGCGGGATCGGGTTCGGCGGGTACGTAGTCGTATTCCTGGACCAGCGCGACGTCGAGGGTTTCGGTGCGGAGTGCGTCCGGGACCGTAATCGGATCCAGTTCTGTCACAAGCAATTCCAGTCGCGGATGGTCGTGGCTCAGTGCGACCAGGGCGGGGGCGAGGATCGTGGCGACGGCCGTCGGGAAAGCGCCGATGCGCAGCGTTCCGGTGAGTGTTGCGCGGGAGGCGGCGAGATCGGCGGTGGCCTGTTCGAGGGCCGCGAGGATCGTCTCCGCGTGTTCGACCAGGGTGAGTGCGGCGGGGGTGAGAGTGGCGCGTCGCCCGGTCCGTTCGAGCAGCGGTACTCCTGCTTCCCGCTCCAGCGCGGTCAGCTGTTGGGAGACTGCCGATGGCGTGTAGCTCATAGCCTCCGCGACCGCCGCGATCGTCTTGCGATGGGCCAGTTCGCGCAGCAGGCGTAGCTTTCGAACGTCGAGCATCAGTTCAGCTTATGCTCAACGGAAGAAACGCGAACTGGACCTGACGTATCGCGGCGGGCCAGGCTTGAGACCATGACGCTCACCGGCCTCTTCATCCCCCTGATCACACCGTTCACCGCCAACGGCGAACTCGCCGCCGACACACTGGCGGGCCTGGCTCATCAGGTACTCGACGAGGGTGCAACCGGCATCGTCGCCCTCGGCACCACCGCCGAAACCGCCACTCTGACCCCCGAAGAGCGCCATCGCGTCCTCGATATCTGCGGCGGCGTCTGCCGAGAACGCAACGCCCCCTTGATCGCCGGAGCGGGAACGAACTCCACCGCGGATTCGGCCGAAGCACTAGCCACCCTCGGCTCCACTGTCACTGCCGCGCTCACCGTTGTCCCCTACTACACCCGCCCCTCCGAAGCCGGCGTCCTCGCGCACTTCCGTCACCTGGCCGCCACCAGCCCGGTCCCCCTCATCGTCTACAACATCCCCCACCGCACCGGCCGCATCCTCGGCGCCGACACCCTCCTCGACCTCGCCCGCATCCCGAACATCATCGGCTTCAAACACGCCGTCGGCGGCATCGACGACACCACAACCACTTTCATGGCAACCCTCCCACCCGACGTCACCGTCCTGGCCGGTGACGACCTGCACGCCGCCGCACTGCTGGCCCTCGGCGCCCCGGGCGCAATCCTCGCCACCGCGCACCTGGCCACCTCGGCCTTCGCCACTCTGATCGACCTGTGGCGCGACGGCCCCGTCCAGGAAGCCCGTGCCCTCACCCACCGTCTCACCCCCCTGTCCGCAGCCCTCTTCGCCGAACCCAACCCGGTAGTCATCAAATCCGCGCTAGCCGCCCAGTGCCGCATTCCGACCCCTACCGTCCGCCTCCCTCTCCTCCCCGCCACCCCCGAAACAACCACCGCCGCCCTCGAAGCGTTGAGCCGCCTCCCCGCAACCATCCCCGCCTGATCGTCCGATCCCTCAGCGCGGCTGATCGGAGTCACAATTCCGCGACGGCAGCACTCTCACCGGAGTTCCTCCGTGCGTCGCTGACCGCGCGGGGGCGCCGGCTCGGGTCGGATGAACCGAAGCTGCGGTCGTCTCGATCTGGCGGGCGAGGCCAGCGGTATCTGTCGGCTTCGTGGTATCGACATGGATCACTGGGGTCAGTTCCAACGGTCGGCCGTGCTCGGCCCACGTGTCCCAATCGCGCACAAGGCGAAGCCCATCGTCATGCACCGCAGCCCGCTGCCGCTGCGTATACCTGGCCCGCGCCGTTTCCACCGAAGCGTCACACCAGATCTCGATCGCCCGATCGGCGCCGACTCGGTGAATGCCCGCTCGCGTGAACTCGAGGTCGCGTGGCCGGAACCACCATGAGTCGACCACCACCGTCTGCGGTATCGCTGTAGCCATCGCCCAGACAGCTTCCATCGCGATCGCGCCGAGCGACGGCACGGCATCGGGTCGGGAAATGCATTCCGCCAAGGCTTCTTTCACGGTGTCCTTGGAGAGCAGCTGCGCATCCAAAATGCGGGCAAGCAGAGCCGCCAATGTCGACTTACCTGAGCCGGGTATCCCGTTGACCAGAACTAGGAGTTTATCCTCCGCTCGTTGCGTCACCCCGACATTCTTGCCGGCCTCATGGTTGATTCAGCAGCGCTTCGGGTGGGGTTCTGCGCCAGGTGGGACGGTGGGCGTTGGTGATCCAGCGCAGGGTCCATTCGGCGGGGCCGTAGCGGAACCAATGGAGCCAGAGTGCGCTCAGAGCTAGTTGGAGGGTGAAGACGAACAGAGCTGTGGTCATGGTGGCGAGGGGGGAGAAGGTGCCGGCGGCGGCGATGCCTATTCCTGTGAAGATCAGTAGGCCGATGGCCGATTGGGCGAGGTAGTTTGTGAGGGCAATGCGGCCAGCGGGGGCCAAGGCTGTGCGGACGAAAGACGTGCGGGGGCTGTGCATTGCGCGGAGCAGAGTCGCGACGTAGGCGGCGGTGAGCAGGGGTGCGGTGGCGACGCTGATTGCGACCGGGAGGGTGTGGCCGGTGCCGCCGCCGATGGTGAAGAGGATGCTGCCTGTGAGGCCGATGGGGAAGCCGATGAGTTGGATTCGACGCAGGATCGGTTCGTCGCCGTGTACCTCGGCGAGCAGTTTGCGCCGGCCCGCGACCATGCCGAGGAGGAACATCGCCAACGCGGTCGGTCCCTGCAGGGTAAGGGCTTGCAGGACAAGGAGTCCGAGGCCGTCGAGGTGTTCGCCTATCACCTCGCTCCAGCCGCCGAGCATGGCCTGGGTCGCGTGCTCGGCATTGGCTTGCGCCTCGGCGGTCGAGGGCAGCAGTGCCGACGCATCCAGAAACACCGCGCCGAGCAGCAGGCTCGCCACGACCAAGCCGTACAGAATCGCCGCAACGCGCAATGCGGTTCGGTCGCTGACCCGCCGCATCCAGTACAACACCAAGCACGCCACCGCATAGGTGGTGAGCACGTCGCCGGCGTACAGGAACACGATGTGCAGTACACCGAGGACGAACAGGCCCCCGACGCGGCGCAGCATCCGTGGTTCGAAGGCGGCTCGCGCTGCGGCCGCCGACTCCATCTGCAGGGTGAAGCTGTAGCCGAACAGGAATGAGAACAGCAGATAGAACTTCATCTCGACGAAGACCTCGGACAGTGCACGCACGGCGTCGTCGAGGGTGGAGGTGTACGCGGGGTCGGTAACCAGATTGCCGGGATAACCCGAGGCCATGAAGGTGATGTTGACGATGAAGATGCCCAACAGGGCGAAACCGCGCATGGCGTCGACGTCGTGTACTCGCGATCTGGAGGCGACCAGCTGATCGGTCATTACATTCTCCGCAAATAGATAGTATCTGAGGGATACTATCTACCATATACTATCTCTCGGACTAATATCCCGCAGAAGCATCGGCGATACCGAGGAGGTAAGGCCATGGCCGACGAGGCGGTGCCCGCCGACCTGGGCAGGCTTTGGCGACTCCCGGCACCCGCGCGGCTCGGACGACCGGCGGAACTGGACGTCGACCGGGTCGTGCGCGCCGCGGTGGACCTCGCCGATCGCGCCGGGCTCGGCGAGGTCACGCTGCTGAAGGTCGCGCAGACACTGGGTTTCACGAAAATGGCGCTTTACCGCCACGTCGGTTCCAAGGATGAACTTTTTGAGCTGATGGCCGATTTCGCGACCGGTCCGACACCGGATCTCGGGACCGGATCCCTCGACTGGCGGGCCGGGATGCGGCAGTGGGCACACGCGATGCGCGCGGTCTACGCCGAGCATCCGTGGTTGCCGCAGTTACCGATCTCCGGGCCGCCTCGCGGTCCGAACACGATCGGCTGGATGGATGCCGCATTGCGCGCACTCGCCGACACCGGACTCGACTGGGCGACCAAGGTCGGCATCCTGACGCTGGTGAGCGGGCATGTGCGGCAAGCGAGTCTGCTCACCCAGCAGATCACCGCGGCGCGGCGCGGCACTGGTCTCGACGAGGTGCAGGCAAATCGAAATTACCGCCGCACGCTCGCCGTCCTCGTCGATCCGGACCGCTTCCCCGAGGCGGCCGCACTGTTCGCCAGTCCGCTGTTCGAATCGCCGTCGGACGGCGATACCGATGCGGCCGACCAGGACTTCGTATTCGCGCTGGAGCTGATCCTCAACGGCGTGGCCGCCGAGATCGACGGCGCATAGGGTTCAGTCGAGCAGACGCCACGCCCAAGTGGTGGACAGTTCCAACGGGTCACTCGCGGTGACCGGACGTGGATGGGTGTTGATGCCGTTGGGCGGACCGGATTGCGGCTCTACACAGGCGGCTTCGGGTTGTTGGTCGAAGACGACGACCCACTCGGCGGGACTGGTAATGGTCAGCTCGAGAGCGTGCGGCCAGGTCAGGGTCACGGCAGTGCCATCGGGCATCCCGAAACAGTCGTCCCAGGGGCCGGGTTGTGGGCCGATGCGGCGTCCGGTCGGGAGATAGTCGGGGCCGCGCTCCTCCTGCCAGGCGGGGGTGAAGTCGAGTTGGATGTCCTTGCCGGAGCCCAGATTTCGCAGAAACCACGGGTGCCAACCGACCTGAGCCGGAAACGACTCGCCCGCTGTTTCGACCCGCATGGTCAGGGTGATCGAGTGCTCGGTGAGCTGGAACTCCTGGGTGATACGCCCGCGATACGGCCACGGGTCGGTGAGTTCGCAGCCCAGCGCGGCGGTGGATACCGTTGTGCTGAGGACATGCCAGGCCCTGTCGCGGGCGGTGCCGTGGATTGCGTGCGGATCGGCGTTGATCGGCAGCTGATGCAACGTTGCGCCGTTCCGGAACTGCCCCGATCCCATCCGCCCACACCAGGGCGCCATCGGAAACGCGCCGTACCGCGCGCCCTGCCGCAATAGCTCCAGATCGCCGACCCGGAAACTCCTCAGCCGCCCGCCATTCTCCGGGTCGATGCTGACCTGCGCCTTGCCCGCGGTCAGCACAACACCGCAATTGCCTGCATCGGCCATGAGCGCTCCTCCTTGCGACTATGGGGTCAGGTAAGACACAGTGCCACGACCAGCACTGCCACGCTGACCAACGCGGCGCGCCCGAAACCGTCGAGGTGACTTTCCTGGCGCGGCGGGTGCGGGCATGCTTGGGTTAGGGCGGCATCGCCGGTCGAAAACGTGAGGTGACAGATTTGCTGGATATAGTGCGGGGCGTGTCCTTCGTCCAGCTTGCGCTCGACCGGATCCCGGAGCCGTACCGGTCGTATCTGATCCAGCGACGTGAACTGCTCAAGTTCGCCGTGGTGGGCGGGATCACCTGGTTCATCGACACCGGAATCGTCTATGCGCTGAAGTTGACCGTGCTCGGTGAGAAGCCGCTCACCGCGCGCGTGCTCGGTGTCTTGATCGCGACCATCGTTTCGTATGTTCTCAATCGCGAGTGGTCGTTCCGGACCAGGGGCGGTCGCGAGCGGCACCACGAGGCGGCGCTGTTCTTCGCCATCAGTGCGCTCGGTATCGGTGTCACGCTGTTGCCGCAGGCGGTCGCGCTGTATGTGCTCGATATCCGGGTGCCGCACGTCAGTCCGGTCACCCAGGCCGTGTCGAACTTCATTACCGGCCAGATTCTGGGCGTGCTGCTCGCCATGGCGTTCCGGTACTGGGCGTTTCGGCGGTATGCCTTCCCCGACGATCTCGTTCAATCCGAGCTCGAACCACGCTAGGTCGCTTACCTTCGAGGTAATTGCCCCGATTCGGCAACGGGGGTGAAGATCGCCGGTATGACACAGATCGGCTTGCTGCTACCCAGCCGCGAAACTTCGATGACCGGCGAACATGATGCCGCCGGATTGGTCGGATTCGCGCGCGCCGCCGAGGATGCCGGGTTCGATTCGGTGTGGATCGGCGATTCGCCGCTGGCGCGAACCCGAGTCGATCCACTGCCGCTACTCGCCGCCGTCGCCGCGACTACCACGCGCGTCCGATTCGGCACCGCCGCACTCACCGCGACGTTGCGTCATCCACTGCTTGGCGCCCACACCGCCGCCACCGTAGACCAGCTCAGCAACGGTCGGTTGATCCTCGGTCTCGGCGCAGGATTCCCGCTGCCCGAGAGCCGCGACGAATTCGCCGCTGTCGGGGTACCTTTCGACCAACGTGTCGGCCGGCTCGACGAAACGGTGGCCATCTGGCGTCGGAGTTGGTCCGGTGGAACAGAATTCGACGGCCGCTACTGGCAACTCGACGACCTGAAGCGCACCCTGCCCGCCGCCAGCCCAGAGGGTCCCCCGCTGTGGTTGGCGGGCAGTGACACACCGCGGGTGCTCGAACGGGTGGCCCGCCACTACGACGGCTGGCTGCCGTTCCTACCGGACCCGGAAGCCTACGCCCGCGCATGGCATACCCTGCGCGAGAAGACCACCCGCAACATCACCCCAGCCCTCTACGCCACCATCAATATCAACCCGGACTCCGCCGCTGCGCGCACCGAACTCGACGGCTACGTCCGCCGGTACTACCGCCGCTCGCTCGACGAAATGTCCACGATCCAAGCCTATTTCGGCGGTTCGGCCGAAGAATGCGTCGACTGGCTCGGACGGTACCTCGATGCGGGTGCACAGCATCTGGTGCTGCGCATCGGCTCATTGCAGGCACGCCGCCAACTGGATCTCCTCGCCGACGCAATACTCCGAACGGCTTGAGTCTCAGCTTTTCAGCTGGGCGATCTGAATCAGGTTGCCGCAGGTGTCATCGAGCACCGCGGTCACAACCGGCCCCTGATCGAGCGGTTGTTGAGTGAATCGCACGCCGAGCCCGCGCAACCGCTCGTACTCGGCGTACAGATCGTCCACCGCGAACGAGGTGAACGGAATCCCGTCCTCGACCAGCGCTTCCTTGAACGGCCGGACCGCCGGATGCCCATCGGGCTCCAACAGCAGTTCAACGCCTTCCGGTTCCTGCTGCGAGACGACCGTCAGCCAGCGCGCCTCGCCGAGTGGCACCTCGGTCTTCTTCACGAAGCCGAGCACCTCGGTGTAGAAGCGCAATGCCTTGTCCTGATCATCGACCAGAACACTGGTGATATTGATACGGATCATGGGTCCTCCTGGAGCCAACGGTGAGTGAGCCGCCGCAGCGGTTCTCGATTCAGATGGTGGAACTTGTACCGGCCGTCCCGGCGCGTGGTCACCAGACCGGCGGCCGCCAGCACATCCAGATGCTGCGATATCGCCTGTCTGCTCGAAGTGAGCTGGTGCCCCACGGTGAGCCGCGTGCAGAGCTCGAACAATGTCTGTCCGTCGCGATCGGCCAGTTCGTCGAGGATCGCCCGACGCGTGGGGTCGGCCAGCGCCTTGAATACATCACCGCTCACCCCCACACTATAGGCAAGTAAATACTTGCCTATCAAGTGCGGTTCGGGTCGAAAACAGGGCGGGCGAATGTGTCGGGGGCCGAGTTAAATTGGGTTGATGAGCTATGAGTTCGTGGTGCTACCCGCGGGAGCGGCGGCATCGCCGGGGGACGTACTTCCTTATTTTCGATCCAGACGCGGGCAACCCGCCGATGACCACCTCTACCAGACCGTCATCGCCGGACTACACGGCTGGAACAGCCGAATCCCGGCCGCGGCCCGACATGCCAGGCTGCGGATCGAGGCGGCCGGAGATTCGGTTCGGGTGACCGCCGCCGACAGCGTGGATCGCCGCAGGACGCGCGGCTCCGCCATGGACTACGCCGCACCGCGGGTACGCGAGCTCATCGAAGCCCTCATCGCGGGTTTCGCATACGAAATCTACGATGCGCGAACCAACACCTTGACCAGCCCCGAAATTCGCCGCTACGCCTCGATCGATATCGGCGGTGAACGCAAATATTCCTCACTGACCCAGCGCGAGATTTTCGACTGGGTCCGCCAACTCCATCTGCTCGCCACCACCCCCTTCCTGATCGCCGAAAAGGGAAACGACGCAAAGAGTTTCATCCAGACCCGCCGCAACTCCCCGACCGACTACACCCTCGAACTACACCACCCGGCCCGCAACCAACGCCTCGGCGCCACGCTGAGCGACGGCGCAACCGTCGCCCAACTCATCTGGGACTGGGCCTGCGACGATTGGAGCCGCCTCGATGGCGTAGATTGGGTACCGTTGTAATGAAATAATCAGCGCCACTGGATAATTCGTGCCGACGCTGTTCGTATCCATCTCTGGGACAAAGGTATTCGCCTACGCCGAATGGCCGGGCAATACGCACACCGCGTCCAGACCGAGCACATGATTGAGGCGTCCGAAGGCCAGCCACGATCCGATGCTCATACTCAATTCGACGATTTCGGTCTGGCTGTATTGCGCTCGCATTCGCTCCCAGAACTCGTCATCGAGATTGTGGTGATCGGTGGCGTAGCGTTCGGCGTATTCGGCGGCCAGTCGGGTGCGTTCGTCGAACAGGTCGGTGGTGCGCCAGTTGGTGACCGCGTCCGCGAACTCCGGCTCCACCTTCTGGCCGTCGCGTTCGGTGCGCCAATCCAGGCAGAAGATGCAGCCGTTGACCTGGGCGATCTTCAGTCGCGCCGCCTCGAATTCGCGCAGTCCGAGGGTCGAATGCGAATACACCGACAGCGAGAAGTTCGAGGCGGCCAGGCCGATGCCGGGCACCATCTCGCCCCAGACGTAACCGATCGGGTCCTTGCCCTCGGGGATGTCGATGATCATGAATGTTTCCTTCCGAGCTTGCCGACTGCGGGACGCAGTGGGACATCGAGCGCGTCATAGAGTCCGGGTTCGGCGTCGACGAGCCAGTCGATGGCATTCACTAATCGACCGACCGCGGTGGCATTGCCGCCCGCGGCACGGTTTCCGTCCTCGTCGGCGGCCTCGATGGTGATTTCGATGCGCGGATGGCCCTCGATGAGCACACGGTGCGCGCCCTCGCCGTCCGGTGGCCTCGGCCAGTCCGGCGCGCAGGACGGGTGGATCCGAGTGACGTGCTCGATGACGATGCGCGCCTCGCCCTCGACGATCCCCTGCACCTCGAATCGCAATGCGCCCTGCGTGTCCGCCGCGAACTCCCCCATCCGCTCGGTGTTCACCGTGGTATCGAGCGCGCGCCGGTCCAGGGTTTCGCGGATCTCCTCGAGTTCGACGTCCAGCGCACGCGCCATCAATCGAATCTGGCCGCCCCACACCATGGTCGGGATGCCGGGCGCCACCATCGGCGGCAGATAGTCCATCGGTTGGCCCATGCCGACCAGATAGCGCACCGAATCGGGCTGGTCGTAGCTGGTGTAGTCGAATATCTCCTGGCAGCGGATCGCTTCCACGGTGCCGCCGAGTCCGCTCATCAGCAGCGGCAGCACATCATTGCCCCAGCCGGGATCGACACCGGAGACGAACAGGGACCCACGGCCCCGCGCGACCGCCGCGAGCACCGGATCGCGCATTTCGGGTGGGGCGCTGCGCGGATCGTAGAGGGCGTAGAGCGCCGGTGTTACGACGACGGCGCCGGACTCGACGGCGCGGACGATATCGGCGAGCGCGGCATCGGGGCGGATATCACCCGAAGCTGCGTACACCACAGCTCGAGGTCCCGCGGCCAGGGCGGCCTCGATATCGGCGGTCGCCGGGACGCCGAGGTCGTAGTCGAGCCCCGCGAGCCGGCCCGCATCGCGGCCGACCTTATCCGGATTGTGGACGAGCACGCCCGTGAGTTCCAGCGCCGGGTGTGCGTCGACGGCGCGGATGGCCGAGCGGCCGACATTGCCGGTGCCCCAGACAATCGTGGGGATCATCGAGTGAGCGTAGCAAGCGCTTGGTTTGGTAGTTGGCGTTATGGGAATTACGTAGGGGGACTATGGAATTCGCGCGGCTATTTCGCGGTGTTGTAGCGGATCAGGTAGTCGGCGAAACGCTGGATGTCGGTGTCGTTCCATGCCGTCAAGCGCTCGGCGAACTCCTGATGGCGACGCCGTTCGGCTGCCCCCGCGACCCGCCGACCCTCCGGTGTCGGCCGCAGGATGTGGTTGCGCCGGTTGTCCGGATCGACCTCCCGAGTCAGATAGCCCAAGCGTTCCAACGCACCCACCTGCCGACTGACCGTGGACTTGTCGAGCACGAAATGGTCCGCGAGATCGGTCGCCTGACAGCCGTCGCGCTCGATAACCAGATCCAGGATGCTCGACGCGACCAGCGACAACTCCGGATGCAGCTCCGAGGCGCGACCGCGGGCGCGCCGGGCGAAGGCGGTCAGCTCGCGCTGGATGATGTGGATCGACGCGGAGCGCGGTTCACTGGCCATGGTTGCACTATACATCAGTTGTATGATACAACAGTGATAGTTGTATTTACCAACTGTTAGGAGTTGACCTTCATGCGCTCGCACCAGCTACGCCATGTCGCCGGACATCTGCTGACCCCGCTGCTGATGCGTCTGGGCATGGGGCTTGCCTATCTGGGTGCGTTCCATCAGCCCGAGCCGAACCATTTGAAGGTGGCCGTGGTCGGCGCATCCGCGCAGGACATGGTGCTGGCGCAGACCATGAAGGACAAGGCCGGTGACGCACTCGAGGTCGTCACGCTGCCCACCCGCGATGATGCGACCGCGCATTTGCGCGACCGCACGCTCTCCGGCGCGTACATTCCCAACGCGCAACATCCCGAACTACTTGTGGCCAAGGCGAATTCCGATACCACCGCCATGGCGGTCGAGCTGGTGTTCCGGCAGGTCACCGGGACACAGGGACTGCCGATGACGGTCACCGATATCACCCCGACCGCCAGTGGCGACCCCACCGGACAGGGCCTGTTCTTCCTGCTGGTCGCCCTGAGTATCGGCTCCTACGGCAGCGTCGCCGCGATCGGTGCGGCGGGCGCGGGACTGTCCATGTGGGTGCGCGCGGTAATCGGCTTGGTGACCTCGCTGATGGTCAGCGTTATCGGAATCGCGGTGGCCGCACCGGTCTTCCATATCGTCGATCACGATTATGCGACGATATGGGCGATGGGTTGGCTGTACTCGGCGGGCATCATCACCGTCGGCATCGGACTGCACACCTTCTTGAAGCGTTGGACCACGCTCGCGCTGATGGTGCTGTTCGTCATGCTCAACTTCACCACCTCCGGCGGCATCTACCGTCCCGAACTGCAGAACGGTTTCTTCGGTTCGCTGCACGCCTTCTGGAACGGAGCGGGTTTCGTGGAGGGTGCGCGCAGCCTGCTGTATTTCGACGGTGGTGCGGGTTTCGGCGGTCGCATCGCGAGCCTGTTCGTGTGGCTGGCGGTCGGTGCGGTGTTACTGGTGGTCGCCGCGCGATATGAACGGCATATTTCCCCCGCGCCCGCCGCTGCGGTCCGCGCGCAGCGACCGGTAGAGACCGAGGAGGAAATGGAAGAGACGGTCGGCGTCTGACGCCTGTTCGAATCGACCCACGGATGCATTCCATCGGTGGGTCGAGTTGCGCGGTCACCGCGCATCGCGGGCCGGGACCGGGTATGATGACCACATCGCCGCTCTGGCACTCGAATTCCGCAGAACCCGATTTATATGTAACCGTGAGTTACATATAAATGCCTGCCGTTGCCAGCTCGGCACGGTCTGAATATCGCATGGCGCGCAACGTCTTCGAAAACACTCGAGTTGATCGTCGCGCCTTTCAGGGTGCAAGATCAGTGGATGTGTCGCGTGGCGGCGCCGGGTGGACGGCGATCGGCATGGAGGCACCGTGATCGAGGAGTCCGCCGTGCATCCACTTTCGCGCTCGCACTGAGGTCGAGCGGGCCATCGAGGCCCCGCCGCATTCCAACCCCCTTCGCGGAGCCGCACGGCCTGTGCGTCTTCCTCGAGCGAGAGACGATTCATGGCATCAACCGACCTCGACGCAAACCGGGCGCGTGCCCTCGGACAGGAACTGGTGGCGATACACGACTGGCTGCGAACCGAACTGAGCAGAATCCGCGCGGATGTCACCGCCTATGCAACCGGTTCGGAACTGCGGCCGATGCGACTTCGCGCGCACTGCACGGCATTCTGCGCCGCGCTGACCAGGCATCACACCGGCGAGGACACTGCGGGTTTTCCGGCACTAGCCGACCAGTTCCCCGAATTGGCACCGGTTTTGGCCGAACTGCGCACCGACCACCAACTGGTCGCAGATATCCTGCGCAGACTGACCGAACTGCTCGACTCGATCAGGCCGGACAATGCCGATACCCTCCGGCGCGAATTCGACGGGCTGGCCGCCATCCTGGAATCGCACTTCCACTGGGAGGAACGCAGACTCGTGCAAGCTTTCGACGGACTCGAAATGGGTACCGGGACGGGCGAGGAACTTCTCGGCGCTACGTTCGCGCTCGATCGCATGCGATCGGATCGGGACTGAGATAGCCACCAGATCAGAGGCAGGTACGGTGTTAGCGGCCGGACCGCGTAGACAGGGGCGAGGAAGCATCGGTGAAAGGTCGGGGCGCGATATGAATCAGCCGTATTCGCACTGGTATGCCCAGAATTCGCCGGAAAACCTACCGCTGGCCGCCCGGTATCAATCCGCCGACCCGATCACCTGGAACGGCAGCCTGATCTACCCGATGTATACCGAGCAGGTCGGGGCTGCGCCGATCCTGGTCACCATGAAGTTACTGTCCGCGGCACCGCCCGCGGGTCTGCGCGGACACGGCATCGGGCTGTCAGTGGTCGACGGGCACATCGGCATCGAAGGCAGACGCCTGGCCGGGGTGGACGTGTGGAGCGATGCCCTCGCCGCCGGCGTCACTTTCGAGGTGGTTCCGACCGATCCGGGCGCGCTGTTCTCGCTGACTCCGGTCTGGGTCGACGGATTCGGCGCACAAAAATCCTGGTCGGGCAACTACGGCATCCTCATCGAACAACCACCGACCGGGCGGATCGTCCTATGGTGCAGCGTCGGCGAGGGACCGCCCAATTTCGCCAACCTGGTGCTCGAGGTGGACACCGCGAGTTCGCCCGCTGCCTCCGTCCCGACCCCGGCGGCCGCTGCCCCCGTGCCAGCGTCCCAACCGTCGCAGCCCGCGCAACAGCGACAGGACGGATCCGCGCAGCCGACGGCACCGATTCAGCCGCAGCGAGCCGTATCCGCTACCCAAGAGCAGACGAGACCCCCTGAGCCGCAGCCGACACCGCCCGACCTCGAATCGGTGCGGTTCCCGGAATCACCGCAAACGGCTTTCGCCCGCCCCGAGCTCCCAGCAGCCGAGCAGACCACGCCGTTGCATCCCGCGCGTACCGGGTTGATGCAACCATCGGTTGCCGAGCAGGCTCCGGTGGTGCGGGAACGGGTAGCGGATTCCGACCACGCCCCGCTCTCGGAACCACCGAAGCCCGAACCACCGAAGCCCGAGCAGCCGAAGCCCGAGCAGCCGAACTCGCGGCAGCGCACCAAGGACGGCGACCGCGGCTATCGCGCCGCCCTCTACGATCTCGGCGTCGCCATGTTCGGACGCGGCGAGGAGGAACAGGCGTGCGGTCTGTGGGCGCAAGCCGCCGAGGCGGGGCACGCCGGGGCGGCCTATGACCTCGGCGTCGTCCTGTTCAATCGTGGCGAACTCGGCGATGCCGAGCGCTGGTGGCGCACTGCGGCCGATCGCCGCGAATCACGGGCCATGACCGGACTCGCCGAGCTCCTCCAACGTCAGGGCAACCACGCCGAAGCCGAAATGTGGCGAGCCTGCGCAGCCGAGGAGAAGACCGACGAACACGATCAATCGGTAACTTCGGGCTGAGTGTCAGCGGGATTCGATGCCGCCAGTTGGTCCCCTGGCGGCCATCGGCGCGTTGAGTCCACGTCAGGCGACGGGATTCTCAGCGCGCGGCTCGGCGACCAGACCAATTCCATCGGCTCGGGTATCCGGGGCCGACACTGCCGTCGCGCTGTGGCTGATGGCCTCGGAATCGCAGCGACGGGCGCGATAAATCAGTCGCGGACAACCCCGGCGTGCTCTATGTTTGCCCGTATGGGAGGCAGTCCTGGCTTGAACGGAGCGCGCGTGGTCTGCGCGTACTACGTGCGGCCCCGCGCGGCGGCCCGGCCTCTGCCCGCGCGCTGCGCTGCTCCCCTCGCCGGATCGATCTGATCGATTTCTCACGGCGCTGAGATGGGCTGCGCCCCATAGTGTTCCGGCACGGGTCCGGGCGAATCACACATTCCTGATTCGACCACTCCGTTCGGAGGACACCCATGTCCCGCAATCGTTCGCTGCCGCATGCCCGAATCCGCTCCGACAGCACCCGCAAACAGCTGTCGCAGAACTTCCTCACCGACACCCACGTCGCCCGAAGGCTGGTACGCGCCGCCGGTATCCGTGCCGATGATCTCGTCGTGGAGATCGGCCCCGGCGACGGCATGCTCACCGGTCATCTCCTGCACTACGCACACCACATCCTGGCTTACGAAAAGGACCGCCATTACGCCGAGAAACTCCGTGCACGCTATGCACGCGACCGTCGAATTCAGGTGCACCACGCCGATATTCGCCAAATCACCCCGCCTCGCGTTCGATTCATTGTTGTCGCCAATATCCCGTTCGCCGCCAGCACCGATATTCTGCGCTGGTGTCTCGCGGCACCGGAGCTCACCTCGGCGACACTACTGACCCAACGCGAGTTCACCCGCAAATACGCCGGGGACTACGGCCGCTGGACCAAACTGACTGTCACCCAATGGCCCACCGTGACAATGGAAATGGGCATCAGCGTGCACCGCGACCGCTTCCGTCCGATCCCCCGGGTAGATGCCGCCGCCCTGCGGCTGCGCAGACGTGAGCAACCACTACTCGCGCCAAGGGAACTCCGCGGCTACCGCCAACTCGTGGAACTCGGCTTCTCCGGCCTCGGTGGCTGCCTCGCGACCACACTGCGCCTGGCCTATCCCACCCGCCAGGTCCGAGCGGCCTGCACCATTGCCGGAATCGCGCTCGACGAACCGGTCGGCCTCGTCTCCCCTGACCGCTGGCTCACCCTCTACCAGGCATTGAGCTAGCAAATCAGTTGCCCAACTCGGCCGCCATCGGGGTATCGGCGGAGCTACGATGCGCAGATGGCGCACCCCGCTCCGCCGGTTCCGGGGGCGACGGTCGCTGCGGACCGCTCGCCGGGTGGTTCACGTGGCACCGGAGTCGCCGAGGTCGTCGAGCGATTCGCGGATGCCTGGCGGGCGGCCGATACACCGCCGGATCTGCCCGCGTATCTACCGGACTCCCCCGCCATCCGCCGGGTGTCGCTGATCGAGCTGATCAAGGTCGATCTGGCGAACCGCTGGATGCGCGGCACCGAGCCGAAGCGTCTCGCCGAGTACGTCGAAGATCTGCCGGAATTGCGTACCTGGCCACTGCCGCCGGATCTCATCTACGAAGAGTTCCACGTCCGCAGGCGCGCGGGTACTTCGGTGGATGTCGAGGAATACACCGCGGCCTATCCCGAACAGGCCGAGCAACTCTCGCAGATGCTGGCCACCGACGATTACCGCAGCACTCTGATGTCCGTCTACACCGATCCGGTGAACCTCGACGAGATCGACGTCGGCCAGAAAATAGACGACTTCGACCTGATGACCGGACTGGGGCGTGGCGCGTTCGCGCGGGTGTTCCTGGCCAGACAGCGCTCCATGCAGCGACTCGTCGCGGTCAAGATCTCCCAGGACAAGAGCGCCGAACCACAGACCCTGGCCCAGCTCGACCACGACTACATCGTGCGGGTCTTCGACCAGCGCGTCCTGGAGAGTCGCCGCCTGCGCCTGCTGTATATGCAGTACGTGCCGGGCGGCACGTTATTCACCGTGCTCGAGCGGGTGCGCAATACCCCGGCGGCCGAGCGGTCGGGCGCACTGCTGCTCGATGTCATCGACTCCGTACTCGCCGACAAGGGTGAGATCCGCCCCAGCGAATCGCCCGTGCGTGCCGAACTGGCCGAATTGTCCTGGCCGGAGACCATTGCCTGGCTCGGCCGCAGGCTGGCCCAGGCGCTGGACTACGCCGGACGCTGCGGGGTACTGCACCGCGATATCAAACCGGCCAATGTGCTGCTGACCGCCGAGGGCATCCCGAAACTCGCCGATTTCAATATCAGCTTCAGCGGCAATGTCTCCGGTGACAGCCCGGTCGCGTATTTCGGCGGCTCGCTGGCCTATATGTCACCGGAGCAGTTGGCCGCCGTGCATCCGGACAAATCGACGACTGCCGCCGACCTCGATACCCGCAGCGACCTCTACGCCCTGGCCGTCATGCTGTGGGAATTGCTTACCGGCCGTAAACCTTTCGACGACGATACGGTGACCGGCGGCGATCGCACCGCACTCGACGGCATGTTGAACCGCCGCTCGGGCAGTCCGAAATCGCTGCCGTATCAGGACCTTCCGGCCGATTGCCCCGCCGCGCTGTGCCGCGCACTGGTGCGTGCGCTCGACCCGGATCCGGATAAGCGGTGGGCGCGCGGTGCGGATATGGCCCAGCAATTCGATGTCTGCCTGCACGCGCGCGCCCGTGACCTGGTCGACCCGCCGCCGCACAGTTGGCGACTGCGCGCCCGAGTGCTCATGCACCCGATCATGGCGCTGGCCATCGCCGGTCCGAACGCGCTGGCAATCCTGTACAGCTACAACCACAATCGCACGCTCATCATCGCCAAACTGGACGCGCAGGCGCAGCACCGATTCGACCAGTTCGCCGTCACCACCTACGGCATCTGCTTCCTGGTCGGGATCATCCTCACCAATGTGCTGCTGGCCGATCTGTGGTCCATCTCGCGCGGGCTACGCAAGGGCAAGTCCTACGATGCGCCTACGCTGGCGCGCGCCCGCTGCGATACTCTGCAACTCGGTCGCCGAAATGTGTTGATCTGCTTCGCATTATGGGTATTGTCCGGTGTCGTCGTCCCGGTCTCGGTGCAGGTCTCCGGCAATCACCTCACCGCCGAAGCGTATGTGCATTTCTTCATCACCCAGATCGTGTGCGGCGCGATCGCCATGGCCTACCCGTATTTCCTGGTGAGTTTCTATGCGGTGCGCAGCGTCTACCCGATGTTCTTGCCGCACGGCAGACTCGGTGCCGCCGATGACACCCAGCTGCGCCAACTCGACCGCACCAGTACCTACTTCCTCGCCATCGCTGCCGCGGTCCCGCTGCTCGGCGTCGCGGGCGCGACTTTCATTCCCGCCGGGGATATTCCGGCGGTCATTGTGCCGCTGCGTGTGCTGTGTGTGGGCAGCGCGCTGGCCTTCATCGCCATCTATTGGTTGTTCCGGATGCTCGAACAGGACCTCGCCGCTTTGGAGCACATTGTCGCTCGGTGATCAGCCCGGCTGGATGAGCATGCCCGCCGATTCGATCGGCGGCGTGGCGTCGGTGTAGCCGTCGAAGAGCGTGAGCGTGCACGACGTGATGACCGTCGGCGAATCCTCGCCATTGACGATGACCAAGGTCGGTGCCCCGAATAGCCTCGGTCACCGGTCCATGCCTCGGTCACCGGTCCAATCTGGCATAGATCCACTCGACCACCGCGGCATTGTCGTATCCGATCGCGCCATGGCTCCGACCGTCGACCAGCCGGACCGGCGGTGCGCTTGCCGGAAGACTGCCAGGCGGGTGATACCAGCGAAGCGGGTCCGGTGGGCCAGGTGGCACTGCAGAATGTGATCTAGAGGTGCTTCGTGCACTGTCATTGCGCGAGGCCTGGGGAACCGGGAGCGAATATGACCGCCAGAGCAGATCTCGAACACGAACTGGGCGGCCCCGTCGCGGCCCTCGATCAACTCTCCGAGGCGGAATCGGCGGAATTGCTGACCATGTTCCGCGACACGCGCAGGGCCGAGACGGCCGGACTCGCCGAGGCCGTCGACGGACTGGTCGGTGCACTGCCCTGGCCGCTGAGCACCGCAGCCAAAAAGGTCATGTTCGGGAATCGGCTCGGCTGATGACGGACCTGGTGACCAGGGCGCAGCTGGTGCTGCTGGCCCGTACACTGCACGTCCCCGCCGAACGCCTGTCGCATTTGGAGAAACTCGGCGCGGGACAACTGCACGAACTGCAACAACGCATCGCGCGCGTCCTCTTCGACGACCATTCCGCGACCTTCGGGCGGCTCAGCAAGCTGGTACCGATCATCCCGCTGAGCGTTTCGATACCGCTGGTGCAGCGGGTCGTTCCGCCGATGATTGGCGGACGCGCCGCTGGTGCGGTGGGAATCGAACATCCCAAGAAGGCCGCGGAAGCCCTCCGCATGCTGGACCCGAAATATGCCGCCGATTGCGCGCCGTATATCGACCCGCGCACCATCGGCCGACTCGCCCAGGTCGCGCCGCCGGAACCGGTCGTGCAGGTCGCCAACGAACTGTTGCGCCGCAAGGACTATGTCACGGCCGGTCCGTTCCTCGGCTTCGCGACGACAGAACTCGTCCGTGCGATCGAGGCGGGCGTATCCGATGACGAGGGCCTGATCCTCTCGGCGGCCTATGCGTACTCGGGCGCGAATATCAGCGCGATCGTGCGCCAACTGCTGTCCGGGCCGCTGAATCGGGTACCGCATATCCTCCGTGCCGTCCTCGCCGGTTCCACCGAGCTGCGTTTGGCGGCGGTATCGGTTTTCGCCCGCTGCGACGAGGATGTGATCGAAGCACTCGGCGACATCCTGCTCGATATCGGCCCGCCCGCAGCCATTACCGAACTCGCCGCGACCTTTATCGAGCACGGCGCGATCAATGACATGCTCCGCTTCACCGCCTACCTGAGCCCATCGGCCCTGGAGACGCTGGCGGCCAACCCGATCACCGCGGACCCAGCGGCGATGGCGGCGCTGGTCGCCGCGCTCGCGGGATGCAGCGATCCGATTCTGTGGCGCGGCCTGCTCGACCTGGTCGAGCGCACCGATACCGAGATCCAACGTCGAGTCGGTACACAGCTACTGGAATTGCCCGAATCAACCCTGACCGCGATACCCGGCATCGCGACCAAGGGCCGATTGTGGTCGACACTGCTGCGGATCTTGTCCGAGGCCGATGCCGACACCCAGGCCCGTCTCGGCGAGCTGTGGGCCGAGCTGCCCGCCGAGGATCGCACGGACATCCAGGGACGTGCCCGCGATCTAGGACTCGCGACCCGCTTGGCGACGCTGACCGTCACGCTGGACATCTATGGCTGACACCAGCAGTACGTGCATCCAAAGACATACGCGCGCAAACGGTCTCGGGTGAGGCGGCCCGAGACCGGTTGCGTCGCAGGCGGAACTAGACCGGCGTGAAGTCCCGACTCGCGATATACGTCGGTCGCGGCGCCGGCGCGGCGAACGGCTGCACCAGCGCGTTCTCCACGCTGTTGAACACCAGGAAGATATTCGACCGCGGGAACGGCGTGATGTTGTTCGACGAACCGTGCATGATGTTCGAATCGAACAGCAGGGCCGATCCGGCGCTGCCGGTGAACTGGGTGATGCCGTACCGGTTCGCCAGCGCACCGATATCCGCGTGCGTCGGTACGCCGATCTCCTGCTCCTGCAACGACTCCCGATAATGCTCGGCCGGAGTGCTGCCGGTGCACGGTACAAAGGTGCGGTGCGAGCCGGGCATCACCATGAGGCTGCCGTTGATCGGGTAGTTGTTGGTCAGTGCGATGGACAGGCTGACCGCACGCGGTGCGGGCATACCGTCCTCGGCATGCCAGGTCTCGAAATCCGAATGCCAGTAGAAACCGGTGCCGCGGAAGCCGGGCATGTAGTTCACCCGGCTCTGATGGATGTAGACATCCGAGCCGAGCACCTGCCTGGCCAATCCCGCCACTCGGGATTCGCGCACCAGATCGGCGATCGCGCTGCTGAGCCGGTGCACCTCGAAGACCGAACGCACCCGGTTCGAGGCCTTCTCCACGATCACCCGGTCATCACCCTGTAACGCCGGATCACCGGCGAGACGGTCGATTTCGGCACTGAACTCGGCGACCTCGGCGGGTGTCAACAGCTCTTCGACGATTCCGAAACCATTGGCATCGAAGGTGGCCAACTCCTCGGAATCGACCGCGCCCCAGACCGTGGGATCGGTCCGGTCTCGGTGCCCGCCCGCCGTGACGAGCCGAGTCGGGTAGCGATCGTCGGTCTGCACCAACGTCATTGCTCCTCCTATCCGCTTACCTGGGCCGCGACCAGCGGGTAGACGCCATCGCTGTCATGGATCTCCTGCCCGGTGACCGGCGGGTTGAACACGCACATCATCCGCATTGCGGTACGCACCTCGAGGCGGTGGCGCTCGTTTCCGTCGAGCAGGTACATCGAGCCCGGCGCCAATTCGTAGCTGACGCCGTTATCCAGATCCGTCAGCGTCCCTTCACCTTCGATGAGCCACACCGCCTCCACGTGGTAGCGGTAGTGGAACTCGTGCACGGTCCCGGCCTCGATGCTGGTCTCGTGGAAGGAGAATCCGACGCCGTCGCCGCCGAGGACAATGCGCTTACTGCGCCAGCCCTGACCCGCGACATCGCGTTCGGTGCCGGTGATCTCCGCGGTGCTGCGCACGATCATCTCAACGCTCCTGTCCACAGACGGTGCCGATCGCGCCGGTCAGCACCCGTAGACCATGCTCGACCTCCTCGTCGGTGACCGTCAACGGCGGCAACAACTTCACCACTTCGTCCAGCGAACCGGACGTCTCCACCAGCAGCCCACGCTCGAAGGCCACCTGGCAGACCTTGCCCGCCTGGGATGGATCGTCGAAAACCACACCGTGCACCAGTCCGCGACCCCGCGTCGAAATGCCCGGGAAGTACTCGGCCGCCTGGGTCAGGGCCGCACCGATACGCTGCCCCTTCGCCTCGGTCGAGGCCTGCAGAGTGCCGTCGGACCAGAAGTGCTCCAACGCGGCCTGTGCGGTGATGAAGGCCGGGTTGTTACCGCGGAAAGTGCCGTTGTGCTCACCCGGCGCCCAGACGTCGAGCTCCGGCTTGAACAGCACCAGCGCCAGCGGCAAACCGTAGCCGCCGATGGACTTCGAGAGCGTCACGATATCGGGGGTGATGCCGGCGACCTCGAAGGAGAAGAACGGCCCGGTCCGGCCGCAGCCCATCTGCACATCGTCGACGATCAGCAAAATTCCGCGCGCAGTGCACAATTCGGACAGATGCCGCAGCCATTCCGGGCGTGCGATATTCACTCCGCCCTCACCCTGCACCGTTTCCACGATCACCGCGGCGGGCCGATCGAAACCGGAGGAGGTGTCGTCGAGCACCCGCTCCATCCACTGGAAGTCGGCGGTGGTGTTGTCGAAGTAGCCGTCATAGGGCATATGCGCGGCATGCACCAGCGGCACACCGGCGCCGGCCCGCTTGGCGGCATTGCCGGTCACCGACAGCGCACCCAGCGACATGCCGTGGAAGGCGTTGGTGAAGCTGATGATCGTCTCGCGTCCGGTGACCTTACGGGCCAACTTCAGCGCGGCTTCGACGGCGTTCGCGCCGGTCGGGCCGGGGAACTGGACCTTGTATTCCAGGCCGCGCGGCGCGAACACGGTATCGCGCAGGGTTTCCAGCAGCCCGCGCTTGGCCACGGTCGACATATCCAGGCCGTGGGTGATCCCGTCACCGGCGATGTAGTCCAGCAGCGGCTGCTTGAGCACCGGATTGTTGTGGCCGTAGTTCAACGCTCCCGCTCCGGCGAAGAAGTCGAGGTACTCCTTCCCGTCCTCGGCGCGCAACCAACTCCCGGACGCGGTGGTGAACACCGTCGGCCAGGCGCGGCAATAGCCACGAACATTGGATTCGAGCTCCTCGAAAATGGTCGTCTCGGCGGTAATCAACGTCGATCCTCCTGCTTTCGGGCGGTGGGGGCGATCAAATAGAGGTCTTCGGCAGCGTGGCTGTCCGGGAAGAGTTCGGAATCGAATAAGGGCTGCTTGGTCAGCTCGGCCGATCGGCGACGCGCCACCGAGGCGAACATCGCGATCGAGGCCGGATTGTCCGGTGCGATCGTGGTCTCCAGTGCCGAAACACCGGCGCCGGCCACGGTGTCGAGCAGCGTTTCCAGCAGCGCGCCGCCGAGGCCGCGTCCCCGCTGTTCGTGCTCCACCGCGACCTGCCAGACGAACACCGTCTGCGGGGCCTGCGGACGCAGGTAGCCGATCACGAATCCGACGACCCGGCCACCGACTTCGGCAACCACCGAGGTGCTCGCGAAATCACGACACCACAGCAGGTAGGCGTAGCTGGAATTGGTGTCGAGGACCTGCGAATCCTTGGCGATCCGCCAGATCTCGGCCGCGTCACCGACTCTCGGCGGGCGCAGCACCGGCTGGGTGTGCGCTCCGGCAATCGGTACGGCCGAAGGATATTCGGTGACCGATGGTTCGATTGTCGTGGTGGACAAGGTGTGCAGTGACATACGTCTCCCTGGTCCGGTCTGCATTACTTATCCAGGCTTACGAAGCAACTTTGAGGTGAACCTGTCGATCTCTTTGCGGTTGTATTACGAAAAGAAAACAACCGCAGGCAGCGTCATACTTCGGTGCCATTGCGGCGTCGGTCACACTGCTCACCGCTGCAGATCGAGTCGGTAGCCGAGACCGCGCACGGTGACTACGACGCGCGGATCGGAGGCGTCGAGCTCGATTTTGGTGCGCAGGCGGCGCATATGAACATCGACGATCCGTTCATCGCCGAAAAAGCCGTCGTCCCATACTCTTTCGAGCAGAACGGTGCGGCTGAGCACCCGCCCGGGCGATTCGGCGAGCTCGCAGAGCAATTTGAATTCGGTGATGGTGAGCCGGATTTCATCCTCACCGCGGCGCACCGCACCACCGTCGCGATCCAGCACCAGCGGCCCGTCGGGGTGTGCGTCGAGTACCGCCTCGCGCGGCGCTTCGCGCTCCATAGTCAGGCGCGCGCGCCGGCGCAGCGCCCGCATGCGCGCGGAGATCTCCTTGATCTCGAACGGCTTGGTGACGTAGTCGTCGGCACCGGCCTCCAGTGCGGCCACCACATCATGGGTGTCATCACGCGAGCTGACCACGATGATCGGCACGTCGTGCTCACGGCGGATCTCCCTGATGCAATCGAAGCCGTCCATGTCCCCGAGCATCAGTTCGACGATCATCACATCGGGAGCACCATTGTTGCGCAGATACGTCAGCGCGTCCTCGGCCTCCTGTGCCTCGGCAACGTCGTAACCCTCATCTTCCATGGCCGTGCGCAGTGCGCCACGTACCACTTCGTCGTCGTCAACGATCATCAGGTTTGCGGTCAAGCCCTCATCCCTTGCAACCACGCGGACGCGACGCGACGCGGAGACTCGCGTACCCAGAACCGACGCGAAAGTCCGCCTTCGAGCACCTTTGCCAACTGCTTGAATACCCCGGCCGACCAATTGGTAAACGGCAGGTCACGGGAAGTCGGTTAGCGTCCGGCTACCTCCACCCTGCGCATGAGGACCCGATTTGTGCAAATTGAACGTGACATGCGACACATTTCGGCCAGTGTCACCACTCGTCGCGATGGGATTGTTCCAGCCGGTTGAAGTTGCTCGGCCCGCCATCGGCCCTGCGCTCCTGATAGCGGAACATCAGCCGACGCGCATCGAAGGTGGCGAACCATTCGTCCCAACCCACCGCGCGCAGCACCGCGCCGCCATACCCGGGGAAATCGAAGCGCAGGACGCCGAGGCGACCACCGTATTCGCTGCCTGGCATGGTGGCCGGGCGCGCACCGCGCTGCTCGGCCCACCGCCGGATCACTTCATGATTGCGGGTGACGAGGAAGCGCCCGGGCTGCTGCGGGCCCTCGCCACGAACGACTGATTCCGGCGGTTTCTTCAGCGACCTCGAAGCCCCCGGTCCGCTGTACGGATCTCGGGTGGCCGGTCGTCGCTGATCGTTCATGACGACCTCCTTGCGCGTCGGCATCAATAGTCCGGTTCCTCTTCGCGTACCCGCGTGCGACGCCGGGCAAACCGTGGCTCCGATCACTACGAAACACGTTGCGCGACAATGTATTACCGTCGCTATCAGTCGCGCAGTGCGTCGTCGCGCAACTTACCGAGCGTTCTGGACAGTATGCGCGAGACGTGCATCTGCGAAACGCCGAGCTGTTCAGCGATCTGGGACTGGGTCTTGGACTCGAAGAACCGCATGACCAGCACCTCGCGTTCGCGGTCGGGCAGTTCCTCGATCAGCGGCCGAACCGCCAGATAGTCCTCCACATACTGGTAGCTGGGCTCTTCCTCACCCAGGCTGTCCAGCAGCGGTTGCGGCGCGTTCTCGATGTCGTCACCGGCCACCGCGTCGATCGAACTCGACTGATAGGCATTGCCCGCGATGAGCGCCTGGGTGACCTCGACCAGATCCACACTCAGTTCCGCGGCGATCTCGCGGGCCTTGGGCAGCCGACCGAGCCGCTGCGATAACGCCTCGATGGTCGGACCGATGCTGAGCTGGATCTCCTTGGTGCGCCGTGGCACCCGAACCGCCCAGGTGTTGTCCCGGAAATGCCTGCGCACCTCGCCCATGATCGTCGGCACCGCGAACGACAGGAACGAGGAACCACGCGACACATCGAAGCGGTCCACGGCCTGCACCAGACCCAATCGGGCCACCTGCAGCAGATCGTCGAAGTTCTCCCCGCGCCCGGAGAATTTGCGCGCGATGTGTTCGGCCAGCGGCAGGCACCGGCCGATCAACTCCTCGCGCAACAGTTCTCGACGGTGATCGGCCGGGTCGATGGCGGCGATCTTTTCGAAGAGCGGCTCTATATTGTCGTAACTGTCGCGGTGCGCTCTCGAATCAGCCGCCATCACCACTCCGTGCCCAGCTGAAGTCGACGACGGTCGGGAATCCGGAGACCGCGCTGTCGAACGGCTCCTGCGCCGCCGAGATCGACTGTGTCAGCGTGCGGACGATGTGCCAGCCGAATCCGGCCTGACCGACCACCTTCTCCGACACCGCGACCGCGGCGACGCGCACGAACATTTCGTGATCGTTGTAGGTGAAATCGCAGTGCAAGGTCGAGCCTGGTGTTGCCTCCAGGATCAACGAAGTGGCCACCTCATCGAGCGCGAGCCGGATATCGACCACTTCATCGATCGCGAAATCCGCGATGAGCGCAACGGTTTCGGCGAGCGCGCGCAGCATGGTCAGCTGCTCCAACTCGGCAGGGATGCGTACCCCGATCGTCGTCGTCTTCTCCGCCGCGGACTGGGAACTCCAATCCCCCATGCCCATCACCACCTCTTTTCCTCCGAGCCGACCGGAACCTGCCTTCGGGTCGGGGGCCATTCGCGACTTACCCGGCCGGTCACGATCGAAACATCACAACCGGTGTGGATTCGACTCAGTCGGCCTCGATCCGTTCATGCGCAGTCAACAGCAGATGGTCGAACCGCGTGCGCATATCGGCCATCGAATCGGCCAGCGAGCCGAGATCGGCGACCAACCGTGCGGCCAGTGCCCGCAGTTTGATATTGGTCTCCTGGGAGCGCCAGCTCAGCACCCGGAACGCCTGTTCGGCACTGACGCCGTAGACCAGCATCAACGCGCCCTTGGCTTGCTCGATCACCGCCCGCGCCGCATACAGCTCGGGCAGCGTGCCGTCGAGGGTTTCCTGCTGCCGCTCCTCGAGTGCCTCGGTAACATCGATGTAGTACCCCGACGTCCCGATCACCGTTTCCGCCTCGTCGAGCATCTGATCGGCCACCACAATCACATGGTGCACGCGACCGGTCGTATCGATGATCCGGTGCCGACTGGAGAACGGCTGCGCATTCTCGATGGAGTTGGCCAGAGTGTCCGCGACCTGCGCCCGGTCCTCGGGATGCTTATGCGACAACAGCAGTTCGGTGGTCGGTGTCACCGTCCCCGGCTCGTATCCGTGCAACAGCGCGACCTCGTCGGACCACTCCCACCGTTGGTCGGCAAACCAGAAGTAAAAGGTGCCGACGTTCTGCACCTTACCCATGCCGATGACCCGGCCCAACGCTTTCGCCTGCTCGGGCGAAACCGATCCACTCTCCATCACAGCGCAAGTATGGAGCGTGATCATGCTCGGTGCCGGGATATCGGCCCGACCAGGGACTTAAGACCTCATTATGTGTCGAGTGCGGCACGCATGGTGGGGAAATCACAGCACACGGCGCGTACTCCGGTAATGGCGAGCACCCGCTCGATCTCCCGGCGACCCGCGACGATCCGCACATCGGGGCCGCCGTGCGCGGCGTGCTGTTTGATCGCGCCGATGGCGGCCGCGACCCGGATGCTCAGGAATTTGGTAGCGCGCAAATCCAGGACGACCGCATGGCACCGGGTCGCGACGGCACGTTCGAGCATCGCGCGGAATTCTGGGAGTGCGGCCGCGTCGAGTTCACCCTCGGCCCGCACCACCACACACTGTTTACGGCGGTCGACCCGCTGTGCCCAGAACCGGTTGCGTGGTCGTTCACCGGCCGGATGCCGACCGTTTGATCGGTGCTGAAGAGCGGCTGACATGTCAAACCTCCCAACGGAGATACCGGTCCTGGGCGGCAGGATCGGATCGGCAGGAGGGCGACGGTTGGAGGAGTATCACTACGCTGCGTCGGTAGTCGCCACACTGTCGCGTGTCGCTGAGCGCTCCCGCTGGCCGAGTCCCGCGTGGTGTACCGCTTCGAACCCGGGTTCGGCTGTAATTCTCAACCGGTACAAGTCTGGCACGCCGGCGTGCCCCAGATCAACCATAATCAACCATCCGAGCCAGCGCGGCGGTCGCGCCAGCGCCAGGGCAACATCACCCAAGCCAACGCGAACAGCATCGCGACCACCACACCCGCCACCGCACCGGCGATGGCGCCCGCGACGGTGGCCATCACCAGAATCGTCGCACCGGTCAACGCGACGCCGAGCAGCGCGATCCCGGCCATCGCACAGCGATGGGCCGCGGCCACCACATTGCCCAGCCGATGTCGCCGGAACAGGATCCGATGCCACGATACCGGCGCGACCAGGAATACCGTCGCCCCCATCGCCGCGGAGACGGTGCCCAGATATAGCAGTCGCATCGGCTCGGACAAGGTGGTGAATCCGGCCTGGAACGGAAGGATCAGCAGGGCGCTGATCAAGAACTGCACACCGGTCTGCACGACGCGCAGTTCCTGCACCAGATTGGACCAATTGCGGTCCAGCCGTTGGGCTTCGGTCTCGTGCCTGGCTTTGCGATCCCATTCCTGATCATCGATGGTCACGGCAGTGTCATCGCCTTTCGATGTCGTCGCCATGGCTGCTCCTGGGTTCGCGCTCCGTGTTGGCGGCGTACCCGCGCCGGGCCGGCGTACACCCCGCGATCGGTGATCGCCAGCACCGCTGATTCGGTGTTCGACGGGCGGGTACGCGAAGGATGACGCCGATGCGATCGGCGGCATCGTTTCGAGGAGGAGCGATCCATCATGAGAATCACCGGAAACGGCCGAGGTCGCATCGCCGCGGTGGCCGCCGCGGCCGCGCTGGCGGTCTTGGCGAGCGGCTGCGAGGAGGCCGAGAAGGCCGTGAACAAGGGCGGTGACACGCCCTGTAACGAATTCGTCGCGCAGGACAAGGACAAACAGCGCGTCACGGTGACCAAATTCCTCGAGCAGGAACGCAACGGTAATGCGCCGGCGACCAATGATCAGTCCGTCGACGCCTCGATCGCGGCCATCGAACTGATGTGCCGGGCGCAGGCCAATCCGGACACCCCTATCCGCAAAGCCGACTTGACCGGCATCCTGGTGCCGAAGTAATTCTGGTGACGAAGTAATGGGTTGCCGGACATATTGTCCGACAACCCATTACTTTCATGTGCAGCGATTATCGATAATCACTGCCCCTGCTGGTAAGCGCGCTGGCGCTGTTCGTCGAGCTTGGCTTCGGCGCGCTGCTTCTCGGCGGCCGCTTCCTTGCTGGCTGCTTCACGCTGTGATTCCGCCTTATCCTGCTGGGCCTTGCCTTCGTCCCGCAGGTCGTCCTTTCCGAAGACTGCGCCGGCGGCCTCCTTGACCTTGCCCTTGGCGTCTTCGACGACGCCTTCGACACCTTCACGGGGACCACTCTTGTGCTCGGACACGATATCTACCTCCGAAATATCGGTTTTCAGGTGGACATTCGCCGCATACCCGGGATCTCTCGGTTGAATCGGAACTGCGCATTTTCTTTGTGGATTCCGGAAATTCTCGCCCGCGTATCGGGATGTTTCGGCGGCGCGGCAGCGGTTATCGCCGGAGCATGAGGTCCCTGTGGTTGAACGATGCCGAAGTGCCGGCGCGCCTGCGGCTCACGCCGGGGCTGCGGTTCGACACCGTCGTGATCGGCGCCGGGCTCACCGGCTTGGTGACCGCCCTACTGTTGGCCGAGAGCGGGGTCGACGTGGCGGTACTGGAGAGTAAGCGCGTCGGTGCGGGCACGACCGGTGCCAGCACGGCGAAGATCAGTCTGCTGCAAGGGATTCGAGCGCAGCGGATCCGCGCTCGACACGGCGATCGGGCGGTGACCGACTATGTCGAGGCCAATCGCGAAGGGCAGCAATGGTTATTGCGGTATTGCGCGGAGCATTCCGTGCCGATCCAGCGCGTCCCGGCGCTTACCTACGCTCAGTCCAAGTCTGAAATGGCCGCTGTGCGAAGGGAATACGAGGCGACACGGGCCGCCGGCCTGGCCACTACACTCGTCGAGGAACTGGATGTGCCTTTCCCGGCGCACGGTGCGGTCCGGCTCGACAACCAGGCCCAGCTCGATCCGATGGCGCTGCTGGCCAGTTTGGCTGCCGATATCGAATCGCGCGGCGCGCCGATCTTCGAATCCACCCGGGCCAAGGGCGTGCACAGCGGCGAACACGACCAGTTGGTCGTCGAAACCGAGCACGGCGATCTGGTTGCGCGCACGATCATCCTGGCCACCGGCGCCCCGATACTCGACCGCGGCGGTTTCTTCGCCCGGCTCACTGCCGAGCGCTCCTATCTGAGCGCCTTCCGGGTAGCCGAGCCGATTCCGCACGAAATGTTCATCAGCGCGGGCGAGCCGACCCGGTCGCTGCGGTATACCCCGGGTCCCGATGGCGCGGATCTGCTGCTGGTCGGCGGCAACGGCCACGTAGTGGGGCGCACGGATGCGGCGAGCCGCCGGGTCGAGGAGTTGATCGCCTGGACACGGCGCTGCTTCCCCACCGCCGAACCGCTGCAGAGCTGGTCCGCTCAGGACTATCACCCGGTCGACGAACTGCCGTACGTCGGACCGCTGCTGCCCGGGCAGAATCACATCCTGCTCGCCACCGGTTACGCCAAGTGGGGTTTGACGAACGGTATTGCCGCGGCCTTGGCGCTCGCCGGCCGGATCAACGGCAAACCACCGCAGTGGGCCGATACCTTCGCCAGCTGGCGCCCGAGCGAGCTGAAGTCGATACCCGCCGCTGTATTCGCCAATAGCTCTGTGGCCCAACAACTTTCCTTCGGCTGGCTGCGCATGCTCGGCACCGGCCTCGGTGCAGCGCCTGCCGAGGGCAGCGGCCGCGTCGAACGCCACGGGCTGCGCCCGACCGCCGTATGCACTGTCGACGGCGCCACCACCGAGGTCTCCGCGGTCTGCCCACATCTGGGTGGCATCGTGCGCTGGAACGATGCCGAGCAATCCTGGGACTGCCCGCTGCACGGATCCCGATTCGCCGCCGACGGCACCCTGCTCGAGGGGCCGGCCACCGACTCGCTGACGCCGATTTCCGGCCCGTTCCCCGGCCCCGTGACTCAGGACTGACCGGGTCTCACACAGCGCCGACACCACGGCACCCTGAGCGCAAGCTAGGAATTTGATCGACGGCGGAGGACAATATTCGCAGCGAGGAATGTTCCAGGCTGATCGTTCGTGTTCGACAAATCGCTTCGCCCACCGATTGAGCGGCGAAAACTGACGACATGCACCGAAACGGCGAGCGCCCGAAAGGGCTCAGTGTTTCCGCGTTGGCGGCGGTAGCGAACCCGTCGTACTCGCGAATCGACACATGGAATCTGCTCGACGACGCGTGCCGTCGGCTCGCCGACGTCAACCGTGCCGGGCTGGACACCACCCACGAAGCCGCCCAGGTGCGGCGCCTGCTCGAGCGTCTCGGCGCCTTCGAGCGGTATTGGCTGTACCCAGGCGCGGCGAGACTGGCGGCGTTTCGCGGATATCTCGCCGATCTTGCGACGGTGCGGCTCACCGAGGAGGTGTCGCTGGCTGTGCGCCTGCTCTCCGAGTACGGCGACGGTACAGCCGTGTTCGACACGTCCGCGCCCTTGGCCGATCAGGAACTCGTGGCGCGGGCCAAACACCAGCAGTTCTTCACTGTCCTGCTCGGCGACGATTCCCCGCCCGAGGTTCCCGAGAGCCTGGCGCAGAGCCTGCGGGCGCTTCGCGACGCATCCGACGATGTGCAGTTCGAGTTGCTTGTCGTGTCGAGCATCGAGGACGCCATCACCGCCGTCGCCTTGAACGGCGAGATTCAGGCGGCGATCATCCGGCATGACCTGCCACTTCGTTCACGCGACAGAGTGCCGTTGATGACCACATTGCTCGGCGTCAACGACGACGTGGTCGTGACCGACCGCACCCAGAACTGGGTCGAATGTGGCGAGTGGATCAGGCAGTTGCGGCCTCATATCGATCTGTACCTGCTCACCGACAAGTCGATCGCCGCGGAGACCCAGGACGAGCCGAACGTCTACGACCGCACGTTCTATCGGCTCAACGATGTCACCGACCTGTACAGCACGGTGCTCGCCGGCTTCCGGAGCCGGTACGCCACACCGTTTTTCGACGCCCTGCGTGCCTATGCGGCCGCGCCGGTCGGCCAATTCCACGCCCTTCCCGTCGCGCGTGGCGCCAGCATCTTCAACTCCAAAACGCTGCAGGATATGGGCGAATTCTACGGTCGCAACATTTTCATGGCCGAGACGTCGTCCACCTCCGGCGGGCTCGACTCGCTGCTGGACCCACACGGCACGATCAGGGCGGCGATGGACAAAGCCGCGAGGACATGGTGTGCCGATCAGACGTACTTCGTCACCAACGGAACGTCCACCGCGAACAAGATCGTTGTGCAGGCCCTGACCCGGCCGGGCGACATTGTTCTGATCGACCGCAATTGCCACAAGTCGCACCACTATGGCCTGGTGCTCGCCGGGGCATACCCGATGTACCTGGAGGCCTACCCGCTCGAGCCGTTCGCGATCTATGGAGCCGTATCCCTGCAGACCATCAAGAAGGCGCTGTTGGACCTCGAGGCGGCCGGACAGCTGGACCGAGTGCGCATGCTACTGCTCACCAACTGCACTTTCGACGGCATCGTCTACAACCCCCGGCGCGTGATGGAGGAGGTCCTGGCTATCAAGCCGGACATTTGCTTCCTGTGGGATGAGGCGTGGTACGCGTTCGCAACCGCGGTGCCGTGGGCCCGGCAGCGGACCGCGATGGTTGCCGCCGCACAACTCGAGTCGACACTGTCCTCGCCCGGGTACGCCGAGGAATACCGCGCGTGGCGTGCGTCGATGGAGGGAGTCGACCGCACCCAGTGGAGCAACCGTCGTCTGCTTCCCGACCCCGGGCGCGCGCGGGTACGCGTGTATGCGACGCATTCCACCCACAAGTCGCTGTCGGCGCTTCGGCAGGCGTCGATGATCCATGTCCGCGACCAGGATTTCAAAGCTCTCGCCCGAGAAGCGTTCGGTGAGGCGTTTTTGACCCACACCTCGACGTCGCCGAACCAGCAACTGCTGGCGTCGTTGGACTTGGCGCGTCGGCAGGTCGACATCGAGGGCTTTCAGCTGGTCCGGCACGTCTACGACATGGCGCTGGTCTTCCGCCACCGCGTCCGCAAAGACCGGCTGATCGGCAAGTGGTTCCGCATCCTCGACGAGGACGACCTGGTGCCCGACGAATTCCGGCCCTCCGAAGTCAGCTCTTACCGACAGGTCAGGCAGGGGGGCTTGGCGGAGTGGAACGAGGCGTGGCGGTCCGATCAGTTCGTGCTCGATCCGACTCGGGTCACCCTGTTCATCGGCAAGACCGGCATGAACGGGTTCGAGTTCCGCGAGAAAGTTCTGATGGACCGGTTCGGTATCCAGATCAACAAGACCTCGATCAACAGTGTGCTGCTGATCTTCACGATCGGCGTCACCTGGTCGAGCGTGCACTACCTGCTCGACGTGCTGCGCCGAGTGGCCACCGACTTCGAGCGCAGCCAGGGTGCGGCCGGAAAGGCCGATCGCGCCCTGCAGCAGCGCCGGGTCGACGAGATCACCAAGGATCTGCCCGCGCTACCCGACTTCAGCGAGTTCGATAGCGTATTTCGTCCCGACGGCGCCCGCTCGTTCGGCGACATGCGATCGGCCTTCTATGCCGGGTATGAGGATTCCGACCGCGAACACATCCTGCTCGGTGACGCCGGGCGACGGATCGCCAAGGGTAAGACTCTGGTGTCCACCACATTCGTGGTCCCCTATCCGCCCGGCTTCCCGGTGCTGGTTCCGGGGCAGGTGATCTCGACGGAGATCCTGTATTTCCTGGCCGAACTCGATGTCAAGGAAATTCACGGATACAACCCCGACCTCGGATTGTCGGTCTTCACCGAGGCCGCACTCGCACGGCTGGCCGCAACTCGGCACGCAATTGCCACGGCGTCCGGCGATGTGTCGCAGACAGCGACGGCGCTGGAATCAGCTCGCGCATTGGATCGGATGCAGTCGCGATAGCGCGCACGGTATCGGCTCGTCAGTTGTATTCGCGGCTGGTGAGCCAGCGCACCGTGTCGGTGTCATGGTGGTCGAAGAACAGGGATGAGCCGGTGTCGAGGGCGGCGATACGGTTCATTTCCTCGTCGGTGGGGGCCTTGGCGGTGCAGCATGGCCCGCCATTCGCCGTAGTAGTCGCCGAGGGGCTGGTGGATCAGATACAGATCGAGGTAGTCCAGGCCGAAGCGCTGCAGAGAGGCGTCGAAGGAGCGTTTCGTGGCTTCCTCGGCCGAGCCGAGCCGTTGCGCGAGTCCTGGATCCACAGTTTCGTGGTGACGAACAGGTCTTCACGCGCGATCCCAGAGGCCGCGATCGCGCGACCGACGGCTTCCTCGTTGCCGTAGCTGACAGCGGTTTCCAGCAGCCGGTAGCCGGTGGGGCCGAGCTCGGTCAGCTCGGCGTCGATGGCGCCGAAGAAGTTGATTCTCGCTGTGCGCAGGGCTGATGTGCGCCAAGACTTCGTCGTCGACGTGTCGGCCTGCCCGGCGCGTCTGTTCAACGGCGAGCCCGTAATACTCTGTGGTTCAGGCGATTCGTGCGGCGCAGCGCCTGTGCTCCTCGAGCGCGGCCGCGAGGGTGTTCTGCCGGTCCGAGGCCGACAGCTTGCCGACCAGCAGCGAGGCGGTGGCGTGCCCGCACTTCAGCGACCCGGAAAGCCGCAGCAGGTCGTCTCAGCGCTCGGCGATCAGGCCGAGGATGGCGCGGCGGGTCATCAGCGGGCCGGCGTGCGGGAACCGGGCCTCGGTATCTGCGCCCGGGCATATCCGCCCGATTTTCGGCCGATACTACGGCGACCCCGAATCCGGCGACGATCGCATCACCAGCTGTCGGGGTCGTCGCCGTGGAGTCGTTTCAGGGCCAGGTCGATCCAGGTTTCGAAGTAATTGGTGAGATCGCCGGTGGTGGCGGGGCGGATGGTGATGTGCTCGCGGGTTTGCTGCTGAACGTATCGGCCATCGCCCTCGGCATCGAACCATCCGAGGGCATACCAGGGGGCCGGGCGGCTGTGCAGGTATCCCGCGAGCAGGCCAGCGACGCCCGCGCCGGAGCGGTGCTGAGTGAGACGATCGAAACGTTCCAGCGGACTATTGCGGCCATGACCGTTGTTACTGGAACGCAGGTCCTCGACATGGAAGGTGTCCGGTTTAGCGCTGCCCGGAGGAACCGAGGGCAGAATGCCGGCCAAGCGCGCCGCCAGCTGTTCGGTGCGGAACAGCCGACAGCGGATAGGGCTGTCGACACCGCCCGTGGCGGTCTGGGTCAGCATCACCGCGTGATATGGGGTCCGGGCCCCGAGGACGCGGTATTCACGGGGTTCGCCCTTGCCGAGAACCGTTGATTCACCGCCGATTTCGATACGCAGCTCGGAGGTGGTGAGAGTGTGCAGGGCGAGGTTGATCTGCTCGGTTTCCTCGACACCGTAGCGGGTGCGCACGGCGACCCGATGCGCGGCGACCTCATCGTTGGTGGCCAAACGGCTGACATAGCGCAGCGGGTCCGGGAACCGGTCGTTCGCGTCGCTGTACCAGAGCGCCGCGAAATCGTCCGGTTCCCAACTCCATTCGGCCATCGTGGTCATCCAATCAACATCATGCGGCGGACTCGGCGCCGCCCGGGTACTGCGTAAGTAGCTCGGGACAGGCGGCGAGCCAACGAAATTCAGGCAGGAAACGCCCCGGCCACCGATGCTTCGACCGGCGGCCGGAGATCAGCTCGGTCTCGATCCGGGTTCGGCGTGGTCACCGCCGATCACGCCGCCGGGAACAGATTTCGGGGCAGGACCGAGCAACTCTTCGGTGTTCTCCATATTCCGAAGCCACTCGGGGAGCTGATGGGACTCGTCGTCGCCCTTGGATTGGCCACGACCACCGCCCATCCCGCCCATGCCCGACATTCCTGAGGTCCCGGTGCTGGTGGTCGCCGCACGTGCCGCGTTGGCTGCCGTGCCGGTGGCGGTCGGTGTACCGGGAACGCTGCTGCCGGGCTTGCCCGAGGTGGTGCCGGACGTGCCGCCCAGCCCGCTGCCGTTGCTGCCCGTTCCGCCCGGGTAGCTGCTCGGCGTCGTCGAAGTACTCGTCGTGGGAGTCACCGAACTCGGTTGGGTACCGGAGGTGCTCGACGGGGTCTGCGACGAATCGGTACTTGTGGGAGTGGTCGACGACGGATCCTGCGAACTGTTCGTCGTCGGATCGGTTGCGGGCTGCGAATTTTCGTTCTGGTCGCCCTTGCCCTGGTTACCGGTCCCGGACGTCGGGTTACCGCCACCGTTTCCACTGGTCCCCGGGGTGTAGCCATCGTTCTTGGTTTCCGGTGGCTTGTACAACGGATCGGTTGGGCTGTTCGGTACCGGGAGCACTGGAATCTGCTTATCCGCCGAAACGAATGTGTTTACGTAGTGACTGCGCATGGCTTCCCGTGCGGAACTCTCGCAATCGTTGCGCACCGCAGCGGAATTCGGGCCATGGTAAATGCCCAGGTTCCAGCTCTTCGGGTTGTACCACGATCCCCCGTCCGGCGGCTTGTCCACGGCATTCTGAGTATCGTTGACGCCCTTGGCCGCTGCTGACACTCGGTCTGCGAGGTTCTGCAGCGGTGTTGTCAGGTCCAATGCAGCCTTGGCGTATTTGCTGATCGCTTCCCGCGAACTGTTCGCGGCATTGCCGTCCCAGGCGGCCGAGCTCGAATGATTGATCCGGTTGGCGAAAAGTTCTGCCGCCGAAGCCCACGACGTGGCGATCTGCGCATACTCGCCGGAGCCATCGTGAGCCTCGGTCGTGTTCAGCGGAGTGAACGCGTTGTAAATCTCCCAATGGTTCCAACTATCGACATGCTCACCGCCACCAGCAATCTTCGAGGGCTCGTTCGAATCGGTCATTTCGAGGCTCCGACAGCCGGGGCTGAGATCACGCCTGGTTGGTTTAGGGTACCGATCTGGCTGGCTTCCTTATTCGCCATCAACGCGTTGTACTCAGCGGCGAATTCTTGGTCCTGCTCGACGTATTTCTGGGCGATTGTGCGATGCAGGGTTTGGATGTCGTCAACGATCTGGTAGTGCTGCTCCAGCATGTCGTAGACGTTGTTGTTCGAGTCCGTGGCTGGATTGACAATCTTGGCCTTACCACGGAAGCGAGCCACCAGCGTGGCGGCCGAGATCATACCGTCCGTCGACTCACCGAGACCCCAGTTCTTTCGGTTCGAGATCCTTTCAGCGATCCGCTGAAGTCGGCGGATCTCTTCTTTGAAAGCCTCGCAGTCGCGCTCGATGTAGACGAACTCGTCGGCGTTGACACGCACTTTGTCGCTGAAACTGACAGTCAGTTTGCCGTCCTGAGCGTCCTTGATCGCGCTGGCCAGCGGGCCCGACGATGATGATGTCGTGGAGTCGCTCATAGTTCGTGGTCCTCCCCCAGGGTTTCCGACAGTGATCGACCGGAGTTCGTTCAAGTCTAGAGAGTGGCAGGTATCGCTGGAACGATCCCTTTCCCGAGACGCTTGGCGATGTCGCAGGAGTGCTGGGAGGCAGTCAGTTTGGCCGAAGGCGGGTTGGTGATACTGACCTCCAGGCTGCCGCCCCTCATATCGACAATCAGTATGCAGTTCTCATGTTGATCCGTCTTATCATCGCTTGGGCGATAGGTAAGTGCCGCCCGCCCAGCCACATTGGACTCTTCGGTGACAGTGAACTGACTGTTCGCACGCACCATCGCCAAGGTGATATTGGTGGTGTCGATCGTGACAGCGTATCCATCGCCACCACGCTGAACCCAGTCGCAGCCGCGCCACTTGTAGCCGCCGGGCCTATCTGTGATGTCCGGCGTCGGCTTGATCAGCTGTTCCTGCTGAATCACCGACTGCGGGATGTCTTTACACGCATCGAACCCCGCTGGCACATCCGCCGCGATGGTTGCCGTCGACGACGCACTGTTCACGCTGCCCTTCGAGTCCCCACCGGAGTTGCACGCCGAGACCAGTACAACCACCCCCGCACCGAGAACCACACCCCGGACCACACCGCTGCAGCTAGCCATCTCGTCCTCTCGCACCGGTGCCATCCCAGACCCGGGGTCGGACCGGCTTCCCCGCCCCCGCAAGCTCGTCTAGACGGTACCGGCCAGGTCACCACCATGCAAAGCGATCATCGCGGTTTCGATCGCGGAGGAACGCTGAATCGGAAGAACCCCAGATGCCGAAAGCATCTGGGGTTCCTACGATTTCACATGCACACGCTACTCAGGACGGCTTGAACTCCCCGCCCTGCACACCCTCCGTGAACGCATCCCACTCGGCGGGCCTGAACACCAGAGCCGGGCCCGTGGGGTTCTTCGAGTCCCGCACCCCGACCATGCCCCCATCGAGGTGTGCGACCTCCACGCATTCCTTCGTCGAGCTGCTGCGGCTGCTCTTGTACCAGTTCGCCCCCGACAGATCGACGCTCACGTCCTGTACTCCTTCGCTATCGCCAGGATTTTTCGCCTGGACTCGCTCTCGTCCAACGCTACACGCCCGATCTCGGCGAGCGCAGTTCGATAATGTCCCACTTCTTCCTCACGCTCTAAGTACAAGTCACCGGCGTACCCCTCGACGTAGACGATCGGCGGTTCGACCAACTTGGACTGCGGCAAGGGCGGAAATTCCATTAGGAAGCACGATCCGACCAACACGCCGAGATGGTTGCGGGCGTTGAATGGGACGACTCGTATCGAAACATTCGGCAAGGCGCCAACTTCGGCAAGTCGATGCAGTTGTTCCGCCAAAACTGCTGGGCCTCCGACCTCTTCGCGGAGGACGGCCTCCGACAACAAGACCTCCACAGTCAGACTTGGGTCTTCGAGACGTCTCTGCCTCCGTATTAACCACTCGATTCGCCTCTCGATCTGCTCAGTTGGCAGCTCGGGGGATTCAGCCCAAGCTATCGCACGGCGATAGTCCGGAGTCTGGAGCAACCCCGGAACAATGGCTACCTTCCACGCCGTCAATCGACTCGCAGCCTCCTCCAAAGCCAGGTAATGGTCGAAGTCCCCAGTGATCTGATCGGCATACGAACGCCACCAGCCGCCGCCCCGCTCCCGCGCGGCCCGCACCTCCTGCACCAGCCCCAACAGGATTCGCCGTTCGTCGTCGGTGGCTCCATAGGCATCGCACAGGGCGTTGATCTGAAAGCTGGTGATCCGGGTCGATCGTCCCTCCTCTATACGGCCGATCGATTGGGGGGAGGTTTCGGCCAGCCTGGCCGCCTCGGCTTGATACATGCCCTTGACTGTCCGCAATCGGCGCAGTTCACGACCGAGGGCACGGCGCGCGAGGGTACTGCCGGTAACGCTCATATCGTTAGCCTCACTATGTAGTGACCGGACTTTTGGAAGCCGTCAGCAGGTGGCGCTCACGTGGCGGTATCCGCGGAGAAAGTTTGGCGATAATACGACGGAAGCGGGCGATTGGGGATGCCGTTTTCCGAAGGCCGGGTGTCTACTTGCATCACCCCGGTAGCCGGGAAGAACCCACTGCCTAAGCGAACCACTTTGTAGCACAGGCAGTTTCGGCCTCGGCTACCGGGCATTCCAAATACCCACACTCACATTCGGAGTATCCGCATGCACGGCCTGCCGGTAGCGAACCACAGCGAATTGCCCGTGATGACAATCGAATACGCGCATGTAATCATGCAGAGCCACTTGGACTGCCAGGCGTCGATATGCCCGGTCAAGGCGCAGGCGAAGAAGCGGCTCATCGAGGCCGGCCGGTTCGTCCCGGCCGATGTTCCGCATCTGGGATTCTGATATGGCTGCCGATGCCGTCCGGCACCAGTATCCGAGCCATGCGATGTCACCGGCCCAGATGCATCGGGAGATATCCCGCGCCTTACACGGCGACTGCACGGTGCGGACGTGTGAGATGTTGCGCGGCTGTTGGACACGCCTGATCGAGATGGGACATCCGCACCCCACCGATTCGTCCGCCGACTGCCCCACCTGCACCAGATCGTCTGCCTGACAACAGCTTGCCAATACGGAACAACCAAGAGGTGCTGCCCATGCTCGCTCAGATCCCCGCTCTGATGATCCCGCGCACTCCCCTCCCTTACGGGGTGTGGCCGGTGCGGAAACTTCACGCCGATCCGGGCGCGGAGAACACCGGTCAGGCGGGCCGATGACCGCCAGCAAGCCGAACCTCCGCCAATCGCGGGCCACAGACCGCAATCCACCACTGCCGCAACGTGATCCGTTCATCGGGCCATCGGCCATCTACAGCGGCGCCCCAGCCGATGTGGTCGAGCGGTTCGCGGAGGCGGTCCGCGAATGGGCAAATCAGCCTGTGTCGCCGGAGTCCACCACCGCACGGCGGCAATGCAATTCAGGCTGACCACGTTTCCGTGCCAGCTGTGCGGCAGTGGCAGCACCGGCTCGAGGATCGCCAATTGCGCATTGGTCATCGATATCGGACACAAACCGATGTGCTGCCGGGATCGTGCTGGCGCGGGCATCTGCGGGTTGTCCGACGGCACGGTCAGCTCCGAGGTCGACCATGTCGAGCAGACCAGGCCTGGCTCGGGCGGCCGTGAGCAATGGCGCCGGGCCGGGCAAGGTCTCGGTCAGGCCTCGCTGTACTCGGCCAGCTTCGAGTTCAGGTAGTCCCACGGGAAATTGGGGCCGACATCGGTGTGCGTGCCCTCGCACTTGCCGATGGTATAGGCGTTGTGGTCGGCGATCCCGGCCTCGTCGTTGCCGAGTTGTTCGGGTGTGATCGTGCGAATCGGGATACCGTACTTGCGAGCGTCCTGCACGGCGATCCATGCGGCACAGTCGATTCCGGCCCGCATGTTCGAGAACCACTCATCCCGCGTCCAGGCCACGCGCGAGCCCGCGAAGCACAGATTGATCGAGCGAGGATTACCGCTGATCACGGCCCACGCGGACTTGTCGGTATCAACCACGTCGATCACTGTCCCGGAGTTGTCCACGGTGTAGTGGTAGGACACGCCCGAATTGGCATTCTGCAGGTAGTGCGCCAGCGACTGGGCATCGCCGTCGCCTTCCTGGGTGTGCAGCAGGAACCAGATAGCCTGCTCGCCGTCGCGGGAGTCGCAGTTGGGACTGACGCCGGTCTGGTCGTCTTGCTTGGTGATAGGTGATGTCGCCATGATGTACCCCCTCGGGTTATCGGGTGTTGGTGGCGGCCGACCACTGTCCGTAGTCGGGTTTAAGGACATCGCTGACGTCGATCCCGACGCCGGCGATCTCGCGGTGGTCGATCTCGATCTGGTGCAGGTGCGCCTTGGGGTGATCACCGTTGATGGCGGGATCGCCGGACCAGTTGTGCTGCCAGAACCATTGGGCGACACCGTCTTCCAAAGCCCAGTCGATGCAGCGGGCATTGCAGTAGACGCCGGTCCACTCGGCGCCGACCACCGAGGCCCAGCCACGCAGGAACGGAGCGATGAGATTGTTCCAGTCGTCGAGGCCCGGGTTGTCGTCGACGGGAGCGTAGAGCGGACGGTCGCCGGGGCCGCCCGCCTCGAAGTGCAGGCGCAACGCCGTCTCGGCATGCCGGGCGCCGCCGTCGTAGCCGCCACGCCAGTCGGCCGTGTCCGCTTTGCCGTACTGGTAGTTGGTGACGATCTCGAGGCCCGCCGCGCGCAACCGGTCGCAGTAGTCGCGCCGCAGTGGTTTGGCGGCGAAATTCGTTCCGGGTCTCGACTCGGAGAAGTATCCGACGACCCCGGCAAACCCTGCGGTCTGGATGTTGCCGGGCTCGATGAGAGCTGCGGAGAAATCGATCAACCGCGTCATGATTGTCCTGTCCTCTTTGACGGCTGGGTATCGCCGGTTGGACAGGCAGGGACTTCCTCAGCGCAGCATCGCATGCCGATTCGACGCGCGTGTCGCACCATTTTCGTTCCACTTGTGTTGCACGACAAGGGATCCCGTCCGCACGCCGCAGGACGGCATGTGTGGAGGAATTCAAAGGCAAGATGCGGCACGCGTCACGAGATCGGTCTGCTCGCAAGATGATTCGGCGCTAAGTCAGTGTTCCCCTGTGCCCCCGCCCCCCGTTTAGGCCATTCGCTTGATGGGGAAGCATACAACCGGAACCGGATAGTTGAAGCCAGAACCAGTCCAAACGTGTTGTTGTGCATACTTTATCGTGGCCTGGTCCGAATGCGGTCGAGGGTGAAAGGCCGTTGGCAGGAATCTCGGCCCGCGTCCTGCATGTTCGTCTGCTGCGCGGGTGTGTCGTTCAGATTCCGCGGTCGATCATGTCCAATAGTTGGGTGGTGAGGTCGTCGAGTTGGGCTGGTTCGAGGAAGCGCAGCGGACCGTCGACGGCGAGGTAGGCCAGTCCGTGCACGGTGGGCCAGGCGAGAAACTCTGCACCGGGCCGTCTTTCGGGCTCGAGTAGACCGGCTTCGACCAGGCCGTCGAGAGATTCGGTGAGTAGTTCGATCGCCGATCGACCGGTGGGGCCCGCGGAAGCGGGTTCGGCGGCCGCGGACACATCGCTTTGGGTTGCGAAGGCGGTGCGGAACAGTCACGCCACTACGCGGATCCGGCGTTGTATCTGCTCACCGCGCAGCAGTGGGAGCCTCAGCGCGCCGAGTTCTGCCGTCTGGTCGGAAAATCCGCCGATCCGGCTCGCGCGTTGGCGGGCGCGGTCGATGAACTACACGAGTCGGTCGGGGAGCTGGAGAAGGTGCTCGCCGTGGGCGAGGGGCCGGTCCGTCTCGATGAGGACGGTGACCTGGTGATCTCGCCGTTGACCGCGGAGGATGTGCCGTTGTAGGTGATGCGAGACCCCCGCGACATACAGTGAGCAACGAGCTAACACAAGGTATTTCGGATCGCGCTGGATCGCAGTGATCATCGAGGCCGTGGGTTCATACTGTTGGTGTGCCTGTTCGACCGCCGAGATCAGATTTCGCGTCGGGTGTACTTCGCTCGGCGAAAGTTCTGCGAGACCAGGACCCGACGGATGGGTCACAGAGCCTGTCCGATGCGACCGAACGCCGCCGCGAGACATCGACAACACCGAGGCCGTCCACGACCGATCCCCACATCGACCCAACTTTGCCTTCTCGCTGATTGTACGAATAGGGAGGATACGGTGGATCCGTCGGCACACCACTTGCCTCGTCGACCACAGTTGCCATTTCGGACGCATGAACATCCGGAATGGCGACGGGCGCAGGAAAGTTTGATTTCGTGGAAAAAAGAAATCGGGCTCATTCGTGACCAGGTCGGCGAGACACGCGCACGAAACGAGGGGACAACTCTTATAGTTGGCCTCGGTTTTCCGGAGTGCTCTTTTGATGATTTGTTGACACTGTCCATAGCCTTGGATGGTTTTTTGTATTTAGATGATGATCTTGTATCCGGTCAGCAGGTTGGTTCGGGCGGGTTGTCGAGGTTGGCACGCCGGATATTTCGGCTGATGAATGGAGACTATCAGCAGGCCGGCGACCATCCCGCTCTCATGGCCGCTTCGGAAGTTCTCCCTCGCCTTCGCGATCGACAATCGCGGCGTTGGTGGTCGAGGCTGCGATCACACCTGCGCCAGACGCTGGCCGCAATGGCAGTCGAGCGGACCCTCCAGCGGACCGGGCATATTCCATCAATGCGGCACTACGTCAGACTGCGTCAGTACACAAGCGGTGTACTCCCTTGGCTGGACTTATACGAATGGGCTGGACACTACGAGATTACAGAGAATCTCAACAGGCATCCCGACCTGCGCAAGTTGAAGACGATAAGCGTCAATGCCTCGTCCTGGATCAACGATCTCTATTCACATCACCGCGAATCGTCGGCAGGCGAGTTCAACCTGATCGTTGTGATCGAGCTCGAATTGGGCGTCGATGAATGCGCTGCGATGGAGATTGCAGTCGAGATGATCGAGTCGGAATGCAGAAGATTCGTGACATGCAAAAATAATCTGCTCGAGATGGATGGACAGCGCGTAGCGGATGAGGAGATGGGCATCCTCGCTCGCTATATCGGTGATTTGGAAATATATCTGGCGGCCTCAGCAGATGGGATTCCTCGATTGGGGAGAAACGGGGGCGGTGCCGAATGACCGAACAGAGTTGATCACATTGATGAGAAGCTCGAGCGGGAACACGTCATCGACCCTTCCCTAAGCATAGGAGTAACTGTGGAAATTCCGGAGCAGGATGCCTGCACGATTTCTGGCGCGTATACTTTGTGTGCCAAAATCACTCGTCAGCAGGCGCGTAACTTCTACTACGGAATGATACTACTCCCGAAGCGGCAGCGACTGGCGATGTACGCTTTATACGCCCTGTGTCATCATATCGATGATATTGCCGACAGCGATATCGACAGAGACGAGAAGATCTCCGCCATGACGACCGTGCGTCGAGAGCTGGAGAACCCGGAACGCAGCGACGACCCGATAATGATCGCGGTAGCCGACGCATCGCACCGCTTCGATTTACCGCTGGATGCATTGGACGATCTCATCGCCGGTGCACAAATGGATATCGATGGTGCAGAGTTCTCGACTTTCGACGATACCGTCGACTATTGTCGGCATGTTGCAGGATTCGGTGTGCGACTGTATCTGGGCGTGACGAACTCGAAGAACAGCGACCCGCGTTTATACCGTTATGGCGACCAACTGGCCGTAGCTATTCAACAAACGAACATATTGCGGGATGTACGAGAGGATCTGATTCGGGGCAGGATATATCTTCCGCGTGACGAGTTGGCGCGCAGCGGAATACGGTTGGAAATCGGAGCCGACCAGATGCTGGCGGATCCCGATGGCCGTTTGGCGGCCTACCTTCGTCAATCGGCGGGCCGGGCCGAGGATTGGTACTGCCTGGGCGAGCGGCTACTCCCCCTGCTCGACAATACCAGCCGAGCTTGTATGGAGGCTATGGTGAGTATCTACAGAAACATCAACCAGCGTATCGCAATGAATCCGGTGACGGTCTACGACAGCCGGATATCCGTGCCGACGGTCCGCAAGATTCTCATTGCGACAAAGGCCTCGCGGGCGCTTGTCACGAGACATGGCTGAGGCGCAGATGCTCTCCAACGCGGGAAAATTGGGAAACCAGGTGCCGGATACGGCGGCCCTCAGAATTCGAGTCGACGCAGTCCTGGCCGACTTCCTCGACAGTCAGGAAAGAAGAGTCGTAGACATCGGAGCTGATGATATGGTGGCGGCGCTGCGTGCGATTCGCGCACTCATCGGCGCCGGCGGTAAGCGCATCCGCCCGATACTCTGTTATCTCGGATGGTATGGGGCGGGAGAACCTGACTGCGATGAGATCGTGATGGTGTCGGCTGCGCTGGAATTTTTTCATGTATTCTGCCTCATTCAAGACGATGTCATCGACCGTGGCAGCCTGCGGCGAGGCTGTGCGACGATTCATCATCAGTGGCGTGATCTGCACACCAGACTCCGCGGATGTGGGGATCCCGAGCATTTCGGTAATGCGGCAGCCATGTTGATAGGAGATTTGTGCTGGATATGGTCCGACACTATGTTCCACGCCAGTGGTATGACCCCCGCATTGCTGGTCGACGGAGCGAAGGTATTCGACACTATGCGCACGGAGACAGTCTTCGGTGGATATCTGGAGATGATGGCACAAGCCCGTGGGAGCTGTTCGCCCGCGACGGCAGCCACTATTATTCGCCACAAAACGGCCAAATACACCGTGGAGGGTCCGCTCAAGCTCGGCGGAGTGCTCGCTGGAGCTGATGCCACACTCCTGGACTCATATACACGGTTCGGCGCATCCTTGGGCGAAGCCTTTCAACTCCGTGATGACATACTTGGCACTTTCGGCACCCCGGAACTGACCGGCAAGTCGAACGTCGACGACCTGACCGAGGGAAAGCCGACGATGCTGATCGCGTTGGCCCGCCACCAGGCCACCTCCGCACAGGCCACGCGGATCAATGAGTTGTATGGTAGGCCCACGTTAGACGAGCGGGAAATCGCCGAGTTGCGGGCTCTGATCGCTGATACCGGCGCACTCGCCGCGGTCGAGCAGGCGATCGCCACCAAGACGCAACAGGCGATAGAAGCAGTTATCGCCGCACCCCTCGCACCTTCAGTTCGCGACGAGCTTACTGCTATGGCCGGCACTCTCATGGCGCGCAATCGATGACGCGATCTCCCGGTGTGGACCACCAGCGACGTCCATAGGCCGCCTGCCACCCAAAAGGCAGGCGAGCCCCCGCCACCCGAAGATCCGGTCGGCATAAGGCGTCGCGGTCACTGTCGACAGTGTTCCAGGCCGCGCAGGACGTAGGCGGGTGCGAGCACGGGTACATCCACCGGGATCGGGCGGGGAGCGACGGTGTCGGCTGGTGCGTCGAATCCACCGTCAGGCCGTTGACAGGCAGCGAGGAAGGCCATCGCCGCTGGCATCGGGGAGCGCTGTCGAAGTCTGCCGAGGGCGGCCAGGGCGTAGCCGGTGCTGATCGGGTCGCTGGGATTCCATGCGCGATGCCCCCAGCCGCCGTCGTGGTTTTGGGTCTGGGTCAGGTAAGACGTCGCTCGGCCGACGGCATGGTCGACTGCGCGAGCGACTGACGGGGGAAGTGGAACATTGTCGCGTGCGGCACACAGTCCGTGCACCGCGCGGAAGAGAGCGTTGCCCTCGGCCAGGCTCCAGCTCCGTTCGAAGGTGCCATCAGACTGCTGGGAGTGTGCCAGCCACCGTACGCCAGCCACGATCTCTTCGGCGTGATCCTGTGCTTGTTCGGCGAGCACGACCAGGGCTCCGCCGGTCATGGCAGGCTCAGACGGGGTGCCATGACAGTAAGTGGGCCAGCCCCCGTCGGTGTTCTGCATGCGCCGCACATAGGCTCGTCCGGCCGCCAGGCGAGGTGCGTAGCGGTCGCGGTCGTGGGCGTGCAGGAATGTCATCGCCGTGTAAGTGGTGTCCATGTCGGTCTGGGTCGCGCCCGGAGCATAGGACCAGCCGCCGTCAGCGGCCTGACAAGCCGCCATCCACTCCCCCGTATGCACCAACACCTGGTTCCGGGCTCCGGCTTCGGTCAGCGCGGTGGCCACGATCGACGTCACCCAAGTATCGAAGTGCTCGGCCACGCTGAAGCCGCCGTCGGCACATTGGGTGGCCACCAGCAGGTCGAGCCCATGGCGCACAGCGGCGTGGTGTTCTGGATAGGGCCGTAGGGCGTGTAGCACTAGCAGGTGAGATAGGTGGTTGCCCTCGTGGATCCGGGGCCCGTCCAGCCAGTCGGCCAGAGCCTGGAGTGGGTCATCGGCCATCCGTGCGCCTGCGACCTGGGCGTGGATGGCCTGGCAGGCGACCCACTCGACCCGTTTCCACGTGTGCAGCGCGCTGGTGGTGATCGCCGGGGCCGCCGGGGCCGCCGACGCCACCGTGCCGCCGACGCCGGCCGCGTGCAGGATCGCACCCACTAACACCTGCTTGCGGGGGGCAGTATGGTGGTCGAACCCTGCCAGCACCTCCCCGTCGGGTCTGCCGAGCAGGACCTGATCGATCGGGGTGAGGCCGACGCGGTCGTGGGCGGCGGCCAAGTAGGAACGGACTCGAGCCAGGGCCGTGGAATAGCTGCTGTCATACTCCAGGAGCCGGCAGGCCAGCACAGATTCCAGCACTCGGCTTCCGCAAGTGGATCGGGCGCGACCCTGGTGGTCGATGCTGGTGCACAGATACTCGCGCAGTCGCCAGATAAGTTGTGCCAATTGGTTTTCAACCGCTGGCCCGTTCATTTTCGCCGACATGAACTACTCCGCTTGCTCAGGTTTCCGTTGAGGTGGGAAGCGAATTATCTGGTACCGGCTGGTGCTTATTGATCATATCTGGCTTCGAACTCATCCGAATGTCATTGCGGCCAAGCGGCGCGCACGTGACCATCGCGAGTCCCGCCCGCAATCACCTTGCCGCGCTATGCCGCTCGCCGACACTGTCGGCGCCGAGGGCACTCGCATCGAGTTCGTGCACTGCCCGATATCGAGGATCTCGATATCGGGCACATGGCCGAGGAAACCGACCTGCGCAACCGCCTCCAAACCCAGGTCCTCCAGCGTCCAGAGAACCAGTAGCCGGCCCGAATTCCTGCCTCAACGCCATCCCCGACCAGGGCCTACGCCATATCCGTTGTTTTTCGGCGGCTACTACCAGAACCCCTGCTCGGCGGTCATGGTCACCGCCAGCCGTGCCAGCGCGTGCCGAGCGACGGCCTGCACCAGCGCTTCTCGATCCTTGAAGTGTGTGTACGCCGCTTCGGCGCGGCGCAATGCCGGCCTGATCGACCGCTACCACCTGCTCGTTTTCCCGCTGCTGCTCGGCGCGGGCAAGCGCCTGTTCTCCACCACTGACAAGGACGGCATGGGCGGCCCAGAAACTGCAGCTCGTCGAGTCCCGGGCCTACACCAACGGCTTGCAGCTCAACGTCTTCGACGTCGTCCACTGATCGTCCGACCGGCTGAAACCCAGACCCGTTCGAGCGCAGAGGGCCCTGGCATCTCCCATATCAGCCTCGTCTACCGCCCGGAACTCGTCCTGCCGATCCTCTCGACCTTCCTCGACAGCACCCCCAACCAGTCGATGTCCTGAACATCGCTATTCGGCTACAGCGTGTTCGCGGCTGCGCACCGAGCTGTCGGAATACGAGGCGCCAAGGTGTTGGACACAATCACCGAGCAGGGACTTCGCTCTCCAATGGCCGGGCCCGCTCGAGAATCTCGTCGACGGTCTGCTCCACGGTGAGATCGGAAGTGTCCAACCATAATCCGATGCGCGGAGTCTGCGCCCGCAGCGCCTCGTCCAGGCTGTCGACGGTGAAGCCGTCGTAGGCGACCTTGGCCCGGCCCGCCTCGCGCGCAGCGACCACGGCCGGTTTCGGCGCGAGCACCACCACATATCGCGGCCTGGTCCGGATGCGGTCGAGGGTGTAGGGCAGGAACTCCCCGAGCACGACATCCTGGATGATGGCGGTGAATCCGGCCGCGGCATACGCATCGGCGGTGTGCGCGGCCAGTGCGTGCCGCAGCCGCAGTTGGTCCAGTGCTTCCGTCGACGGCTCCGGACTCATATCCGCTCGGCCGCCGATGATGAAGCGCCGGAACGCATCCCCGCGCACATGCGCCGAGCGCGGCAGCCGCTGCGCCAATGCCTGGGCGACCGTGGACTTGCCGGCGGCCTGGATGCCGGTTATCAGATAGACGGCGGATTCCATATCCGCCATGATCGCAGCCGAGCGCCACTTATTTTCGGCCGCCGTAGCGCCGACTCAGCTCGCGCGGTGGATCGGATGCAGTCGCGATAGTGCGCGCACGGCGTCGGCGCGCGAGATGAGCTGGTCGCCATCGAGTTCGGCGATGGCCGCCTCCATCCACTCCCGGATCAGTGTCGACATGCCGATGCCACGGCTGTCGGCGAGCTGCTTGACTCGGGTGTGCAGCTCCAGCGGCATGCGAATGGAGCTGGTCACCACAATGTCGTCTCCGGGGGCGAGTGGCGGCGGCGCCTTCTCCGGCGGGACCGGGTCGTCGCTGAAGGTCAGCCGATCCATGAACGCCGCGACTTCGTCCGGGGTGGACGGGAAATCCTTATCGCTCATCACCGGTTCTCCTGTTCCCACTCCTCGAACATTTTCAGTTCGTCGGCGCGCATTTCCCGGGCGCCGATGATCAGCCAGGTCCACTGGTCCTGTTGGCGCGTCGCCACGATCAGCGGGCGCCCGGTGCCCGTGCGACCCCAGACCGACAACACCATCACGTGCCCGTCATCGGCGTTCCGCGGCCAGCGCCGTGCGCTTTCGAGGACTTGGCGTACCTCCCGGGGTCCGATGCCGATCAAATGCGCGAACGCCCAGTCCGGCCACTCGAACCCCATGGCCACATACTACGCGCATAGTAACCGACCGATCGGTCCTAGTCGCCACCATTTGACGCGTAGGATTTTTCCTACCTATAGTCGGGATCGTGAACATCACCCATGCCAAGGTCGTTACCGTGCCCGTCGCCGATCAGGAACGGGCCAAGGACTTCTATGTCGACACCCTCGGATTCGAGGTGCTGGTGGATCAGCAGATGGGGCCGGTGCGCTGGCTACAGGTCGCACCAAAGGGCGCCCAGACCGCGTTCACGCTGGCCAGTACGGAGCAGGGATTCACGCCCGGCAGTTCTACCGGCGTCATCCTCGAAATCGCCGACCTCGATGCGGACTGTGCGGCGCTGGCCGAGGCAGGTGTGGCGGTCGAGGGACCGACCGACCTGCCCTGGGGACGTCAGGCCACGCTGACCGATCCCGATGGCAACCGCTTCGTTCTGGCCACCGCGGGCCGGTGACCGTCGAGGCGCCCGAGGGGCGGGTCTTCGCGGCGTTGGCCAGTCCGGTTCGGCGCGAGGTGCTGCGGCTGCTACGCGAGGGCGGACCGCAACCGGTGACCGATCTGGCCGCGCATTTCGACATGGCGCGGCCGAGCTTCTCCGAACATCTGCGGGTGCTGCGGGAGGCCGAATTGGTCAGCGAGAACAAGGTCGGGCGGCAACGGCTGTACCGGCTCGAGGCGGCCCCGCTGTACGAGATCCAAGGGTGGTTGCACCCGTTCGAGCGGTTCTGGCGCGAGAAGTTGACCGGGCTGCGTGAACTGCTGGACACCATGGAACAGGAGAGAGAATGACCGACGATCCGACCACTATTCACGTGGACGAATTCCTTGCGCACCCACCGGCGAAGGTGTGGCGCGCGCTGACCGAACCGGAGTTGCTCGCACGGTGGTTCATGCCATCCGACTTCCGGCTCGAGGTCGGGCACCGCTACACCATCGACGCGAAAGCTGTTCCGGCGACCGGCTTTTCCGGCGTGATCGCGGCCGAGGTGCTGGCCTTCGAATCGGAGCGGATGCTGCGCGTCGGCTGGCGCGATGCCGAGCCGAATGCCGAGCATGCTGCCAACTGGACGATCACCTGGACGCTGGAGCCCGAGGGCAAGGGCACCCGACTGTTCTTGGCACACGCCGGATTCGATCCGGACCACCCGCTCCAGCAGAGGGCCCGCACGATCATGGACGCCGGTTGGCGCTCCCATGTCATGCGACGCATCGACGAGGTACTGCAGGAGCTCGAACCGAACCTCGGGCGCTGAGTCGCGCCGCGTTGCGCTGCCGGTGCAACCGCAAACGTTGTATAGAGCCTGCAGCCGAATCAACGCGGATTTCGGCCGTGACACAGGCACCTATCTGGATGGACTGATGCCGCACAATCATGCTCGCTTTGGTCCCCGCTGTGACATCACCATCGCCTGCTGGACGCCTGTCGAGCCTGATCGGCAACAGCCTCTATGCCGGGCGTGAGCTGGTGATGACGGGTGTGCCGATGGGGACGCGCCGTATTCGCTCAGGGGCTTTCGGCGGTCACGATGATTGTGGTCCAGCCGCCGAGGTGGATGCGGTCACCGCTTCGGAGTGGGACCGGCACCTCGGCGGGGATCAGGTCTTCGCTGCCATTGAGGCTGGTGCCGTTGGTCGAGCCGAGATCGGTGATGGTTATGCCGCTTTCGGCGATGCGCAGAATTGCGTGGGCGCGGGAGACACCGGCATCGATGGGGGCGATGCCCAGATCGATCGCGGGTTGCAGCCCCTGTGAGACGCTGTGTTTGCCGATCAGGATATCGGTGCCGCGCAAGGTGATTCGGCGTTCGGGATAGAATGCCGGGAACTCGACCTGATCGGCGTCGGGGCCCTTGCGGGCTTGCACGCGGTCGTAGAACTCGCGATCGGCGGTGATCGTGGCGACCCACGTCAGCACACCGGCGGCGGAAACCGCGGTGGCGATTTCGGTGGGCGCGGCCGCACGCGGCACGGGCGTCGGCAGCGCGGAATCAGCGCCGCAGACTTCACAGAAGCGACCGGTGCTCGGCGACCCACACGACGGGCACAGCGCGGCCGCGGTCGTCGGCGCGGGTGCACCGATCGGCGAACCACAGACATCGCAGTAGTCCATCGCGACGGACTGATGCCCGTCCGGACAGGTGGCGATCGCCATTACCCCTCCTTGCGTACCCGCGCCGTCTTGGTCGAGCGTGCGTCCAAGGCCATTTCGTCCGCGGCCTCGACCCTGGCACGCAATCGCACGGTGCCATTGCGCTCGTCGACCTCGACCACACCGCGCAACAGCTTCGCGGTGCCCTCGTTGCCGGATTCGGCAGCGAGCTCGACCGCGCGCCGCAGCTTCGCCGTCGCCGTCTCCACATCACCGTTCTTACGCGCGCTCAACCCTTCCTGCACGACCTGGGCGAGTTCGGCCTGTCCGGTGTAATGCGCGACGCGCCTGCTGATCCGGGCCGACAGCTCGGTCTCGGTGGTCCACACCGCGCGCACCAATCCCTGCCCGACCACTTCGTCGCCGGAGACCACACTGATGCGGGCCGCGAGCTTCTCCCGTCCAGGCGCGGCGGGCTCGACTCGCACCTGCACGTGATAGTCGCGGTCCTCCGCCCCCCAGGCTCCGAGCGGGTACTCCCCCAGCTGCGGTCCGGCATCGGTGCGGCGTGCGGTCAGATCCTCGATGGTCGGCGCGACCTGCTTGACGAACTGGACGGTGGCTCCGGCCGGTGTCCACACCCGCAGGGTGAGTTCCGGAATCGCCTTGGCCATCGACGTCTGCGTCATCGCGGCGAAGTCCGCGGCCAGATTAGCCGGGTCCGCGACGATATCGACCGTGCCGTGCAGCGCCGAGGCGATGGTGCGCAATTCGTCCACCTGCCAGTCCGTTCCGACGCCGCGGCAGTCGCAGGTGAAGATTCCCTCGGACTGTTCGATCTCAGCGGCCAGCGTCGCGGGTTCCTCGTGTTCGTTCTTGCCGTCGGTGAGCAGAATGGCGTGCACCATCGCATCCGGATGCTTCTTGGCCAACTGTCGGGTGAGCCCGAGCCAGGTGCCCATGGCGGTGCCGCCGTTGGGGCGCAACTTGTCCAGTGCGCGGCGCGCCGCTGCCCTGGTGTCACGGTTGACGGGCACCGATGGTTTATCGCTCGGATAGGTCAGCCGCGCCACTGATGTGCCCTCGATGATCGCGAACCGGGTGCCGTCCTTCAGCACATCGAGTGCGGCCAGGGTCGCTCGGCGCGCACCTTCGAACTTCTTACCGGTGGCCATTGATCCGGAGCAGTCGATGATCAGTACCTCCAGTCGCTCCGGCTCCGGTCCGGCCGCCACGAAATCCGCCCCCGTCTCCACGGTCACCACCGCATCGACCGTGCCCGCGCCCTCGGCCAGATATTCGTTCTGGTCTATCGCTATCGAAATACCCGTATTCGCAATGGAACTCACTGTGCAACTCCTGCATCGACCGATGGCCCGATCGGCACCAGCGCGACGGTGATGTTGTCGCTCCCCCCGGACCGTAGTGCAAATTCGACAAGCGCCCGCGCCGCCTCCTCGCGCGGTAACCCGCTGATCATTCGCGCGAGCGCCACCGGATCGGATATGTAGTTCCAGAGTCCGTCACTGCAGAGCAAGAGCACCCCGGGGCCCGTGGTGTGAAAGGTTTTCACACATCGGTCCGACCACGGTTTGTCCTCGCTGTCGGCGCCGAGCCAGCGCAGCAAGGTGTGTGCCCGCGGATCCTGCATCGCGGACTGCTCGTCCATCGCACCGGCATCGACGAGTGCCTGCGCCCACGAGTCGTCGACGGTCAGCCGCGTCGATGGCAAATTTCCGCCCGCGATCGGCTCGATGCCGGTGCCCTGCAACCAATATGCCCGGCTGTCACCGACATTCGCTACGGTGATCTCCAGGCCGTCGCCGCCGTATCCGCGCACGATGGCCGAAACGTAGGTGCACGACGGAGCGTGGCCTTCGTGTGTCGCGATATCGCGGACGGCCTGCGATGCGGCCGTGAGCCCGGCCATGACCACGGCCGTGCCGGAGCGTGCTTCGGCCAGTGCGGTGAGGCAGGCATCGACGCCAGCCCGCACCGCCGCGCCCGAGGCCGCCTGCGGATTGTCGGAGGTGGAGACGCCGTCGCTGACCACGATCACCGTGACGACCGGGCGCTCGGCCCCGTCTTCCAGTACCGCGGCGGCGACCGCATCCTCGTTGCGCGCGTGCGCGATACCGCGATCGGTCATCACATATACCGCGCCGAGATCGGCCTCGAACCGATCCGGTTGGGGCCGCAATTGACCGCAGCCGCCGCAATAGCCGTCAGCGTCGTAGCGGGTGCCGCCACAGCCCTCACACGTCGGTGCCGCATTCGGATCCGACCGAGGCAGCGCGATTCGGCGCGAGCCGAGTTGGCGGCCGCAGGCCTCGCAGAACCGGTCGGCCACCCCGACCCGCGCCGCGCATTCCGGGCAGCGCGGCTGTAGGTCGGTCTCGGGCGCGGTCATAGCGTCGTCCTCGGCCGGATCGCATTGGCACGATCCACGAGCTCGAATCGGGTCCACATATCTTCGGTTTCGCGGGCGAGGTCGCGATAGCAGCGCTCCAAACCGGTTCGTACTCCGTCCTGATCGAGGTTGGCGCCGAGCAGCGCCCCATGTGTCGTCGGTGCTTTACCCGCGCGCAGCCAGTTCCATGCGGCATCCAGCACACGCATCCGCACTTGTGCACTACGGCTTTTCGATTCGATCCGCAATGCCTCGACCCGCCCGCCCGCATCGCGTAACAGCGATTCGGACAACTCGTCGGGGGTGCGGTCGGCCAGCATGATCTCCACGGCCGTCAGGCGTGCCTCGGTGTAGAGCGCCGAGGCCGAATCCACCTGATCGAGTACGGCAACCGCGCCGTCGCGATCGCCGTCCGCGTTGCGCAGCCGGGCCAGTCCGAAGGCGGCGCTGACGAAGCCGTGGTCGGTGCGCCAGATCGTGTCGTAGTAGCGCGCGGCCTGTCGCCGATCCGGCTGTGCGCCGGTGAGTTCGGCGACGGCCGCCTGGGCCACCTTGGGTGCGGCCTCGCCGGGCAACGCGGCATACACGGCATCGAATTCGGCATGGGCAGCATCGATATTGCCCGCGAGCAGTTCGGCTTGACCGCGGTACCAGGCCAGTCGCCAGTCACCCGGCAGAGTGTCGGCGAGTTCGTCGAGTCGGCGCAGCGCATCGGTCGGGTCGCCGACTTCTAGAGCGGCGCGCACAATCCGCAGCGGAATCTCCACGGAAGCAACGTGGTTCGTGAGCACCGAGCGCAGTCCCGCCTCGAAAGCTGGTTCCAGTTCGGCGGGTGAGGTGCCGCCGGTTGTCGCCAGGAGCGCAGCACCGCTGTCATTCGGGTCGACCAGCGGAACCGGCAGTGCCGCAACAATACTCGTCGGCGTCGGTGCTTCCTGAATGCCGAATACGCCGCGTGGCGGTCCGAAGTAGGCCGACATACCGGGACGCGGCACACCGTCATCGATGCTCAGCACCTCACGCAGCACGCCGGTCAGCTGATCGGTCATCTCCTCCATCGAGGAGAAGCGCGCGTCCGGATCGGCGTCGGTGGCGCGCAGGATGAATCGGTGCAGCGAATCGTATTTCGCCAGCAGCGGTTCGACCTGCGGGCCGGGCAGTGCGCCGAAATGTCCGCCCTGCTGCGGCACATTCATCAGCAATACCGCGAGAGTGCGCCCGACGGTGTAGACCTCGGTGGCGACGGTCGGCCCGGTTTCGGAGATCTCCGGCGCCTGATAGCCGATGGTGCCGTAGATGGGGCTGTCCTGATCGTCCATTGCGATCACCGCGCCCATATCGATGAGCTTGAGCTGCTCGTCGGTCTGCATCACATTGTCCGGCTTGAAATCGCAGTAGGCCAGGCCGAGGGAATGCAGATAGCCGAGCGCGGGCAACATCTCCAGGATGTAGGCGATGGCCTGCGGCGGTGGCAGATAGCTGCCGTCGGTATCGCGGCGGGCGCGCAGGATCTGTTTGAGCGACGTCCCGCCGACGTACTCCATGACGATATAGCCGACCGCGACACCGTCGGCGCCGCGGTGCTCGACGAAGTTGTAGATCTTGACGATGCTCGGATGCTCGACCTCGGCCAGGAACCGCTTCTCGGCGACCGCCGCGGCCATCGCGTCCAGGTCCCCTGAATTGAGTAGGCCTTTCAGCACCACCCAGCGGTTGGCGACATTGCGGTCGGTGGCCAGATAGATCCAGCCGAGCCCGCCGTGCGCCAGACAGCCGACGACGTCGTACTGTCCGCCGACCAGATCGCCTTTGCTCAGCTTCGGCGTGAAGGAGAACCGGGTGCCGCAGCTGGGGCAGAAGCCCTCGCTGCGGCCGGGCGTACCGTCATGGCCGCGTCCGACCGGTCGTTCGCATTTGCCGCAGAACCGTTTTCCCTCGGCGACCTGCGGATCGGTTAGGACCGCGGTGGCGGGGTCGATGCGCGGCATTCGCGGCACCTCTACCATGCCAGCGCCGAGTCGACCGCGGGCGGTGGATTTCGATGAGGTCCGGCCGGTGCGCACCGAGCGCCCAGAGGCGCGGGTGTTTCCGGAGCGCACCGATAGTGCGGAAGTCCCGGCCGGAGCGGTGCCGCAGGCATCGCAGTAGCCGTCGACAATGGTTCCGCGACAGCCTGGTTCGGCGCAGGTAGCCAGCTGTGATTCAGCCGGCGCCGTACCGCAGGCATCGCAATACCCGCCGACAATCGCTCCAGTGCAGCCCGGTTCGGCGCAGGCGCGCCCATCGCTGGAAACCCTCTGCGGGATGGGTATTTCCGCCGAGACCGTGATCGCCTCGGCGGGTGCGGTGCCGCATACCACGCAATATCCGTCTTCGATGGTGCCGCCGCAATCCGGCTCATTACAGGTCATCTGCCCCGCCCCGATTTCTCCCCGATGATCTGCTGGAAGTCGGCGACCGCCCGGGTGACGGCCGCCAGATCGCACGGTCGCCGCGCGAGCAGACCCGCCGCGATCTGATTGGAGGCCAGGACATCTCGGTCCTCGCTGACGCCGAGTCGAGCTGCCTTCGCCTGATAGGCGGCCAGCCGTCCACGCAGCTCGCTACGCCGATCGAGCAGGCCCTGAGCCAACTCCTCCACGGTGGCCGCCCCGGCGATCGCGTCGGCGACTCGCGTCCGCAACCGCACCAAATCCGCTGCCGCACCCGTTTTCGCCGATAACGCATCGAGTTCCGCTTCGAGCGCGGCGGTGTCGTCCTCGTACACCGGCAGCGGACCCGCCAGGATCTTCGCCTCGACTTGCGCCCTCGCCTCCGCCGCGCTGGCTCGAGTCGCCTGCAGCGCCGCCAAGCGCCTACGCGTCTCGGAGACCGCCGCGGCCCAATCCGCACCCACCGCATCGAGTTCGGCGAGGATGGTGGCCACGTGTCGGAACTGCCCCGACAACTCCGCGAGGCGCGCATCGATCTCCGGCACCGTCAGTGCGAGCGGATCGGTCGCCGAAAGGCTCAGCAATTCGGCGATGCCGTCACCGATCACGCGCAGCTGCGCGGTCTCGCCCCCGCCCGCGCCCGCCTTGTCCAGGGTGTCCTGCAGCGGCGCGAGGCCCGACATCACCCGACTGTTCACCGCATCGACCGCGTCGAAGAATTCGGCGATTTCCGGGAAGGTGGCCCGCATTCGATCAACGGTATCGACGAGTCCGACGAACAGAACCTCTTCGGCGGGTCCGGTGAGCGAACGTTGCGCCATCGGTATAGGCGTGCGCGCGGCTTCATAGGGGCGCCCGCGCAGCAGCCGGGTGAGTTCGGCACGCTCACCGTCGTCGAGGCGCGTGCGAGCGCCGCGCACCTTGTGCGCCGAATCCAGGATGATCTGCAGGCGGCTGTAGTCCTCCCACATCAGCGCGAGCGCGGCACGGACCGGCAGCCAACGCTGTTCGGTAACACCGGTCGGCGGATAACGCTGTAGCAGTGTGTGGCCGGGATGTTTGTCCAATTCCAGTAGGGTGGCGGTGATGGCATCGAATTCGTTTGTGCGGGTGGCTAATTCAGCGTCAATTTCGGCGAGAGTGAGTATCTGCATGGTCTCACTCTTTGTAGCGCAGGTCCGGCGGACCGGGTGACGGGCCGAGGGCGCTGAGTCTGGCGTTGTAGAGCTGCTGCCAGGTGCCATCGCCGCGGATGCGTTCCAGCACACCATTGACGAAGCGGACCAGATCCGGATGTCCCTGCGCGATGCCGACCGCGTACGCGCCGGTGCCGATTACCTCGCCGACGATCTGCAGATTCCGGTCCTGCGCGACCAGACCGACCAGGATCGGATCGTCGCCGCTGATCGCGTCCACATGGCCCTGTTGCAGCGCGGCCAGACAGTCGGTCCAGTTGGACGCGCCCAGGACGACGGGCCGCTTGGGCAGGCTGAACAGTGGTCCGGGTGAGGTGGTGCCTCGAGTGACGCACACCCGCTTACCACCCAGATCCGCACCGGTCCGGATGCCGGAGTTGCGGACGGCCAGAAGGCGTTGCGTCGCACGGTAATAGACACCCGAGAAGTCGACATCGCGACGCCGCTCACAGGTCGCCGAGAAGGTGCGCACAATCAGGTCGACCTGCTTGTTCTGCAGGGCGGGTATCCGCTCGGCCGCGGTGACCGAACGCAATTCGATCCGGTCCGGATCACCGAAGAGGGATCGCGCGATTTCGCGGGCGATATCGATATCGAAGCCCTCGAGTTGTCCGGTGCTGGGATTGCGGAAACCGAACAGGTAGGTGTTCTGATCCACCCCGACCCGCAGCTTGCCATTGGCGACGATGGCCGCCATCGCCGAACCCGACGGCATCGCACCGGGACTCGGCAACGGACCGGGGCGCAGGGTGGCCTCCGGATCGCAATTGCCGCTGGATTCGCTCTGCGGTGGCGTCGTGATCTCGACGAGATCGGGCTTGGGGTTGACCGCGGCCACATTCGTGGACGCCGGGGGCTGGATGCCAGAACCGCATGCGGTCACCAGCGCGCTCACCGCGACCAGCGCCATCCATCCGAAACCGGACCGCCGCAGGACGATTCGCCGTCTCACAGGAACTCCTTCAGCCGTGGCCACAAACCGGTGACCGTCGATGCCGCGGCACCGAACAGGAGCACAAGTGTTCCCGCGGGGCTGAGTGTCAACGTCGCACCCGCCGAGTCGACTCCGTCGCGCAACTCGCCGCGTTCCTGGATGAGGTTGTCGCGCAACAGCTGATCGAGCTGGGCGAACAATGTCGCCGAGGAATCCGGACCGGTGCCGATGGCCTGCGCCACGGCCGCGGGATAGTTCGCCGCCTCGTAGGCCTCGCGCTGTTTGGCATGTCCGGCGGTCCAGCCGAGCACGCTGCGCGAGGCAGCGGAGTCCGGTCCCGCTACCGTCGTCAATCGATCCGCCAGTTCGCTGGTGTGCTTGCGGAAATCGGTTTCGCTGGTCGTGATATCGCCGCGGGTGATCAACTCCAGGGTTTCGTCGGTGCGCGCTTGCTGGGCCAGGATCCGGGCCCGGGTCAGGGTTTCGAAGCGACTGGTCGCCCCGGATTTGCCGGTATCGAGTGCGGCCGCGGCGATGACCGTCGCGGCGACCACCCACAACAGCGCGAGGGCCGTCGCGCCGGCGGCGACCGCCAGACCGAGGTTCATCCGGCGATTGGTGCGGCGCAGCAGGACCAAAGTGCCACCGCCACAACTGATCAGCACCAGCGTCAGCAACACGATGGTCGTCCACGGCAGCGCGCCGATATCGTGCTGATCCTGACGCAGCGCGGCCATGCGGTCCTTGCTGAGCGTTTCGGCGTTGGGCAGCAACGAATTCTGCATCAACAGTGAGGCCTCGCGCAGATAGGACGAACCGACCGGAAAGCCCTGCCGGTTGTTCGACCGCGCCGTTTCGACCAGGCCGGTATAGGCGGGCAGGTCGGCGGCGATCTTGGCGACGATATTCCTGGTCTGCTGATCGGCGGCCCCGGCGGTCGCCTCGGCGAGTGCCGCCGCGGCATCGGCGAGTGCCTGTTGATATTGCCCACGCACTTGCGGTGATTCGATGCCGCCGGACAGGAAGGCCGTCGCCGCCGACGCGTCTGCGGCCGACAGCGCGACATAGAGGGTCTGGGCGGCGTAGGCCAGTGGTTCGGTGTGTTCCAGCACGGTATCGCGCCGAGCGATCTTGCCGCTCAATTGATCGGCCGAGGTCGACCCGGCGAGCAGACACAACACCACGGTGACGACGGCGACCGCGCCGATGGCACCTGGAGTAGTCCCGACGAAGCGCTGTAACCACGCACCCCCGTTGCGCATGGTCGCCGGTAGGCGAATCTCCAACACCGTCCCCCTTCATCTACCCGGCCGGTGTTCCCGATCGCGATAGTACGGGAGGGAATTCGGGTTTGCTGCCCATCGCGGCGAGGGCAGCGGAATCGGAGGTCAATCCGAAGTCACCTCGAGCAGCGGTGCGAGGGTTCGAATAGACCTGCGCCCCAACATATTTGGTCAGGTGATCACCATGCATTGCGCTGCATCGGTCGAGAGACCATCAACACCAGTGCATGGTGGGCATCTGTCCAAACTCGAGCGGAGGCTCAGGAGGAGAACCCCGTGGCCGCGTAGAACTTCCGATGCCACATCAGTCGACGTAGCCGCGCGACCCGGCCGCTGCCGAGTGATGGTCGGTCCTGTTCGGTTACACCTTCGTCGGCACGGATGCTTTATCGATATAGCGGCTCATCGCCCAGTTCAGCCCGCGCATCGCGAGGTTGTAGGACGGCGGGAAGTGGCGCTGCGCCAGATAGCCGACCCGGATATCTGGGGAGGTGAAGACCATGTACTTGTTGCGCTCGACCCCGCGCACGATGGATCGGGCGGCCTGCTCCGGCGTGACCGCATGCCGCATGAACAGCGAGACCGCCCGCTGCACCGCCGCGCCCTGCCGGTCGACGCCCGCGATATCGACGCTGTCCACCATCGGCGTCGCCATCGCACCGGGGCAGACCAGGCTGACACAGATCCGGTGCTGCCGCAGATCGAAGCGCAGCACCTCCGATACGCCGCGCAATCCGAACTTGCCCGCACTGTAGGGCGCATGCCAGGGCAGCCCGAAGAGCCCGGCGGCCGAGGCCACGTTCACCAGATGTCCGCCGCGCCCGGCCTCGATCATTCGTGGCACGAACTCCTCGATCACATGGATCGGGCCCATCAGATCAATATCGATGGTGCGCCGCCACTGCTCGTGTGTGAGCCGATCGACGGTCCCCCAGGTGGCAATGCCCGCCACATTCATCACAATATCGACGCTGTCCACCTCGCCGTGCACCTTCGCGGCCAGTGCCACCACGGCGTCGTAATCGCTGACATCGGCGGGCGCGGCCAGGCACATTGCACCACCCCGCGCACGCACCTCATCGGCGGTGCGCTGCAGTCCGACGTCATCGATGTCGGTCAGGATGACCGATGCGCCCTTGGCGACAACCGCCAACGCCGTACTGCGCCCCAATCCACTGGCCGCTCCGGTGATCAGGCAGCTCTTGCCGTGGAACTTCGTCATGAACCAAACGATAGACAATTACGAACACTGTTGTCTATAGATCCGATATGCGTCTCAGACGCAATATTCGGCCGTCCGTCGACAGCTACCGGGATGTGATTCGTACATGCATCGCTGAACGATAGCTGTCGACCACGAATCGTGCTCATGACGACTCGTCGGAGCGTCGCCGCCGTTCACACAGACCGGCACCGAGGCGATATACAAGTGATGAGACCGATGTCATGGCGTCGATACCAGGGCCGATGGTCGGGAATACGGCCACGGAACGGCCCTTGTCCGATTGCACCAGGGTGGCATACTCGATTGGAGCGGCCAATGGCGCGCTCACCCCGGTCCGATCGTGGCCGACACACCAGCTTCCGCATGGCGCGGTCGTCGGGCGAACACTCGCGGACTCCAACGATCTTGGTACGCCAGGAATGTTCGAGCACTCATCCCATGTTTCGAATATTGTTGCGTGTACAGGATCATCGGGAGGACCACATGGGGAACCTGTTCGGACCCGCCGCCCTAGTCGGGTGCAGACGTGGCTGAAGGACGGGAAACGGCGGCACGGAATTCCACACTCGCGGGGTACCGCGATGCCTCGATCACCACCACAGCGGCCGTCCGCCCGGTGATCTCCATCGTCCTGCTGCTGATGGTTGTCGGGCTGGTCTACGAGGCCGGTCGCGCCGCACCCGGGCAGGATCACGGCTGGTTCGTCGCTGTGTCGATCGCCGGCCTTTTCGTGGTGCGCGGACTGCATCTGCGTCGGCCGATCACCCTGCCGCATTTCACCATCGCGGTCTTCGTGCTGGCGGCGGCCAATGCCGCCTATCGCGCCTCACATCCGGGCTTCGGCTTCGTCTTCCTGGCCGCGACCGGATTCATCCTGGTGCTGCCGCAGTCGAGTCGGCCCCAGCCCGAGCAGTTGTATCGCGTCGCCGAACTCGTCGGCCGTACCCGACGCGATCCCCTCGCCGCATTCGCGTTGCACTCGTCGAAGTCCTATTACTTCAATGCGAATTCGACCGCGGCGATCGGCTATCGGGCCCGCTTCGGGATCGCGGTGGTCGCCGGTGATCCAATCGGCGATCACGCCGACTTCCCGGCGCTGCTCACCGACTTCTCCGAATTCGCGGCGAATCACGGCTGGCGGGTAGCGGTGCTCGGCGCCAGTCCGGAACTGACCGAGATGTGGCGGCATCGAGCGATCGAACATCGGGGGTTGCGCGCGATTCCGGTCGGTCGCGATGTGGTCATCGATGTCGGAACCTTCGCGATGGTCGGTCGCTCCTTCCGCAATCTGCGCCAGGCCGTGAGCCGCACCCGGAATTTCGGGGTGACCACCGAGGTCATCAGCGAGGCCGACCTGACCGAACCATTGCGGGCCGAACTGCTCGATATCGTCGACGAGTGGCGTGCCGGCCGGCAGAATCGCGGCTTCTCGATGATCCTCGACCACCTGCTGGACGGTCGGAATCCCGGCATGCTGCTGGTACTGGCCCGCGATGCGGACGGGCGCGTGGCAGGTTTCCAACGCTACGGCGTCTCCGGGCGCGGCCGCGAGCTCAGCCTTGATGTGCCGTGGCGGCGCAAGGATGCCCCGAACGGACTGGACGAACGGATGATCGTCGATCTCGTCGACCACGCCCGCACGCAGGGCATCGAACGGATCGCACTGGCATTCGCCCCGTTCCCGGAACTGTTCGCCGAGAAGGAGCGCTCGCGGACCGGGAGGCTGATCTATGTGCTCGCGCATCTGGGTGACCCGCTGATCCGGCTGGAATCGCTGTACCGATTCCTTCGCAAGTTCCAATCGATGTCGGATCAGCGGTTCGTGCTGATCCGGTGGCGCGAGGTGCTGCTGGCAGCTGCGGCACTGCTCACCTTGGAATTCGTGCCGCACCGCAAGCAGTACTAGTCGCGGACGGTAATGCCTATCGCCTTGGCGAACTCGGGTGCCAGATCGAGCAGTTGGAGCGGGGTGATGGTCGCCCCGCGCAGGGCGTCGAGGCCCTCGGCGATATCGAGGTGTGCCGCGCCGCGTAGATCGACCTGCTGCAGTCGGGCGCGGTTGAGCAGCAGACCCTCCACGGTGGTGCCGGGGAAGGTGACCTTGGTCAGCTCGGCATCACCGAAGTCGGCATGGCGCAGCACGCAATCGACGAATTGCACCTCGCGCAGTTTGGCCTTGCGGAAGTTCACCGAGTCGAATTTGCAGCCTTCGAAGCGCACTCGACGCAAGTTGGCACCGCCCGCATCGACGCCGGACAGCGCACCGGCGAGCAATTCGACGTCCTGCCAGGAGGTATCGGACAGGTCGGTGCCGACCCAGCGCACATTGCGCTGCCAGACATCGGTGAAGCGGGAGAAGCGCAGGCTGCCGCGATTGACCGCCAGCGCGGTGAAGACGGTTTCGGCGAAACGGCAGTTGCCTGCCTCGATGTCATCGATATCGGCGCCGGTGATGTGCACACAATCGTAGTCGCCCTCGGATTCGAGATCGCTCTCCAGCGGCGTGAGATAGCGCGCGTAGGGCAGATCCTCGAGTTCGTTGGGCACTGCTGACCTCCTGGTTCGGCGACACTTCTCCTTGTCTACCAGTCGGATCCGACAGATCAGGGGTCGATGCGGTCCAGCAGCCAGCGCGGGCCGACCGATTCGGCGCCGAGCGCTTCGACTCGCTCGCGGAGTCCACGATCGGCCGTTACGACGGTGATCCTGTCCTGCTCGCTGGCCGCGGCCGCCACGACGTCGACGATCGCATCGTCTCCCGAACCGTCCGCCAGAACCACGCGCACGCCTTCGAAGTCATCCGATGCCGCGGCCTTCGCAGCGCCCTCCAATACGACGACCACGTCGGCGGGTTGTGTGCGGTCCAGTGTGCTCAACCGCATGAGCAATCGCCGAGCCGCGCCCGCACGATCGCGCCACCAGCCATCGGGGCGCGAGCCGACGACATTCGCGGCATCTACGACGATCAGCATCGCTATCTTTCTACTCGTCGGTGGTTCGGCGGGCGCGGGTATGCAGGTAGCGCTGTTGGGGGACGCTCATCGTCTGTTGTGCGGCAAGCAGATATGCCTCGCGGGCGCCAGTCCGGTCCCCCATCGATTCCAACAGATGGGCACGGACGGCTGCCATGCGGTGGTCGCCCGCCAGCTTGCCGCTGTCGGCCATATCGTCGACGAGTTTCAATCCGGCCATCGGTCCGCGAGCCATGGCGACGGCCACGGCATGGTTGAGCTCGATGATCGGATTGTCGACCAGCGCGAGCAGGCGTTCGTAGAGCAGCATGATCTGCGGCCAATCGGTGTCCTCGTAGGTCGATGCCTCGTCGTGCAGCGCCGCGATAGCCGCTTGCAGCTGATACGGACCGGGTGCGCCGCTGGGTAGCGCCGCGGTGATCAGCGCGATGCCTTCGGTAATGGCTTCGGTGCGCCAGAGTGCGCGGTTCTGGTCTTCCATCGGAACAAGTTCGCCCGTGGGGCCGGTGCGGGCGGGTCGGCGGGCATCGGTGAGCAGCATCAGTGCCAGCAGGCCGGTGACTTCGGCATCGTCGGGCAGCAGACGATGCACGAGACGGGTCAGACGGATGGCCTCGGCGCATAGTTCGACGCGGTGCAGACTCGGTCCCGAGGTGCTGGCGTAACCCTCGGTGAAGATCAGATACAGCACGTGCTGGACGGCGGCCAGGCGCGCGTCGCGGTGGGCGCCGGCGGGTGCGGCGAAGCCGACTCCGCTTTCCTTGATCGTCTTCTTGGCGCGACCGATGCGCTTGGTCATGGTCGCCTCGGACACCAGGAAGGCGCGGGCGATTTCGGCGGTGGTCAAGCCGCCGACCGCGCGCAGTGTCAGTGCTACCTGTGCGGTGGGCGTGAGCGATGGGTGGCAGCACAGGAACAGCAGGACGAGGGTGTCGTCGGTGTCGGTGGGTTCGCGGTCGGCGGGCGGGGTGAGCCAGTCCTCGGACAGTGCCCAGCGGGCCACGGCGTCCTCGCGCCTGCGGCGGGCCTGTTCGTTGCGGAGCAGGTCGGTCAGGCGGCGGGAGGCGACGGTTATCAGCCAGGCGCGTGGGTTGTCGGGAATGCCCGTGTTCGCCCATTGAGTCGCGGCGGCGAGCAATGCCTCCTGCACGGCGTCCTCCGCGGTGTCGAAATGACCGTAGCGCCGCACCAGCGCGGCGAGGGCCTGCGGCGCACAGGTGCGCAGCAGGTCCTCGACCTCGGTATCCGACATCGGAAGGGGCTCAGCCGAATTCGGGTGCGGACTCCGCGATGGGCCGGACATCGGCGTAGGCCGTCTCGGCGATATGCGGCGGGGCCGGGCATTTGCTCAGTTCGGCGGCGATTTCGGTGGCACGGTCGAAGCTCTCGCATTCGACGATCCAGTATCCAGCGAGCACCTCCTGCGTTTCGGCGTAGGGACCGTCGGTCACGAACGGTGCACCATTCTTCGTGATGATGCGGCGGGTGTGCACCGGTTCGGCCAGACCACGCGTTTCGACCAGTTCGCCGGATTCCTCCAACTTCTTGTTGAGGTTGCCCATGAACTCGGCCATGGCCGCGAAATCCCCGGCGCTCCATGCGGGTTTACCGGTGTCCTTGCCGACCATGCCGTCGTAGTCCTGCTGCGAGCCGTAGCTCAGAATCATGTATTTCATGACAACTCCTCCGTTCCGGCGGCGCCCTGGTGGCGCCGCTCGTCAGATACGTCGCAGCCGCTGACCATTCTCGGACATGTCCGCCGAAAAAACTTCCGAGCGCGGTAGGTGGGTCGCTCGACCAGCACGAGTGCGGTGATCAATGGGGTCGCCCAGCGCCGACTGTGCCACGAGCCCGCCAACGGGTCCGTCACTGGCGGCGGTAGTCGGGGCGACGCGTGACATGCTGGGAGACATGGTGATGGATGGAGTTGTCGCGTCCGGGTTCGAGGCGGTGCGGGAGGTGTTCGCGGCGAATTTCGCCGAGCAGGGAGATATCGGAGCGGCGGTCGCGGTGTATCGGGATGGCCGGCCGGTGGTGGATTTGTGGGGTGGCCTGGCCGATCCGGACAGTGAACGGCCGTGGGCGCAGGACACGCTGCAACTGGTTTATTCGGCGACCAAGGGCGTCACCGCGACCGTCGCGCATCTGCTCGCCCAGCGTGGTGAGCTCGATCTGGACGCGCCCGTCGCGCAGTACTGGCCCGAATTCGCGGCGGCGGGTAAGGGCGATATCCCCGTGCGATGGTTGTTGACCCATCAGGCGGGGCTGGCGGCGCTGGATAAGCCGGTGCCGCTGGCGGATGCGCTGGCCTGGGAGCCGATGGTGGCGGCGCTCGCCGCGCAGACGCCGAACTGGCCGCCCGGCACCGCGCACGGATACCACGGGCGGACCTTCGCTTGGCTCGTCGGTGAGGTGATCCGGCGGGCGACAGGTCGCACCGTCGGGCGGATTCTGGCCGAGGATATCGCCGGACCGCTCGGAGTCGAGTTCTTCATCGGTTTGCCCGAATCCGAACGGCATCGCGTCAGCCGACTTGTATTCGCACCCAAGGTCGATCTGGCGACGGTCCCGGACGAGTTCATCCCGGAGGAATTCCGTCCGATGGTCGTCGCGATGCGAGATCCGGAGGCACTGGTCAACCGCGCCTTCGAGGTCACCGATCCGGCCGATATCGATTTCAACGATCCCGCGGTATACGCCGCCGAGATCCCGTCCAGCAATGGCCTCGGCACCGCACGCGGCCTCGCCCGGCTCTACGCGGCGACCATCGGCGAGGTCGACGGCGTCCGCCTGCTCACGCCCGAAACCCGCGCCGCCGCAACACGCGAACAGGTCGCGGGCATCGACCGCGTCATTATGCTGCCCAGCCGCTACGCCACCGGGTACATGCTCCCCACCGAAGCTTTCGCACTCGGCGGGCCCAACGCCTTCGGCCATGCGGGCCGCGGCGGCTCCCTCGCCTTCGCCGATCCGGACACCGGTATCGCCTTCGCCTACGTCACCAACTACATCATCGAAGGCGCACCGGACCTGCGTGCCCGCAATCTCGTTGACGCGGTGAACAACGCCATCGCCTAGGTGCTGGGCGGTTCAGCGCAGGGTGCGAATCCAACGGCGGGTGTCGGCGGGGTCGATGACGTCGTCGAGTTCCAAGACGGTGGCGGCGGTCAAGGCCTTGCCGTTGGCGTAGGCGAGCTGGACGAGGTTGTCGAAGGCTTCCTGGCGTTTATCCGGATCTTCGATGGCCGCGAGTTCCTTGGCGAAGCCGAGGCGGACCGCACCCTCCAGGCCCATACCGCCGATTTCGCCGGTGGGCCAGGCGATTACGAAGCGGGGGGCACGGAAGGACCCTGCGGCCATGGCCTGTGCGCCGAGGCCGTAACCCTTGCGGATGATGACGGTGCCGAAGGGGACGGTAAGTGCGGCGGAGTCGATGAACAGCTTGCTGAATTTGGTGACGGTTGCTTCCTTCTCCGCCTCCGGGCCCACCATGAAACCCGGTGTGTCACAAAGCGATACGATAGGCAGGCCATGGGCATCGCACAGTTGCAGAAATGCGCTGAGCTTGTCGGCGGCGGGGGCATCGATCGCACCCCCGAGATGGTGGCAGTCGTTGGCGATGAGTCCGACGGGGCGACCTTCGACCCGAATCAGGGCGGTGACCACGCCGACGCCCCAGTCGCGGCGCAGTTCCAGAACTGAGTCGATATCGGCTACCGCTGCGATGACCTCGCGGATATCCAAGGCGCGCAGCCGATTCTCCGGCACCACGTGGCGGGCGAGGCGCGGATCAGGTGCCGCCCAATCCCCGAGTGGCCCTTGGAAATACGAGATATAGCGACGTGCCGTGGCGACCGCCTCGGCCTCGTCGGCGGCGACGATGTGCACGACACCGTTGCGGCGTTGGACATCGATGGGGCCGATGTCCTCGGGTGCGTAGACGCCGAGTCCGCCGCCCTCGATCATTGCCGGCCCGCCCATACCGATATTGGCGTCCGGCGTCGCGATGACCACATCGCACATACCGAGCAGCGCCGCATTGCCCGCGAAGCAACGTCCGGAGACGATGCCTACCAACGGAACTCGACCCGATAGTGCGCCCATCGCGCGGAAGGTGGTCACATCGAGGCCGGATATGCCCGAATAGTCGGTATCCCCCGGTCGCCCGCCGCCGCCCTCGGTGAAGAACACCACGGGCAGGCGCTGTTCGTGCGCGAGTTGCAGCATGCGATCGGTTTTGGCGTGGTTGCGCATGCCCTGGGTGCCGGCCAGCACGGTGTAGTCATAGGACATGACCAATGCGCGTGCGGCTTCCGCGCCGAACCGGTCCGCGTTGATGGTGGCGATGCCGCCGATCAGGCCGTCCGCGGGTGTGTTGGCGATCAGATCCTCGGGACTGCGGCGGAGTCGCTGTGCGGCGACGGCGAGAGCGCCGTATTCGAGGAAGCTGTCGTCGTCGACGAGGTCGGCGATGTTCTCCCGGGCCGTACGGCGGCCCAGCTTATGTCTTTTCGCGACGGCGGCCGGGCGGCCCGCATCGAGCCCGATCCGATGACGTTCCCGCACCTGCGCCAGATCGGCACGCACCGCATCCAGGTCGATCGCATCGATATCGGCGGCCGGACCATCATGGTCGGCTGGAATCCAGGTCAGCAGCAACGCATGCGGATCGACCGTCGCACCCGGTGCCACCAGATGCCGCGATATCCGCAGCGGCTGCTCCGCTCGCAGGACGTGCTGCATCTTCATTGCCTCGAGCACAACGACTTCCGCACCGGCCGGAACAATGCTGCCGGACTCCGCCAGACTCACGACAGTCCCGCCCATCGGCGACCGGATGCCTTGCTCATCGTCTTCGAGCGCTATCGCTATGGCCGCCGGATCCGCTACCGCCGGGCTTCGATGCTCGGCGAGCGCATGCGCGGGATCTCCGGTCGCCGAGTCGCCCGCGCGCTGGGCCACGGTGGGCGTGTAATCGCCTGCCCGACCGAGAAGTTCGCCGATGCTCTTCTCGAACCACGAAGTGGAAACACCGACACCGTCGGCGAGCTGATCCAATACTGCGCGCAGCAGACTCGCGTTGGTATCGACACCGGCAATCACGGTTTCCGCCAACGCATCCGAACATCGCCGCACCGCAGCCGAATATGTCGGCCCCTGCGCAATAACCTTCGCCAGCAGGGAATCGAACTGCGCCCCCTGCCGCATCCCCGTGAACGCCGCGGTATCCACCCGAACCCCGACGCCGGTCGGCGCGGCGAACTCTGTCAACACACCGGTGCTCGGCAAAACCTCCCCGCCTACCGTCACCATCTCGGCATTGACCCGTGCCTGCACCGCGAACCCCCGCAGATCGCCAAAGGCATTCGCTCCATCATCACGACCCGTCACCTGCACAACCAGGCCACGGTTCGTCCGTCCGGTGGCCGCCGCGCTCATTCCCACCGCGGTCGCGGTGCTCTCCGGTTGCGGCGAATCCGAGCCGGGCAGATCCCCGAGAGCAAGGTCGTGCAGGTCGGCGCCGCGGGCGAGATCGAGTTGGGCTGCCACCAAGTCCACGCCGGTTACCGCCTCGGTGACGGTGTGTTCGACCTGGAGGCGCGGGTTGACCTCGAGGAACCAGGCTTCGGTTCCGGTGACCAGGAATTCGACGGTGATGACGCCGCGGCAGGAGACCGATTCGGCTATGCCGATGGCATCGCGGTGCAGGCGTTCTCGAAGGGCGGCAGGGAGATTCGGGGCCGGGGCGATTTCGATGAGTTTCTGGTGGCGGCGTTGGATACTGCAGTCGCGGTCGCCCAGCGTGATGGCGCGGTGTCCGTCGGCGATTACTTGAACCTCGATATGACGCGCATCGGCGGCCAGCGCTTCGGCGTACACGGTGTCGTCGCCGAAACCGGCGCGGGCTTCGGCTCGGCAGCGGTCGAATGAATCGGCGAGTTTGTCGGCCGTGTGGACCGCACGCATACCTCGTCCGCCGCCACCGGCCGACGCCTTGAGCATCACACCGGTCGGGTGGTCGGCGAAGAACGCCGAAATCTCCGCCAGGTCCGCGCCGACGGACGTCGCGGGCAGCACCGGGACTCCCGCCTGCCGTGCGGCGTCGCGTGCCGACAGTTTATTGCCGAAAATGCGCAGCACCTCTGGCGAAGGCCCGACGAATACCAGACCGGCGGCCGCGCATGCCGTCGCGAAATCGGCGCTCTCACTGAGGAATCCGTACCCGGGATGCACCAGCGCATCGGCGCCGGCGCTCCTGGCCGCGCCGACTACTGCGGCAATGTCGAGGTAGGCGGCCGCGCCGGTGCCCGGCAGTTGGAACGCGGCATCGGCCAAGCGCACCGGCAGGGTCGCCGCCTCCGAGCCGGTATGGAGCGCGAGGGTGGAGTAATTCCGCTCGCGAGCCGTCCGGATCACCCGGACCGCCACCTCACCCCTGTTCGCCACCACAACACGCATGCCGACAGTCTGCTTTGACATTGACGTCAATGTCAACGACGATGGAATCCATGACGCAGGCAGGCTGGTCGGTGCGAGCGGCGCGGGAACGATCCCATACCGACCGTCATCGCGCGCTGCTCGATGCCGCCGCCCGCGTCTTCGCCGAGCGCGGCTACGACAAGACGACCGTCGCCGATATCACCGCCGCCGCAGGCGTTTCCCGCGCGACGATGTACGTCTACTTCGCCTCCAAGGACGAAATCTTCCTCGCCCTCGCCGCCCAGGTTCGGGACGGCTTCCTGGCCGCGCAGGAACCCGATGTCGATACCGACGATCCCCGAGTGATGCTCACCGCCACCATCGATGCCTTCGCCGCCGCAGTCCACAATGCCGGACCCATGCTGCGCCTCATCGAAGAACGCGGTGCCGTCGACGACCGAGTAGCTGTGCTCGCCCAGGAAATCGCCGAACGCCCCATCCGCCGATTCACCCGCTACCTCGAACGCCTCCACACCGCGGGCCGCATCTCCCCCGCTGTCCCACCGCGAATAGTCGCCGAAACCATCGGCTATGCCCTGACCCGCGGCACCCTCACCCGCGCCGACGCCACCCCGCGCGCCCGCGCCACCTACCTTGCCTACATGCAGACAGTCGCCGAAACCCTCTTGTCCCCAACCTGATTCACCCCGGACTCAAATGCGGCGATTGACATCAATCCGTCGACCGCCAGGCGCATCCGCAGCAGGAGCGACGAGAGCTCGAGCAGTCGAGCTGAGGTCTCGAACACACTGCGCGTTCACCGCCAGAACCTAGGGCCGATGTTGTCCTAGCTGCGTTCTAGGGTGATTCACATGAGCACCGAGATCACTCCCTTCCGCATCGACGTCCCCCAAGAGCAGCTCGATGACCTGGATCGGCGACTGGACGCCACCCGCTGGACCGACGCGGATCCGGCTGCGGGGTGGCGACAGGGCATCCCGCTCGACTACACCAGGGACCTGGTCGACTACTGGCGCAACACCTACGACTGGCGTGCTCAGGAGGCCCGGCTCAACTCCTTTCCGCAGTTCCGCACCGAAATCGACGCCCACGACGTGCATTTCATCCACGTCCGCTCAGCCGAACCCGACGCGCTGCCGTTGGTGCTCACGCACGGGTGGCCCGGATCGATCGTGGAATTCCTCGACGTGATCGGACCGCTGACGGACCCGGTGGCCCACGGCGGCAAAGCAGAGGACGCCTTCCACGTCGTCGTGCCGACCATCCCCGGCTATGGATTCTCCGGACCCGCGGTCGGCTGGTCGACCGCGCGGGCCGCCAAGGCCTGGGCGGAACTGATGCGCCGACTCGGCTACGACCGCTACGCCGCGCACGGTGAAGACACTGGCGCCGCGATCTCCCGACAGCTGGCGGTCATCGACGCCGAACACCTCGTCGCTGTACATCTGACGATGATCGCCTCCGCAACGGTCACCCCGGAAACCGCCGATCTCGACAACCCGGCCGAACGGCGTGCACTCGAACTGGGCCGCCGCGCCCAATACGAACTCGGTGCGTACGCGATGCTGCAAGCAAGCCGCCCGCAAACACTGGCCTACGCCCTCGCCGACTCACCAGTGGGCCAATTGGCTTGGATCGTCGAACGATTCAAGGACTGGACCGACTCCACCGACGCACCCGAAGACGCCGTCGACCGTGACGCAATGCTGACCAACGTCATGATCTACTGGCTCAACGCCACCGCGGGCTCCTCGGCACGTTACTACTACGAAGGCGCCGCCACTTGGGGAGCGCCGGAGCCCGAGACCGATGTACCGGTCGCCGTAGCGGTGATGCCGCACGACCTCGGTATCCCGGTCCGCCGCATCGCCGAGCGAAACCACAACATCGTGCGCTGGACCGAATTCGAGCGCGGCGGGCACTTCGCCGCCATGGAAGAACCCGATCTCATCGTCGACGATCTGCGCGCCACGTTCCGCGAATACCGCAAATAGACATGGAATCTCGGCGATCCACGGCGAACACGACGTCGCCATTGGCGGGTCGAACTCGCCGTGGATCGCCGACCTGTGTGCCGCTCCCTCCGAGGGCCAAGCGGATGTTCGTGTTGAACTGTTGGCCTTTATGAATCTCCGCAGGATCGCTTCGGTCTAGGCGGTGTCGGTGCGGATCCCGGTCGCGTAGTCGAATTCGATTCCATCGCCATCCTGGTGCCGTGTGGATGGCGCCGTCGCGACTCCTCGCGCCCTAGGCGATCCGCTTGCGTGCGTGGGCCCTCGACTTGCGCCCGGGTTGGGCGGCGCCTGCTGCATCGTCGAAGGTGAGTACCCCGTCCTCCAGGGGCGCCTTGCGTAGGAGTACGCGGTCGCGGAAGTAGTTGTTGATGACCTGCCAGGGCCCGCGGGCGCCCTGACGAGGCATGACGCCGTCGCCGCGTTGGATGTAGCCGGAGGTGAGGGCGCCGCCCATCAGTGACTGATCGGAGCGGTCGGCGTCTTCGGCGATCGCGACGACCTTGGTGTAGCCGTTGGACTTCATGTGGTTGAGGATGCGGCAGAAGTATTCGGCGGCCAGATCTGCCTTCAGCGTCCATGAGGCGTTCGTGTAGCCGAGGACAAGCATGGCGTTCGGGATGCCGTCGAGCAGGGCGCCCTTGTAGACCACGTGCTCGCGGGTCGACACCGGCTCCCCGTCCACCTCGAGCGCCGCGCCGCCGAGGATCTGCACGGTGAGACCGGTCGCGCTGATGACGATATCGGCGGGCAGTTCCTCCCCGGATGCGAGCCGAATGCCGGTTTCGGTGAAGCGGTCGATGTGATCGGTGACGATCGATGCCTTACCGCTGCGCAACACCTTGAACAGGTCGCCGTTCGGGACGACGCACAGCCGCTGGTCCCACGGGTTGTACGACGGCGTGAAGTGCCGCATATCGATCTGCTTGCCGAGTTGCATCCGCACCGCGGCGAGCAGCAACTTCTTCGACAACTCGGGATTGGTGCGCGAGAGCTGGAAGCTGGCCCGCTGCAACGCGATATTGCGCGCCCGTCCGGTCCGATAGGCGATCTTCTGCGGCACCCGCGCGTACTTCATACCGACCGCGACCGGGTCATCGGCGGGCAGTGCGGTGATGTAGGTGGGCGAGCGCTGCAGCATGGTGATGTGCGCGGTGTCGTCGGCCATCGCCGGAACCAGCGTGATCGCGGTCGCGCCGCTGCCGATCACCACGACGCGCTTTCCGCGGTAGTCGAGTCCCTCCGGCCAGTGCTGTGGGTGCACGATCTGCCCGCGGAAGTCCGCCTCGCCCGGGAACTGCGGGCGGTATCCGTTGTCGTAGTCGTAGTAGCCGGTGCAGCCGACCAGGAAGTTGCTCGTGTAGATCTCGGTCTCGCCGGTCTGCTCGTCGAGCGCCTCGACGGTCCACAGCTCGGTTTCGCTCGACCAGCTGGCATTGGTCATCTTGCGCCCGAACCGAATGTGCTCGGTGACGCCGTATTCCGCGGCGGTGTCCTCGATGTATTGGCGGATGTGCGGCCCGTCGGCGAGCACCTTGGTGCCGACCCATGGACGGAAACCGAAGCCGAAGGTCAACATGTCGGAGTCGGAGCGGATGCCCGGGTACCGGAACAGATCCCAGGTCCCGCCGATGGCGGTGCGGCGTTCCAGGATCGTATAGCTGCGTCCGGTGTGCTCGCGGGTGAGATGGCACGCCATCCCGATGCCGGACAGGCCCGCGCCGATGATCAGTACGTCGACATGCCGCGTCATTGAGGTAATCCGTTCGTCTGCTCTCACCCGGGCACCCTTGCCCGACCGTCCCCCAAGATTACCTGTTATCTAAAGTAACGTCTAGTCGACAAGGTGCTGACGGCGGGGCCGATCGGTAGCCGGCGCGAAATTCGCCATTGGGATCTTGCACGAATGCATTCCGAATCATTGCGTCTGCGTGATGAATTCGGCACGCTCTGTGGGTAAGAGCCACGGCGCACACCATCGCGGCCGGGCCGGAGAGGACGACGACCCGATATGCCCGATGACGAAAAGCAGATCCGGATCCTGATCGAGCGGTGGGCGGCGGCGGTGCATACCGGCGATCTGGCCGGGGTGCTCACCGATCACGCCGACGATATCGTGATGTTCGATGTGCCCCCGCCGAACGAAGGTGTGCGCGGCATCGACGCGTATCGGGATATCTGGCCCGGCTTCTTCGAATGGCAGGCATCGGGTGCAACCTTCGATATCGTCTCGCTGGAGGTAGCAGCGGGCGCGGACGTGGCATTCGCGCACGCACTGCTGCTGTGCGGCACGGCGGAGGATTTCGCCCGCGATCCGGCCAAGCGCCTGCGCATCACCTTCGGCCTGCGCAAACAGCACGGGCGCTGGTCTGTGGTGCACGAACACCACTCCTTCCCCGACGACACCGCGGCACCCGAGGCCTGAGCTCGAGCCGGTTCGCTACGGTGGCATCGAGCGCAACGATGCAGCGAACGCCGGTGGCGTGGTGCACCGTTGCCGCGAATACGGCATCGAGTGCACCGGGAGTTCCACGTGAATCAGCCTGATAGCGAAGCCTTTTCGAACCATGCGGGCACCCGCCCCGCGGCCTGGTACGAGAACTGGACAGAGGTACCCGATTCGCCGTGGCGGGATCGGCCCGAGCCCGCCGGCGAACGCGAGTACCGCACACTCACCTATGAGCGCGACGGGCGCATCGCGCGCATTACCTTCAACCGCCCGGAGAAGGGCAATACGATCACCCCGGACACCCCGGTCGATCTCGCGCATGCGGTCGAGCGAGCCGATCTGGATCCGCGGGTGCACGTAATCCTGGTGTCAGGGCGCGGCAAGGGTTTCTGTGGCGGCTACGACCTGGATATGTTCGCCGAACAGGGCAGCCACGGTGTCGACGGCTCGATCGACACCACCGGCACCGTGGCCGATCCAGTGGTGCAGGCGGTCAATCACAATCCCTGGGGCACATGGGATCCGATGATCGACTACGCCATGATGAGTCGGTTCAACCGCGGTTTCGCCAGCCTCATGAACGCCGATAAGCCGACCGTCGCGAAATTGCACGGGTTCGCCATCGCGGGCGGCACCGATATCGCGCTCTACTCCGACCAGATCATCTGCGCCGACGACACCAAAATCGGCTACCCACCCACCCGTGTATGGGGCATTCCGGCGGCGGGTATGTGGGCGCATCGCCTCGGCGATCAGCGCGCGAAGCGGCTGCTGTTCACCGGTGACTGCATCAGCGGAAAGCAGGCCGAAGATTGGGGCCTCGCGGTCGAATCGTGTCCGGCCGATGAACTCGACGAACGCGCCGAGGCATTGGTGGCTCGCATCGCGCGGATGCCGATCAACCAGCTGATGATGGCCAAACTGGCGCTCAATTCGGCGCTGCATTCGCAGGGCGTGACGAATTCCGCGATGATCAGCACGGTATTCGACGGGATCTCGCGGCACACGCGCGAGGGCTACGCATTCCAACTGCGTTCGGCCACCGTAGGTTTCCGCGAGGCCGTGCGCGAACGCGACGAACCATACGGCGATTACAAACGCGCCCAGTTCCGCGCCGAGGAATAACGCGCTCAGCGCGTGTAGCGGTGCTTCACCCCGACCGGGAAGTAGTCCGGATCGCCACTGGGGCGCAGCTCGACTGACGTTCGGGCGGAACGTAGTGCGCGTATTCGCTATTGCGGGCGCGGCAATTCGTCACGAATCGATTCGACCGGATCGTCTGATACTTCTTCAACGCGGTCGCCGAACGCGGCACCCGCTGCCACGATTGATACCGGAAACGGCGAGGTCGTGGCGCTCGATAGTTATTTTCGAGAACGGGAGGACTGGGGGATGTCGGATATGCGGGCGGGGTACGGGGTGCTCGGACCGGTGCAGTTGACGATCGACGGAGTGGCGCAACCGCTCGGCGGCGTCAAACAGCGCGCGGTACTGGCGTATCTGGTGGTCAATGCGAACCGGCCGGTGTCGACGGAGGCGCTGGCACAGGCGGTGTGGGAGGAAAATCCGCCGCCGGATATCCGGATCAGCCTGCATACCATCGTGTCGAATCTGCGAAAGCCGTTGCGGGATGCCGGACTCGATGCGCGCACGATCCTTTCGCGCGCCGGCACCGGATACCGGATCGCGGCGCCCGCGGACAGTTGCGATGTCCAGCGATTCCGTGCCCGCAGGGAATCCGGATTGCGGGCCATGGCCGCGGGCCGGTTCTCAGTGGCCAGCGAGGTGCTCTCCAGCGCGCTCGACCAGTGGCGCGGCACCGCGCTGGCGGATCTGCAGGGACTCGGCTTCGCTGATGCCTTCGCCACCGCCCTGGACGACGAACGGATCGGGGCTGTCGAGGCCCGTGCCCAGGCCGAGATCGCGCAGGGGCGGGCCGATGGCGTGATCGCCGAATTGGCCGAATTGGCCGATAGGTATCCGCTGCGCGAACCGCTGTGGGAGCAGCTGATCACCGCGCTGTATGTGAACGGGCGACAGAGCGACGCACTCGAGGCGCTGCGCCGATTGCGGGTGACGCTCGCCGATGAGCTCGGGATCGATCCGGTTGCCTCGATTCGCGAACTCGAAGCCAAGATGCTGCGGCAGGAACCGCTGACCCCGCCCGCCGATGCCGTCGCATCCGCACTGCGCGCCACCACCGTCGTCGATCTGATAGCGCCTGAATCCCAAGCGTACCTGCGGGATTCGCGCGGGCAGACCTTCCCGATCACCAGCCCGTTCACCCGTATCGGCCGCCTGCCCGACAACGACATCGTGCTCGACGACGGCAAGGTCAGCCGCCATCACGCCGTGATCGTCAGCAATGGGGTGACATGCGTGCTGAAGGATTTGTTGTCCTCCAACGGTGTGTTCGTCGGCGGGATTCGGGTCATCGACGGCGCCGCGCTCACCGATGGTGTGACGATCCGCATCGGCACTACCGAATTCACCTTCGGTGTCATGCCGCCCAACTAGCTGACGTGCTTATCGAACCAGTCCACCAGTTGGGCTTCGGTTTTCGGTCCGGGGAGCGGGTTTCCCGGTATCAGCGTGCAGAACTGGGCGAGCATGCGGGTAGCGGAGTGTACGGCCACCAGGCACGTCCGGGGGCCGATGTCCGGTTCGTTGTCCACGAAGCAGAAGAATCGGCCGACTTCTTGGCCCCCGCTGCGCCACACGTCGTCGGCGCCCCCGCCGTGGCAACTGTGTCCGCCGAGGACCCCGACATCGGCGCGGTACAGGGTATCGGCCGACTGGGCGTCCGGGAATCCGAAGAAGAGGGCGGACGGATAGTCGGACGGCGTACTGCACGCGATGGCCGCGATCACCGTGCCGCCGGGCGGCGGCACGTGCCCACAGTTCCCCGGGCCGAAGGCACTGCCGAGTCGCCCGAGGAGGTCGCGGTCCTCGGGTGTGAAGAAGTCCGGGTCGCGAGCGGCTTCAGCGGTCAGGAACTGGTTGGGCATGGACTTCGCCATGTAGTCGCGCATCGGCTCGTCGCTGGGCGCAGGCCAGATGAAGAAGGCCAGCGCCAGCTGGGTCTCATCGGTCAGTAGCAGGGATGGTTTCGGCGCGTTGGGTGCCTCGGCGCGGTTGGCTATGCACGCCTTGCGACCGATCTCCTTGCCCTCGTACATCACCGGGCCGTCCGCCCCGGCGGGGTCGCTCGGGCAGTTCGTGGCGTGGAAGGTGCGGACCAAGAGGTTGTAGTAGTCGCGCAATGCGTCGATATTGCGAAAACGCATGTATCGGACCGCCGACTCACTGGCGGCGGGGTTGTCCGGGCAGAAGATGACCGCGACGGTGGTTGAGGCGTCGGGCTGCTCGTGTTGGCAGGTGGATCGTTTGCGGCCGGTCTGTGCGACGATCTTCAGCAGATCGATATCCGCGTCGCGCAATGCGGTGGCGTCGGCGACCGCGGTGCCCTTGCGATCTCCGAGCAAGGTCCAGGCTCCGAAACCGGCCCCAGCGGCGATCACGGCGGCGAGTGCCAGGACGAGGGCGGTCAGCACACGGCGTCGGCGGCGCGGTTCGGCGACAGTGGGTCCCCGAGTATCGTGTTTCTCGGCCTCGGGCTGCTCAACGTCGGATCGCTGCGTACCGGGATTCCGGACAACGGATGACAGATCGTCACGAGTCGCGATATCGGGTGAACCGACTTGTCCTGCTTCACTATTCGAGGTTCGTCCGTCGGTATCGGATACCGCGTTGCGTCCTTCGGTAACCGCGCCCGCACTCGTCAGTGCGGCCTCCGCCGCATGCGCGAGGTCCCCCGCCGCCCGGTAGCGTTCGCGCGCGTCCTTGGCCATGCCGTGCTCGATGACGGTATCGAGCGCGGGCGTCACATCAGGCCGATTCGTACTCGGTCGCGGCACCGGTTCGAACAAATGCGCGCTGATGATCTCGGCGTCGGTGCTGCCCCGATACGGCCGTGCACCGGTGAGGCATTCGTAGAGCACGCACGCCAGGGAGTAGACATCGACCGCGGGCGTGGCGTGCTCGGCGCGGAACCGCTCCGGCGCCATATAGCTGAACGAACCGATCACCGCGCCGTGTGTGGTCAGCCCCTGATCTGCATCCGAGTGCGCGATACCGAAGTCGACCAGGTAGGCGAAACCATCCGGGGTGAGCAGAATATTGTCCGGTTTGACATCACGGTGGACCAGCCCTTCGGCGTGTGCGGCATCCAATGCCGAGGCGATCTGCCGGATCACCGCCACCGCCCGCGGTGCGGGCATCGGCCCCTCACTCCGCAATACCGACGGCAGGCTGGCACCGTCCACCAGGCGCATGTCGATGTAGAGGCGGCCGTCGATCTCGCCGTAATCGTGAATCGGGATGACATGCGGTTCGCGCAGTCGCGCGGCGGCATCGGCCTCGCGCTGGAACCGCTCGCGGTACCCCTCGTCCTGCGCGAGGCGTTCCAGGAGCACCTTGATCGCCACACTGCGGCGCTTGCGCAGGTCGTAGGCCTCGTAGACCTCGCCCATGCCGCCGCGCCCGATCAGTCGATCCAACCGATAGTGCCCGAAAATCGAGCCCATGGTCAGTGGCTGGCGCTGGCTCGTCATCTCGTCCTCCGCGATGCAGACCGGAGCCGTTCGCTGTCGGTTAACTGTAAGGTCGGCGATCGGCTTTTCGCGCCGCCTGCGGAAATGTTTCGCCTGATTGATCTTCGCCGTGCCCGGTTTGGTTAACCGCCGACGCTGTCGCGCGGCCGATCGAGCGTCGACGATAGAGTCATGGGATGACCTGGACCGTCGGATTCGACCTCGATATGACACTGATCGACTCCCGACCGGGTGTGCGCAAAGCGATCGAGCAATTGGCCACCGAGTTCGACCTGCCGTTGCGCGGGGCCGAATTGGCCGACCGACTCGGCCCCCCACTGGCGATGCTGCTGGCCGACGTCGGTGCGCCCGAGGAGCTCATTCCGGCACTCGTGTCCCGCTACCGCGAGATCTATCCATCGATCGTGCCCTACATTCCGGCCATGCCGGGGGCCGATGCCGCACTGGATGCCGTCCGTGCGCGCGGCGGACGGGTGCTCATCGTGACCGGCAAGCACGAACCGCTGGCCCGACTGCACGTCACCGAGCTCGGGTGGCGAATCGATGAGGTGGTCGGTGATCTCTGGTCCGACGGCAAGGCGGCGGCATTGCGAGAGCATGGCGCGGACCTGTTCGTCGGCGATCACGAGGGCGATATGCGCGGGGCGCGGGCGGCGGGTGTGTACGCGCTCGGGGTCATGACCGGGCCCTGCGATGCCGACGAATTGCGCACGGCGGGAGCTGATTTCGTCTTGGGTGAGCTGACCGAATTCCCGGACTGGTTGGCCGCGCGCTAGCCCGCCGCACCCTCCAGCGTCTCAAACCGCAACGACAACCCGTCCAGCAACGCACGCAATCCGGTCTCGAAGGCGGCGTCATCGATATCGCGCTGCCGTCCCGATAGCAGATGCGCCTCGTCCAGGTGCGGATAATTCCCGCGATAGACCGCCGCGTCCTCCGGGAATCCACCAGCGAACGACCCCAGCGTCGACCCGGTGACGAAGAACCGCATCAGCGCCCCCACCTGGGTGGCTTCCCTTCGGGGCCAACCTGCCGCCACCAGACCTCCGAAGACCGCATCGGCCTGCCGCAAGGCATTCGGGCGTCGACCCATGCCCTGATTGAGGGCGGGTACGACCTTCGGATGCGCCGCCAGGGCCGCCCGATACGACCTGGCCCAATCGCGGAGTGCCACACGCCAATCCGAGATGTTGGTGAACATGGACAGATCGATCTCGCCGAGTACGGCATCGATCATCGCGTCCAGCAGATCGTCCTTGGTGGCCACATGGTTGTAGAGCGATGGGCCCTGCACCCCGAGTTCGGCGGCGAGTCGACGGATCGAAACCGCCTCCAGACCTTCGGCATCCACCAGATCCAGCGCGGCCGCCACGATGCGGGCGCGACTGAGCAAGGGGCGGCGGGGCCTTCCCACGAAAACCTCCTGGTCGATCGATCCAGTATCACACGGTGGATACCCACAACATCAAACTTGCATCGTTAGTTTATCGAGGGTTAGCATACGAGAAACTTTCGCCGTTAGTTTTCCTGCCCGGAGTCGCGATGAACCTGGAACTGTCCGACGAACAGGCCGCCGCCCAGCGCTTGGCCGCCGAATTCGTCGACCGCGAGATCGCGCCGCATGCGACGGAGTGGGACCGGACTGAATCCGTCGATATCGCGATCGTGTCCAAACTGGGCGAAGTCGGCTTTCTCGGCCTGACCATTCCCGAGGAGTACGGCGGCAGCGGTGGCGACCATCTCACCTACTGTCTGGTGCTGGAGGAACTCGGCCGCGGCGACTCCGCGGTGCGCGGAATCGTCTCGGTCTCTTTGGGTTTGGTCACCAAGTCGATCAACCACTACGGCACTGAGGAGCAGAAGCGTACCTGGCTGCCGCGCCTGACTTCGGGCACCGCACTCGGCTGCTTCGGCCTCACCGAACCCGGAACCGGTTCCGATGCGGCGCAATTGCGCACCCGCGCGGTCCGCGATGGTGACGACTGGGTGCTGTCCGGGACCAAGATGTTCATCACCAACGGCACCTGGGCCGATATCGCCCTCGTTTTCGCGCGCACCGGCGGTGCGGGACATCGCGGCATCACCGCATTCCTGGTCCCGACCGACTCCCCCGGTTTCACCGCCCGAACCATCCACGGCAAGCTCGGATTGCGCGGACAGGCCACCGCCGAAATCGTGCTCGACGGCGTACGGGTTCCCGACAGCGCCCGATTGCACGATGAGGGCAAGGGTTTCACCGTCGCGATGGCGGCACTGGCCAAGGGCCGAATGTCGGTGGCCGCCGGTTGTGTCGGTATCGCGCAAGCCTGCCTGGACGCGGCGGTCGGATATGCCACCGAGCGCGAACAATTCGGCAAGCCGATCGCCGGGCATCAGCTGGTGCAGGAGTTGCTCGCCGATATCGCCCTCGATGTGGATGCGGCCCGGCTGCTGGTGTGGCGGGTCGCCGACCTGATCGACCGCGGTGCCGAATTCGCCATCGAATCGTCGAAGGCCAAATTGTTCGCCAGCGAGGCCGCGGTACGCGCGGCCGATCGGGCGCTACAGGTCTTCGGCGGTTACGGCTATATCGACGAATTCCCGGTCGGCAAATATCTACGCGATGCCAAGGTGATGACCCTGTACGAGGGCACAAGCCAGATCCAGAAGCTACTGATCGGTCGTGCGCTGACCGGCGTGAGCGCATTCTGATGGGCGCCGTAGCGAACTCTCGAGGAGGACTTTCGATGACCAGATTCACCGACCGGGTCGCCGTCGTCACCGGCGCGGCACAGGGTATCGGCGCGGCCACCGCACAGTTGCTCGCCGCCCAAGGCGCGCAGGTCGCAGTGCTCGACCGCAATGCACCTGAGGACACCGCCGCGCAAATCGTCGCGGCGGGCGGCACGGCCCGCGGTTATGTCTGCGACGTCACCGATCGCGCCTCGGTGGAATCCGTATTCGCTGATATCGCAATAGTTTTCGGCGGGCCGCACATTCTGGTCAACAATGCGGGCATCACCCGCGACGATCTGTTCTTCCGGCTCTCCGAGGACGACTGGAATGCGGTGCTCGCGGTCAATCTGACCGGTGCATTCCACTGCACCCAGGCGGCCCAGGAGTACATGGTCGCCCAGCGCTACGGCAAGATCGTCTCGCTGTCCAGCCGCTCGGCGCTCGGCAATCGCGGTCAGGCCAATTATGCGGCCGCGAAGGCCGGGATACAGGGCCTGACCGCGACGCTCGCCCTCGAGCTCGGGCCATACAACGTCAATGTCAATGCCGTCGCGCCAGGCTACATTGCCACCGCGATGACGGCCGCGACCGCCGATCGGGTCGGGCTCACGGCCGAGGACCATCAGAAGGCCGCCGCCGAACGGACCCCGCTCGGCCGAGTGGGCCAGCCCGAGGAGGTCGCCGCGGTGATCGCGTTCTTGGCCAGTGATGAGGCGTCCTATGTGAGTGGCCAGACGTTATATGTCAACGGCGGAGCGCGCTGAATCCCGGAGCGACAAGGTTGCAAGGTCGGGTGCTCACCACGGCACCCGGCCGACGCGGTTGAAGAAGCCGCCGGTGGGGCCGTCGGGACCGATTGTCGCGAGATGGACGATGGCGTCGGTGCCCTCGGTGACCGTTTGATGCCCTGAGTTTCCGTTCAAATCCGTTGCGGTGTAACCAGGATCGGCGGCATTGATTCGCATCTGCGGCAGTTCGCGCGAGTACTGCGTGGTGATCATGTTCAGCGCGGTCTTCGAGGAGGGGTAGACCAGGCCGAGGATCTGCGATTCGATCCGGCTCGGATCGGACGTGATTGCGATCGAACCGATGCCGCTGGACACCATCACGATGCGTGGATTGGTGGCGGCACGCAATAGCGGAAGAAAAGCGTGGGTCGCCTGGACGGGCCCGAAAACATTGGTCTCGAAGACATTCCGGAAATCGGCGGCAACGGTGTCGGCGGGAGTGGCCCGCGTGCCTCCGATACCGGCATTGTTGATCAGCACATCCAGGTGCGGCGTCCGCGCCGCGATGGTTTCGGCGGCGACCGTGATCGATTCGACCGAAGTCACGTCCAACTGGACGAATTCGACATTCAATCCCTGTTCGGCGAGGTCGAACGCGGCCGCCTTACCGCGCTCCGCATCGCGAGCACCGAGGAATACCTGCCAGCCGAGTTCGGCCAGCCGCCGGACCGCCTCGCGGCCGATTCCCCTATTCGCCCCGGTCACCAGGGCTGTTGTCGTGTTGGTCATGACTCGAGCCTGGCCTGCCACCCGAATGTGGCTCCAGGGCCGCCAACTCCTGGGACCGGCAGTACCACCCCGGCACCCGCACGCTGCGGCATCATCGAGGCATGGATCGCGCCGAACTCGCCACGCTACTGCGGCAGGCCCGCGCCCGGGTGCGGCCGCGCGATGTCGGGCTGCCCAGTGGTTCGCGACGCCAGGTGCCGGGGCTGCGACGCGAGGAGGTCGCGCAACTGGCCGGTGTCAGCGTCGACTATGTGGTCCGGCTTGAACAGGGGCGGGGACCGCGACCGTCGGTGGCGGTGCTCGGCGCGCTCGCCCGCGCCCTACGGCTCGCGGATCCCGAACGCGATCTGCTGTTCCGGCTGGCCGGTTCCGCGCCACCGCAGGCGGGTCGCATCAACATGGTGGTGCGACCGAGCGTGCTGCGGCTGCTGGACCGCATGGCGGATCTGCCCGCACTGGTGATCTCCGCGAAGGCCGATGTGCTGGCCTGGAATCCGATGGCCGCCGCATTGCTCGGGGACTTCTCCGCATGGTCGCCCGCCCGACGCAACATCATCTGGCAGTCCTTCCTCGGCACCGAACCCTCCCGGGTGGTCTTCACCCCCGCCGAGGCCGAGGCGGCCGCCGAATCCTGGGTCAGCTCGCTGCGCAGCGCGAAGGCGGCCTATCCCGACGATCCCGACCTCGCTCGGCTCATCGCCGAACTACGTTCGCGCAGTGAGCGATTCGATCAGCTGTGGCGCGAAGGGAGCACCGGCAACTGGCGCAGCGCCACCAAGACCATCGATCACCCCGAGGTCGGGCGTTTGGTCCTGGATTGCGATGCGCTGTTCGTCCCCGACAGCGACCAGGCCGTAGTTGTGTACTCCGCGGGACCTGACACTCCTGCCGCCACAGCGCTGGAACTGCTCCGCATCACGGGCACGCAGCAGCTGAGCGAGCAGCGATAGCGCCGCGCTCGACGCGCGATTGGGCTTTGCGGTTGAAACGCCTGTGCTCGCATATCACGGCCAACGGGTGGTCGGTCGGCTCGACTTCCACGGTCGGACGAACACCAACGGCTTGACTGTGCACCTTGTTATCCGGAGAACTCGTCGGCCAGGGTGTTCCAGAACATGAGTTCGTAGTTCTGGAAGAGTCTGGCATACAAGTGTGCCTCGTTCGGATTCAATCGTCCGGAGTCGAGTCCGGCCTGGATTGCGGCGAAGGCCCGCTGTTCGGCTTCGGGGGCGGCGTCGGCGGCGAAGAAGTCGAAGAATGCGCAGGCCGGGTCGTCGAAGTCGTAGTGCGCGCGCATGCCTTCGGCGACGGCACGGCAGTAGCGGCCGAATGCGGCGACGTTCGCGTAGATGCCCGCCGCAGCGGCGGAGGGCTCGGCGTTGAGCGCCAACCAGGCGACGTAGGCCGGGTAGGCCTGACAACCCGCTCTGGGCAGCTCCATGCCCTGGTCTGGTCCAACTGCCGCCATGAGCGCGTCCAACAGGGCTAGCGCCTGCTGCTCGCCCGGTGGGAGTCCGTCGAGGAATGCTCTGACGTGCGGTTCGTCCTCTCGTGCCGCCATGGCGTGGAAGCTGCGCCAGTCGCTGCTGGTGATGCGTTGCTCCTCGGCGGCGATCGCGGCGAAGACCGCGCGCGGTGCTTTGCCGACCGAGATAAGCGGAACCATGCGGTTGTCGTTGTCGTGCGGGGCCAGCTCGGCTTGGATCCCGTCGAGCAGGTCACAAGCGGTAAGGGTCATCGGAACCTCCCTGGGGAATGCTTCCATTCAAGCGCTGTTGGCCCGCCCGCGACAGGTGTTCAATCGCCGTGCTCGGCATCCCAGCGTCGGCGGGCGTCGGCGATGCGGTCCTTATGATCGCGCGACCAGTCGGCGAGTGCGACGATCGCCGCGGCAAGGCTCTGGCCGGTCTCGGTGAGCCGGTATTCGACCTGCGGCGGAATCGTCGGATACGCGATCCGCTCCACCATGCCGTCGCGGCACAGCCGCTTGGTGGTCAGTGTCAGCATCCGCTGTGAAATGCCGGGAACCGCCCGCTCCAACTCGCGGAAACGCCGCACCCCTTTACTCAATTCGACGATCACCAATACCGTCCACCGATCCCCCAACCGGTCGAGCACATCGCGGATGCCACAGTCGTCATCGCCACAGGGCCCATCGGGAATAGTGCCCGCGACCTGCGCGGTGACCGCGGTGTTCGTGACCGACATGAAAGTGCCTCCTTATGCCGCGCTTCGCGGCCGCCGATGCTGGGACGAATCCAGCAACTACAACAATCGGGAGCGTTGCGATGATCCTGGTAACCGGTATCTCCGGAGCCCTCGGCAGCCTCGTCCACCAAGGCCTGTCCACCCTCGACGGACTGACAGTAGCGGGGGGCAGCCGCTCCGGTGACGACACCACCACGCGCCGAATCGATTTCGACGACCCGGCAACGCTGCCCGCGGGACTGCGGGATGTCGATGTCCTCGTCCTGATTTCGGCCGGATATGCCGAAGACGATGTGGTGTTGGCCCGGCACGGTGCGGTGATCGACGCCGCAGCGGCAGCCGGGGTCCGGCACGTGATCTACACCAGTCTCGCGGGTTCCGGCGATCTGATGACGATTGCGCTGCCGCACCGCTGGACCGAAAAGCGTTTGGCCGCCGCACCATTCGACGTCACGATCCTGCGCAACGGACTCTACGCGGAGGTGCCGGTCGGGCTCGCCGTCGCCGGTGCCGTCGCCTCGGCTGAGTCCGGGGTATTCGCCGCCGCATTCGGCACCGGTCGAATCTCGGTGGTGGCACGGGAGGATCTGGCCGAGGTCGCCGTACGGGTGGCCGCGGAGACCGAGCGCGATCTGACCGCAGGACGGCGTAGCAGGCATGCGGACAAGGTGTACGAGTTGGAAGGCGTGACCGCGGTCGGTGGTGCGGATATCGCGGAGATTCTGAACGAATCCCTCGGCAGCCCGGTGCGATACGTGCCCGTCTCACTCGAAGACATGCGAGATATGTTGCAGGGCATCGGGTTGGAGCCGTATCAAATCACGCATACGCTCTCGTTGTTCGCGAATCTCGGTGCCGGACTCCTCGAAGCATCGAAATCCGACCTACACGACCTGCTTCCGCGCGCACCACGTGACGTTCGGGAGCTCATCACCGACGCGGTGCGGACGGTCGGGTACCAGTCCGCATCAGTGAACGCGGCGCGCTGAGCCGAAGCGTCGATGGCCACAACGACGGACCGAGGCGGCCCCTCCGCGCCGGGCGGACGCACGTTCCCGCGGCCCTGTTCCTAATTCGGTGGCGCGTGCTTCGGTCCCGAATAGGCTCGGATAGATGCGCTTGCTCGTGCCGTACCACCTCGATGAATACCGGCCGGAGATGGATGTTCCGATCACCCCGGACGCGGTGGTCACGGCCGAGTTGCCGGATGTCGATGATCCATGGGCGCGGATGGCCGTGCTCTATGACGCGGTGGCGGACCGGGTTGCGGAGTCCGCGATTCGCGGTGAACGTGCGATCGTCGCCTCCGGCGACTGCACCACCGCCCTCGGCACGGTGGCCGGATTACAAAGGGCCGGATTGGATCCCGCGCTCGTCTGGTTCGACGCGCACGGTGATGTGCAAACCCTCGAGACCTCCGCATCCGGCTACCTCGGCGGCTTCCCGCTGCGCATGCTGGTCGGCTACGGGCGTCACCTCATAGCCGACCGAATCGGCTTGCGCGCCATCCCCGAACAGCGCGCCGTCCTGGTCGGCGGCCGCGACCTCGACCCACCGGAAGCCGAATACCTGCGCGCCGCGCAGATCCGGCACCGCCCGGTCGACGACCTCGGCGACCTGCCGGACGGCCCGCTCTACCTTCATGTCGACTTCGATGTAGTTACCCCGGAGGATCTCCCGGGCCTACTCTTCCCTGCCCCCAACGGCCCCACACTGGCCGACGTCTCAGCGTCCATACGAGCCGTTTTGGCCACCGGCCGAGTAGCCGCCTTCGGCCTCGCGTGCACGTGGCGCGACGACGCCTCCGCCGCCGCGCACGTCCGCCCGCTCGTTGATTCCGCCTGACCCCTACCCGGCGGCCTTGTACTTTCGCAGGTACTCCCCGGTGAGAGAGGTCGGGTGGGTCAGCAATTCGGCGGGAGTTCCGGTGAAGACGATTTCGCCGCCGTCCTTGCCGCCGTCGGGGCCCAGATCGATCACCCAGTCGGAATGGGCGACCACATCGAGGTTGTGTTCGATTACCACTACGGTGTTGCCGCGGTCGACCAAGCCGTCCATCAGAGCCAGCAAGGTGTCCACATCCGACATGTGCAGGCCGGTGGTCGGTTCGTCGAGAACGTAGACGGTGCCGGTGTTCTGGAGTTGGGTTGCCAGTTTGATGCGTTGGCGTTCGCCGCCGGAGAGGGTGCTCATGGCCTGACCGAGGCTGAGATAGTCCAGACCCACTTCGTTCATCGTCCGCAGCTTTGCCGACAGTGCCTTTTCGGTGAAGAATCCGAGGGCTTCTTCGGCCGACATTGCCAGCACATCGGCAATCGACTTGCCGCGCAAGGTCAATGCCAGCACCTCGTCGGAGAACCGGCGTCCGTCACAGGCATCGCAGTGGGTGGTGACCGGGTCCATGTAGGCGACCTCGGTAATGATCACACCGCGCCCCTCGCACTGCTTACATGCTCCGGTCGAGTTGAAACTGAACAGGCCCGGCGACTCCCCCGTCGCCTTGGCGAACAGCTTCCTGATCGGATCCATCAGGCCCAGATACGTTGCGGGCGTGGACCGCGACGATGCCCCGATCGCCGACTGGTCGACGAAGATCGCATCCGCATGCTCCCGGACGAACACATCGCGAATGAGGCTGCTCTTGCCGGAACCGGCCACACCGGTGATCGAGGTGAGAATGCCTGTCGGCACCGCGACGGTCACATCTTTCAGGTTGTGCACATTCGCATGCTCGATGAGCAACGCGCCGTTCGACTTACGAAAGGTGTCCTTGACCGTGAACGGCCTGCGCAATCCCGCACCCGTCGGCGTATCCGCGGCCCGCAGCTCGGCGAAGGTGCCCTCGAATACCACCTGCCCACCGTGCAGACCGGCGCGCGGCCCGACATCGACGATGTGGTCGGCGATCTGGATGACATCCGGATCGTGCTCGACCACCAGCACCGTATTGCCCTTGTCCCGCAGTGCCTTCAGTAGGTTGTTCAACCGGCCTACGTCACGCGGATGCAATCCGACGCTCGGTTCGTCGAATACATAGGTCATCCCGATCAGCGTGCTCGACAGGTGTTTGATCATCTTGAGCCGCTGCCCCTCACCGCCGGACAGGGTGGAGGTCGGCCGATCCAGACTCAGATAACCGAGTCCGATATCGCTCACCCGCTGCAGCGCGGTCCGGATCGCGGCGGCCAGTCCGAGCGCGGCCGGATCGCTGATCGCATCGAGTACCGTCATCAGATCGGTGATCTGCAGTCCGGACCAGTCGGCAATATTGCGGCCATCGATCTTCGTGGCCAATGCCGCTTCGTTGAGCCGAGCACCACGGCAGGTCGCGCAGACACCCTCGGTGAGGAATTTCTGCATCTGTTCGCGCGTCTTCTCGCTGAGCGTTGTGGTGTCGCGCTGCAATCGGGTGCGGGTGAATTTGGCCGCCAGCCCTTCGTAATTCGCCTTCCAGGTGCCCTTGGCGAAGGTCAGCTCCACCTTGCCGCCGGTGCCGTAGAGCAGGTCGGTGAACTCGTCCTCGTCGTAATCGGCCAGTTTCTTATCCGGATCGAAGCGCCCGGATTTGCCGTACATCTGCCACTCGCCGCTGTCCACCGCATAACCGGGCAGCAGAATCGCACCCTCGCTCAGCGATTTGCTCCGGTCCACCAACCGATCCGGATCGGCCCGCACCGTGACCCCGAGTCCATCGCAGTCCGGGCACATGCCCTGCGGCACATTGAACGAGTAGTTGTATACGAATCCGGCTGAGGGCGAACCGAATCGGGCGAACATCGCCCGCACCATCGAGTAGATATCGGTCATCGTCCCGACGGTCGAGCGCGGCCCACCGCCCACGGGCTGCTGGTCGATGATGACCGGAGCCGTCAAGTTCTCGATCGCCTCGGCGTGCGGCCGCTCATAGCGCGGTAGGAAGTTGAGAATGAATGCCGGGAATGTCGCATACAGCTGACGCTGGGACTCCACGGCAATCGTGTCGAAAACGATCGACGATTTGCCCGACCCGGAGACGCCGGTAAAGACGGTGATCTTGTTCTTGGGGATTTCCAACGAGACATTGCGCAGGTTGTGCTCACGGGCACCGAGCACGCGGATGACATCCGTGGCGACGACGGAATCGGCGAAAGGCATGTCGCCCACCATGCCAGGCCCCACCGACAAAATGCCCGACGGAACGTGATGTAGATCACAGTAATGCAGAATGCGCATGAACCGTCAATTCGGCCTTGACCAGCACAATCGTCGGCTGCCGCTGGGAAAGTCGAATGGCCCGACGGATTCCGTTGACGCTCTCGAATTTCGCCCATCTCATCGTCCGAGGAACAGGCGTTCGCACGGAAGACGCGGATAGCGGCTGGTGTCGCCGAGGTCGATGGTGACCGCGTCGGCGTAATGCCGCCGCTGGTGTTCGCGCGTGAATATCAGCGCGGCGGTAAGGCACGCGGCGTAGTCGAGGCGCACGCCGTGCAGGAACACGCTGAGGTGTACATCCGGTTCGTTGGGACGAGGCGAAACGTTCTCGAGGTCTCGGGGTTTCGTGCTCACGATTCCTCGAGGTCGCGAACATCGGTGGGCTGGATGGTGTTTGCGTCGGCTTTGTCCGGATCGGCGTCCGAGTCGCAAATCCATCCGTCCTCGTCGACCGGAACCAACGAGCCGTCCGCACCCTGAAATATCGGACGGCTGTCGATGGGAGCGAGGTCGAGTTTCTGCTGGGTGTCCTTATGGAAGTCGTCGAGCAGACGGCGCACGGATGGAGCTATCGGCGGGCCTGCCCACTCGCGGACCGCGGCCGCGACCTGCTCGACCAGTTCGGGCGGTGCGCCCGTGTACGCGACTGGCGGCCCGGTGAACGGATCTCGTTGTGGAAGCTCTCGTTTCGGCGTGGACATGACGCAAAGGGTGTGTCAAGCGCCAACGTTCGGACAGGCGCAATTGCGAACTGGCGAAACTCAACTGAAAGCGCAGTAATCCTTCCGCTGACACAGTTACGCTCCTTCCGCGACGGAAGGAAGCTGCATCGCAAGCCGGAAGGGGATCGCAAGGGGTGACAACCGAAGACGATGATGGGCCAGAGGACAACGGAACCACTCTGCCGCGTAGGCAACTCGGCCGTTTACTGCGAGAAGCACGGACGCGGGCGGGCCTGAGCTTGGAGGTGGCCGCGCGAACACTCGGCTGGGGTAACGCAACGATTAGCAGACTGGAGAACGGCCGCAACAAAACCGTCAGGGCGACAGATCTTGACGCCCTGGGCGGGCTATACGGGGTCGAGGCGGAAGACCTTGTGGCATGGAAGGAGCTTGCAGGACAGGCGCCTGTCCGGTCGTGGCTACGAACCTACAGTGATGTACTCGAGCCGAAGTTCAACACGTACGTCGAACTTGAATCCGCCGCAAGTGAATTGGCTATATTTCAGCCGCTCATCATCCCCGGTCTGCTCCAAACTCACGACTACGCGCAGGCCATGAACCGAGCAAGGCAGCCGCGAGTCCCCGACGCGGATTTGGAACGGTTGGCAGCCGTTCGGGCTCGACGTCAGCACCTGCTCACGCGGCCCCGGAATCCGTGCAAACTTACGGCCGTGATACATGAGAATGCGCTGCGGACCACCATCGGTAACCCGCAGGTGATGGCTGATCAGTGTCGACATGCGGCGGACATGAGCACGCTCGAGAACATCGAGTTACGCATACTCAGGCAAGAAGCTGGCTTGCCAACCGGCAGACTCGTCACCCCGTTCATTGTGATGACCTTTCCGAAGGACGTACAAGGCAAACCGGTGGAACCGTCTGTCATCTATGCGGAGAGCTACACAGGGGATGCGTACCTCGAGAAGCGCGACGACGTGCAACGTTGTCGGCACACGTTCCGTACGCTGGTTGGGGCGACGATGGATGCTCGGTCGAGTCGCGTCCTATTGAGAGAAATAGCAAGGAGTTATAACGGTGAACGCTGAAGTCGACCTGACGGGGGCGAAGTGGTTCAAATCACGCCACAGTTCGGGGGGCAGCGGCGAATGCGTGGAGGTCGCACACCTTGACGGAGGCATGGTCGGCGTGCGGGACTCCAAGAACCCGACCGGCCCCGCGCTGGTCTTCAAGCCCAGCGAATGGGACGCCTTCACGGCTGGCGTGAACGACGGCGAGTTCGACCGGACGTAGGTCGAGGTAGCAAATCGGCCCCAGCTTTCTCAGAGGCCGTCTGCATGCCCGGAGTGTCCGTGCCGTAAGGAGTTGTGACAGTGAACGTCGAGGTCGACCTAACCGCCGCGCAGTGGTTCAAGTCCCGACGTAGCGAAGCCGGAAAAGAGTGCGTTGAGGTGGCCTTCCTCGACGGTGACCACGTCGGAATGCGGGACTCGAAGAACCCGACCCGTCCCGCGTTGGTGTTCACTCCGTCCGAGTGGGACGCCTTCACCGCTAGCGTGAACGACGGCGAGTTCGATCGCGCGTAGTCCCGAAACAGCAAAGCGGCCCTCAGTTTTCGATCGACTGGGGCCGCTTTTGCGTGTCCGCCTGCCACGTATTCGGACTACTTGTTGAGGAAAATGCCTGCGATATCGGCTTTTTTGATCGGGGTGTCCTGATTGACCTGCGCACCGCAGAGCAGATCCACCTGGATCATCGTCGCATCGACCGCCGTGCCCGCGGGCTCGTGATCATCGTTGGTCTGCTGCTTGATGAATTTGGTGATCGTCGTGCGCTTGGTGTCCTGATCCTGTTTGACGTAATCGCGGCAGGTGGTGTCCCCACCCTGGTTGAGCGCCCGCTCGATTTCGGTGCAACCGGCCAGCAGTGCCGCGACGGCCGCGACGCCGAGTCCGGTCCGTAAGAGCGTGGCGTTCATAGAGATCCTCCTGGCGCTTCGGCGGGCGACCATGCCCGCGACGACGCGTACAGCCTAGGGCAATGGCCGGTTACGGTCGGAACGTGCGCAGCGGCACATTCATCTCCGCCGATGTGAGCGAACCATGATGTCCGATCAGCCTGGATTCCAGCGGTTCGGCGCCGGTGCGCACGACACCGCGCAGACCACGGGCCGCGACCACGAGATCGCCGATGCGCTCGGCGATATGCGGTGCCACGGTGGGGCCGAACCAGCCGCGGTCGATCGCCTCGGCGCGGGGGATGACATCGAAGTCGACGCCCAGGAATTCCTGCCATGTCGCTGCCACATCGGCGGTGGCGCCATCCACGGTGAAGACGTGACGGGCGCGCGGTTCGCCACCGAGTAGGCGTACGCCGTCGCGCAGTACCTCGGTCTTGTCGTAATCGATACGGTCGACAAGTTCCACCATGCCGTGATCGGCGGTGACGATGAGCGCGGCATCGGGCGGCAGATGTTCGGCGATGGTCGCGGCCAGCCGGTCGACATGCGCGAGCTCCAAAAGCCAAGCGTCGGAGGATGGTCCGCGCACATGACCGGTCGTGTCGAGGTTGCCGTGGTAGGCGTAGACCAACGACCGCGAGCCCGCCCGCAATGCGATCGCGACGCCGTCGACGAAATCACCGACGGATACGTAGGGGCGGAATTCGCAGCCGCGCAGCACGGCCCTGGTCAGCCCGGAACCCGCCTGTAGGCGCGGCGCGACCTGGGCCACCGCGATACCGTCGGCGGCGGCGCGCTCGAAAACCGTGGCGGTGGGCTGGAATTGCTCCGGCACCAGATCGTGCAGCAGGTCGATCTTCGGTCCCGCGCCGTGTAGCCGCCAGGTCAGCGCATTCACCAGCCGGTCGTAGCCGGGCACGTGTATCAGGTATCCGGTGAACCCGTGTTCACCGGGGGGCACACCGACCCCGAGTGAACTCAGACTGACCGTCGTCGTGCTCGGGAAGCCGGCCGTCAGCGTGCGTCGCGCCAGCGCCGACAGGAACGGCGCCGCATCGGAATTCGCGGCGAGCGCATCCGCGCCGAGACCGTCGATCAGCAGTACACAGATCCGATCGGCGGCGAGTTCGAGGCCGAGCCGGTCGACCTCGCCGGGTACGCCGAGCCCGGCGAGGAGTGAGGGGAAAAGATCAGCCAGGGAGCCCGTGCCGTAATCAGGCAACACAGCGTCGCGCAGCGACTCCGTGGGTGGTGGTGGTCGGGCGGCGGGCGGACTGAACACGAACTCAGGGTACTCAGGCCTGGCCGGTCTCGAATCGACTGATTTTGCCGTCGTGCACGATAAAGCGCCAGGCGGTGCGCATCGAACCCCAGCGGGAGTTCGTGTAGTCGGCAACCAATTCGGTGCCGTTGTCACCGACCGATTCGACATTCATGCGCCCATTGCTGCCGAAGATCTCGGAATCGGTCCACTGGACCAGATTGCGCTCCACACCGTCATCGGACATGGTCGCATCGTCGGTGAGGATGGCGTAGAAGCGGTCCTGGTCGCTGTCGTTGAGCGCGGCGACGAATTCCTGGACCGTGGGATCGAGCTGCTGTGTCATCGGAACATCCCTCTCGAAGAGTGCGGGTGCATCGGACAGCAAATGTTCGGCTTCACTCTAGTGTCGGGTGTGCCCGCGCGGGCGTCACGCGCCGGGACCGAGCAATGCAGTGAAGGTGCGCATGATGTCCTCGACCAGTGTGGGCGCGGTGGTCCCGAGCTGGATGCTGCGTTTTTCGAGCTGACCGTCCAGCCACAGCGAGGCCATGCCGTGCGCCAGACTCCACCACATGACGGCCAGCGTGTCGGCCTTATCGGCGGGCAGCAACCCGGCGGCGACGGCGTCGGCGATGCTGTCGGCAAGGACATCGAAGGCCGCATCGCCCGCGGCCGCCGCGTCCGGATGCTTATCGGGTTGCGAGAGTTCCGGACGGAACATCAGACGGAAGTAGCCGGGATTTTCCTGGGAGAACCGCACATAGGTTTCGGCCAGCGCGGTCAGTGCTTGTAACGGGCTGACGGCGGCGGCGCGTGCGTCGGCCAAATCGCTGCCGAGCTGTCGGAAACCCTCGGTCGACAGGGCGGCGAGCAATGCCGAGCGATCAGCGAAATGGTGGTACGGCGCGCCGGTGCTCACGCCCGCCTCGCGGGCCACCCGCCGCAGGCTTACCGCACCGAGGCCTTCGGTTTCGATCAGCCGCAGGCAGGCGGCGAGGAGCGTGTCGCGCAGCGCGCCGTGGTGGTAACTGGTCCGCGTCACCAATCGAGCGTATTCGACACCTGCTGGACAGCCTAACTATGCAGTGCTTAGATGATCTGAGCGGCGCTCAGATGAGCTGTTCGCATCTCCTCCTTCGAAGCGGGTAAGCATATGAGTTCACGGGTACTCGTCACCGGCGCAACAGGATTCGTCGCTGGACACGTCATCGCGGAACTGCTCGAGCACGGATATGCCGTGCGTGGCACGGTTCGCGATCTCGGAAATGCGGATAAGCGCGCACATCTGGTGGCGCTTGCGGATCGGCTCGGCGGCGAGTTGGAGTTCGTCGCGGCGGATCTGAACGACAATGCGGGGTGGGCGGCGGCAGTTTCCGGCTGTGCGTACGTACTGCACGTGGCGTCACCGTTTCCCGCAACGCCGCCAGACGATGAACGGGAACTGATCGGTACCGCGGTCGACGGGACATTGCGGGTATTGCGGGCGTGTGCCGATGGCGGCGTTCAGCGGGTGGTGCTCACCTCTTCGATCGCCGCGGTGACCTACGGCCATGAGACGGATGCGGTGCGCACCGAAGCCGATTGGTCGGTGGTCGAACGCAGTGCCGCCTATCAGAAGAGCAAGACACTGGCCGAGCGGGCGGCATGGGATTTCGCGGTGGATTCGGGTCTGGAGCTGGTGGTGGTGAATCCCGGAATGATATTGGGCCCATTGCAATCCGCGGCGACGAGCACCTCACACGAACCGGTGCGCCGACTGCTCGCCCACGACGCGCCGGGTTCACCTCGGGTGGGGTGGGCAGTGGTGGATGTGCGGGATCTGGCGGTGGCGCATCGGCTTGCACTGGAGTCTGCCGCAGCGGTCGGGAATCGGTATATCTGTGCGGGCGAACATGTCTGGATGGCGGATATGGGGCGAATGCTTGCCGAGGAATTCGGGCCGCGTGGATACCGGGTACCGACTCGGGTGATCCCGGATGTTCTCGTGCGGGCGATCGCCCTGTTCGACAAGGGGATTCGATTGACGGTGCCGATGTTGGGCCGCACCGAACAGCTCAGCTACGAGAAGGCGCGGCGGGAACTCGGATGGTCGATGCGACCGGTGCGGGAGACCGTCCTGGACACTGCGGAGAGTCTGATCGAGTTCGGCGTCGTGCCACGGGCGGCGGAGGCTTCGTCGCGGCGGACAGCCGTGAATGCGTAGGGGTGGACCGTGCTGATCGCGACACTCGTCATCGGCACCATCGGATTGGTGCGACGCTGGTTGGGCAGGCGGACATCGGAGACGAAACCCGATGTGCCGCAATGGCGAAATGCGTTGCGGCGGACCGTCAAGTCGTTCAAGCGGCCAGGTCCGGCATTGGCGGCGGTCGTGACATCGGCCGGGATGGTTTGGGTGGGACTGGTGCTCGCACCCTGCTGATCGGGCCTGGTAGACAGGAACGGTGACGGCTGCGCGACGCAAGTTCCGGTTCGGTGTCAATCTGCTCGCTCCCGCTTCGCGAGCGGAGTGGATACGAAAGTGTCGCAGGGCCGAGGAACTCGGGTACGACGTGATCGGTGTGGCCGATCACCTGGGGTTGCCCGCGCCGTTTCCGGCAATGATTCTCGCGGCCGAGGCCACCGAGCGGGTTCGGCTGACCACCCTCGTCTTGAACACACCCTTCTATAACGCGACGCTCTTGGCACGCGATGCCGCCACGGCCGATCAACTCACCGATGGACGCGTCGAGTTGGGGCTCGGAGCCGGATATGTCCGGGAGGAATTCGAAACGGCCGGAATCACTTTCGAGACCGCGGGCAAGCGGGTCGAGCAGTTGGCGACGACCGTCGCGACACTGCGGCGGTTGTTCGCCGATCCGGAGTATCAGCCGCGGCCCGTGCAGCCTTCGGGCCCGCCGCTGGTCATCGCCGGTTGGGGTGATCGGCTGCTGCGGGTCGCGGCCGAATATGCCGATATCGTCGCGCTGCCCGGTGCCGCACCGGCATACAACGGCGGTCCGCTGCAGTTCGTCGGACTCGACGCCACCGATGCGCGAATGACGTATCTACGCGAGTTGCTCGGGTCACGGGCCGAGGATGTCGAGCTGAATATCCTGCTGCAGCGGGTGGTTCCGCCGGATGAACGGTCGGCCGCACTGGAACTGTATGGGCCGCATCTGCCCGCCGATGCCGCCGACCAGCCGGAGGAGTTGCCCGCATTGCTGATCGGGACGCCGAAGGAAATGGCGCGGCAGCTGGAACAGCGCCGGGAACGGTTCGGATTCAGCTACGTCTCGGTACTCGAGAGCAGTATGGAGCCGATGGGCGCGGTAATCGAGTTGCTGCGCTGAACGCAGGACAGGCCACGGCAGGTCAGTCCGCGACATTGTGCGCGGCCAGCCAGTCGGCCGCCCGCTTGCGGGAGGCCCGGCTGAGCCAGGCGTCCTGGATGACCTCGGCCAACTCCTGCTTGCTGAGTTCACCTATGCGACTGCCGCGCACCAGGACAGACAGATGCCCGTCGAAATGCGGAGTGGTGAAGAACGGTGAATCCGGATCCTGCACCAGCGCGAGTTTGTCCGATTCCGAGGGCACCCAGATCACGATCACATCGGTATATCGTTCACCGGTGTCCGGATCGAATGCGTCGGGGCGCGGGTTGCGGAAGAAGACAAAGGATTTGCCGCCGACCTGGTACACCGCATTGCCGTGCGGACCGTCCACGCGGTTGACGAACGGCATGCCGGTGGCCAGTTCGTGCACGTCGGCCACCTTGGCTCGTCGCGAAACCCTTGCCATATCCAGCAGCGTAGACCGTGATCGCACAGCAGAGTTGAATCTTCAATGGGGAACGGTCGGTTTGCCATCGAACTCTCGACTCAACCTAGATGCGTACGCCATCATGAGATAGCGAATGTGAGCTCACACTAACGATGGGGTCAACGAGGTGGCACAATTCCGCACCCTCACCCGACAACGGGCCGCACTGGAAAAAGAATGGGCACGTTGGACGTCCGCTCCGAATAGCGCTTTCGGCATATCCGCGGACTCGACCTCGCTACGCAATGAGGTCATCCAATCCTGGCGGCGCTCGCTCACGACCGTCGATCCGAGTTGCACCGCGGCCCCCGGGCTAGATGATGTCCGCGAGCGCTGGACCGAATCCCCACTGCGCCAACCCATTACCGAACTCGCCGGTGATCTGCGCGGCATCTCCGAAGACTCCGGCTATCTCGCGGTCGTCACCGACGCCGCGGGCACCATTCTCTGGTCCTGCGGCGATCGTGCGCTGCGTCGTCAAGCCGAGGCGGTGAATTTCGCACCAGGCGGCTGCTGGGACGAAAGCCATATGGGCACCAACGGATTATCGCTCGCGCTGCACAGCGACCGCCCGACCACCGTCTTCTCCGCCGAACACCTGGTCGCCGCGCTACACGGCTGGGTCTGCTATTCCGCACCGATCCACGCACCCGACGGCCACCAGTTGGGTGTGCTCGATCTGTCCAGTTCCTGGGAGCGTTCGCATCCGATGGTGATGACCTCGGTCCGGGCGCTGGTCACCGCGGTCGAGACGATATTGCGTGCGGCCGCTCCGACACCCGCACGCGGCGTGCGGCTCGAATGTCTCGACGGCGCACGGCTGGTCCGCGATGGCAGGCCGGTGCCCTTGCCGCCGCGCCACCTGGAAATCCTGGCGTTGCTCGCCCTGGAGCCCGACGGGTTCACCCCCGAACAACTGCAGGCCGCGGTCTACGGCGACCGCCCGGTCTCCTCCAGCACGCTCAAGGCTGATGTCTCACATCTGCGCCGCACCACCGGCGGCGAGATCAGCAACCGCCGGTACATGCTCACCGGTCCGGTCTCCTGCGATGCGGTCGACCTGCTCGCCGCCATCCAGGCTGGCGACACGACCTCTGCGGTTTGGCTCTACCGTGGACCGCTGCTGCCCGGTTCGGACAGCCCACGTGTGCTGCAGTGGCGCAACCATCTCGATGTCGGGGTGCGCACCGCCGTACTGGCCAGCGACCGGGCGGATCACGCCGTTGCCTTCGGCGAGCGCTCCCCCGGCGATATCGAAGTGCACGAGCACGCGCTGCGATTGCTGCCCGCCGACGATGTGCGCCGCGCCGTGGTCGTCGCCCGGTTGTATACCGCACTGCGCTGCTGACGGCCCGCCGCGATAGCGGCACCAACCTCGCACCAACCTTCTCGGGACATAGTGGCCCGGCAGGCAAGATTCGCGAGGGAGCGCCTACACATGATCTACGCCAAACCGGGGTCTGCCACCGGCATCGTCACCTACGCCAGTCGCTACGACAACTTCATCGGTGGTGACTGGGCGGCCCCGATCGAGGGCAGGTACTTCGAGAACCCCTCCCCCGTCGATGGCGAGACCTTCTGCTCGGTGGCGCGCTCCTGTGCCGCCGATATCGATATGGCTCTCGAAGCCGCGCACAGCGCCGCCGCCAAATGGGCCGCCACCTCCCCCGCCGAGCGCGCGAATATCCTCAACAAGATCGCCGACCGGATCGAGCACAGCCTCGAACCCCTCGCCATCGCCGAAACCTGGGATAACGGCAAACCCGTGCGCGAAACCCTCGCCGCCGACCTGCCTTTAGCGGTGGACCACTTCCGCTACTTCGCCGGCGCCATTCGCGCCCAGGAGGGCAGCATCGCCGAAATCGATGTCGACACCATCGCCTACCACTTCCGTGAACCGCTCGGCGTGGTCGGTCAGATCATCCCGTGGAACTTCCCGATCCTGATGGCCGCGTGGAAGCTGGCTCCGGCCTTGGCGGCGGGCAACTGTGTGGTGCTCAAACCCGCCGAGCAGACCCCGGCATCGATTCTGCTGGTGATCGAGCTCATCGCGGATCTGCTGCCGCCCGGAGTTCTCAACGTGGTCAACGGTTTCGGTGTCGAGGCGGGTAAGCCGCTGGCGGCGAGTCCGCGCGTGGCCAAGGTCGCCTTCACCGGCGAGACCACCACCGGACGGCTCATCATGCAGTACGCGAGCGAGAACATCATCCCGGTCAGCCTGGAGTTGGGTGGTAAGAGCCCCAATATCTTCCTGCCCGATGTCATGGCCGCCGATGACGAATTCCTGGACAAGGCCGTCGAGGGCTTTGTCATGTTCGCGCTCAACCAGGGCGAGGTGTGCACCTGTCCCTCGCGCGCGCTGATCCATTCGTCGATCTACGACGAATTCCTGGCCCGCTGCATCGAACGGACCCGAGCCATCAGGGGCGGTAATCCGCTCGACGACACCACCATGATCGGTGCCCAGGCCAGTAACGACCAATTCGAAAAGATCCTGTCCTATATCGATATCGGCAGGCGGGAAGGCGCCCGTGTGCTCACCGGTGGGGAAGCACGCAAGGTAGACGGACTGCCGGGTGGCTACTACATCCAGCCGACGATTTTCGAGGGCACCAATACGATGCGGATCTTCCAGGAGGAGATCTTCGGCCCAGTGGTGGCGGTGACCAGGTTCGACACCGTCGAAGAGGCGACCATGATCGCCAACGACACCCTCTACGGCCTCGGCGCCGGGGTGTGGACCAGGGATATCACCACGGCTTACCGGATGGGTCGGGCAATCAAGGCAGGGCGAGTATGGACCAATTGTTTCCACGCGTACCCTGCGCACGCCGCCTTCGGCGGGTACAAGAAGTCCGGCATCGGCCGGGAAAACCACAAAATGATGCTCGAGCACTACCAGCAGACCAAGAATCTGCTGGTCAGTTATTCACCGACAAAACTCGGGTTCTACTGATGCACGGCAGAGTAGCCCGCGTCGCGATCACCGAACGGGCACGAGAAGTGTTGCGCCGGTTGATAGAACAGCACGGACCGGTGCTGTTCCACCAATCCGGCGGCTGCTGCGACGGGAGTTCACCGATGTGCTTCGGAGTGCGCGAATTCCGGGTAGGCGGCGCGGATGTGCTGCTGGGTCGGTTGCCGTGGCATACCGAATTCTGGATCAGCGGTGATCAATTCGAACTGTGGAAACACACCCATCTCACCGTGGACGTGGTGACCGGGCGCGGCGGCGGATTCTCGCTGGAGGCGCCAGAGGGCGTGCGGTTCATCATCAGATCGCGCCTGCTGTCCGATGAGGAGACGGCGGCGTTGGCGGCGGGACCGCCACCGCGGACGGGAGCCGATCGGATGAGTTGACTACCGAAAACGCAGTCGTCGATACCTGATTCACGCCCGCGGGTGCGTCCGCGGGCGGCCAACCGGTGATCGGCCAGGGGGTCCGCAGCCCTGGGCCGACACCGCTAAGCCCCGCCGTCCCGCTGCAGACCGGGACGGCGGGGTGCGGTGTCTACCTGCCGGGCAGGAAACGGAAACCACGGACCAGCGTCATCAGCAGCCGCTGCCATTTGTCCCGCGAAATCACCGGCGGCGCATCGAGATTCATGAATCGCGTGACTACAACGGTCTGAGGTTCGGTGAACTTCAACAGACCGTCCGGGCCGTGCCTGCGCCCGACACCGGAGATGCCCATACCGCCCATCGGCGCGGCGGTGGTGCCCCAAGCCGGGGCATACCCCTCGTCGACGCAGACGGTGCCCGCATGCAACCGCTCGGCGATCCGCTCCCCCGCGGCCTTGCTCTGCGCCCAGACGCTCGCGTTCAGACCGTATTCGGTGTCATTGGCCAGCCCGATCGCCTCCTCCACGCTCTCGACCGGGTAGATCGAGACCAGCGGACCGAAGGTTTCGTTGCGGCCGCATTCCATCTCGTCGGTGACATCGGCGAGCACGGTGGGTTCGAAAAACAGCGGTCCCAGATCCGGACGCGCTTTGCCGCCCGCGAGCACCTGAGCGCCCTTGGAGGTCGCGTCGGCGACATGTTTGGACACGGTCTCCAATTGCGCTTCGGAGATCAGGCTGCCGATATCGGCCGAATAATCGTAGTCCGCACCGAGTTTCGCGGCCTGTACGGCGGCAACGAACTTCTCGGTGAACTCCGCGGCGACCGCCTTCTCCACATACAGCCGTTCGATCGAAATACACAGTTGACCCGCATTGGAGAAACAGGCGCGCACCGCGGCCTTGGCGGCCTTGTCCAGTTTCGCGCCGCGGGTGACGATCATCGGGTTCTTGCCGCCGAGTTCCGCGGAGAATCCTATGAGCCTGCGCCCGCACTGTTCGGCCAGGGTGCGACCGGTGGCGGAGGAGCCGGTGAACATCAGGTAGTCGCAATTGTCCACGATGGCGGTGCCGACGACGGTGCCCGGTCCGGGGACGACGGCGAGCAGGTCACGGGGCAGTCCGGCCTGGTACAGCAGTTCGGCGCTGGCCAGCGCGGAAAACGGGGTCTGACTATCCGGTTTGACGATCACCGCATTGCCCGCGAGTAGCGCCGGGATCGAATCGCCGATGGACAGCAGCATCGGATAGTTCCACGGCGCGACCACACCGACGACGCCCTTGGGCTGGTGGCGCACCGTCGCTCGGTTGAGCACCGGGAAGGCGCCGGGCACGCGGTGTGCGTCGAGCAGATCTGGTGCGACCCCGGCGAAATAGCGGGCCGCGAACATCAGGCCCATGATCTCTTCCTGGGCGGCCCAGCGCGCCTTACCGGTTTCGGCCTGGATCACGTCCATCAGGAATTCGCGCTGTTCGACGACCAATTCGCGGTATCGCTCGAGTACCGCGGCACGATCCTTGGCCGGACGCGCGGCCCATCGGGCCTGCGCGGTCTCGGCCTTGTCGAATGCGGCCACCACGTCATCGGCGGTGCCGACCGGCACGCTGCCGAGTGGGTTGCCGGTGAAGGTTTCGGCGATCGTTTTGCGCGCACGGCCATCCGGATCAGCGATCGCGGCGATCGCGCTCAGGCGGTCGAACACTTCGGCTTTCGGCGCGGGCATCGGTGCCTCCTACTTGTGAGTAACCCCCAGATACACACAACATACGCCGCGTCCGTTCTCAGTAGGAGCCTCTCCTCGGGGTTGGCGGATGACGACGCGTATTCGTCACCGGAAGTACTGCAAGAACACCCTGCTGATGCTGGTCCAGCATCTCATCGAACGGGCCGGCGCAAGTACTACGGAAATGTCAACTCGAGTCCCGCTCAGCAGGACATGCGCAACGAAATGGTCACAACTGGTTTAGATTATGGCGATGTTCAGAGCGAGGCTCGGGGTCCGAACACGGATTCTGGCGATCGCGCTCGTGCCGAGCCTGACTCTGCTCGTGGTCGGCGTGGGTGCGGCGGGATATCTGGTTGCCGAGGGAAATAAGGCCAAGGACTGGGCGGCCCAGAATCAGCAGGCCATACCCTCCACCCGCGAATTGCTGGAGGCGGTCCAGAGCGAACGCCAGCTTACGTTGGCCGCGCTGACCGGCGACGAGACCGCAACCCCCGCACTAGGTGTGGCCAGGATGCGCCTCGATGGCGCGCTGAAGGGCCTGATCGATGCCTCCGCCGGACTCCGGGCGGTGGACGATTCGAAGATCGGCGATAACGCCGCGAACTTTATGACGCTGTCGACGTCGATGAACCAGGTCCGAACGCTCACCGATGCCGGCACCTTGCCCGTCCCGGACGCATACAACTTCTACAACCGACTGCTCGACATCATCTCCTTCGGCACCGAGATCGCCGAGCAGTCCGCACCGGACGCCACGATCGGCGTGCACATCGCCGACGGTATGCGAATCTTCCTGGTGGCCGAAGCGATGTCGCGCAGCACCGCGCTCGCGGGCATGATCGTCAATTCCAATGGGCCGACCCCCATTCCGATGGACGAGTACCTGCGCCAGATCGGCTTCTATCACGCCGAGGCCGCCAATCTCGCGGGCGAACTGGACCCGAAGCAGCAGGAGAGCCTGCACACGCTGATGGCGAGCCAGGCTTGGCAGCAGCTGATAGCCATGGAAAACGCGCTGGCCCAACGCAACACCACGGCAACGAGCACCACCTCCAACTCGTCGAGTTCATCCAGTTCGTCGAGCAGCTCCACCAAACAGGCGACGCCACCCGCCCTGCCGCTGAGCCCCCAGGAGTGGCACAGCGCGGCCGGCGAGGTGAACCGCGGGCTGATCGATGTGTGGATCGCCCAGAACAAGTACTCGCAGAAGTTGGCCGAAGACGAGGCCGCCGATGCCACCGCGCGATCGGCGTGGGCCGGTGGCGGTGTCATTGTGGTCAGCCTGCTGGCGTTCGTGATCGCGATCGTGCTGGCCAACCGAGTCATCAACCGGCTCAAGCGGCTTCGCGGTGAAACCCTGGCGCTGGCCGATGAGCGGCTGCCCGAGCTGATGCGCCGGCTCGGCGAGGGTGAGCTCATCGATCCGGAGGTCGAATCCGCGGAACTGGATTACGGTCACGACGAAATCGGTCAGGTGGCCAAGGCCTTCCAGCACGCGCATGCCGCGGCCGTCGCGGGTGCGGTGAACGAGGCCCGCACCCGTGAGGGTGTGAAGGCGGTCTTCCTGAATATCGCCCACCGCAGCCAGATCGTGGTGCACCGGCAGCTGGAGATTCTTGACAAGGCCGAAGAGCGCCAGGAGGATCCGGCCCTGCTGGACACCCTGTTCCGGCTCGATCACCTCGCCACCCGCGAGCGTCGCAATGCCGAGAACCTGATCATTCTCGGTGGCGGCCAGCCAGGGCGGCAGTGGCGCAATCCGGTGCCGCTGATCGATCTGGTGCGCAGCGCGGTCGGCGAAACCCTCGACTACGCAAGGGTTCGCGTGGCCCGGCTACCCGAGACGCATGTGCTCGGCTCGGTCGTGGCCGACCTCATCCATCTGCTCGCCGAACTGGTGGACAATGCGACCTCGTTCTCGCCACCACAGTCGCGGGTCGAGGTGAGCGGCAATGTGGTCGGCAAAGGCGTGGTCGCCGAGATCAGCGATCAGGGCATGGGCATGACCGAGGCCGAGATCGCCCGGGTCAACGAGATGTTGCGCAAGCCACCGGATTTCGGTGTCGCGGCGTTGTCTTCGGACTCCCGGCTCGGATTGTTCGTGGTCGCCCAGCTGGCCGCCAGGCACGGGGTATCGGTCCGGTTGTCGGAGTCCGACTACGGCGGCATCCGTGCCATCGTGCTCATCCCCTCGGCCCTGCTCGCCAATGAACAAGCCGCTCTGACAACGGATTCCGAGCCGCTGGAATCAGCGCGCAGGCGACGGCATCCGGTCCCGTTCGTCGACTCCTCCCCCTATGGTGGCGCTGAAACCGAGTCCGCGGTGCTCACCGCGCCGCCGCTGGCGCCGCCCGCCGTCGAAGCGCCGCCCACGTTCGAGGCGCCGCAGCCCACCGCGCCCGACACCAGGCCAGCGCTGCCGCGCCGCAACCGGCAAGCCAGCATCGCACCGCAACTGGCGCAATCGACTCCGGCCGAACCCGAAGCCGAGCAGCCACCGGAGCGGGAACGTTCGGCGGAGCAGGCGCGAGATCTGATGTCCGCCATCGAAAACGGGACCAGGCAGGGCCGCCGTGCCGTCCCCGATGCCGTGCTGCCAGAGGTGGCGGCCGCCGAGCAATTCGGCACCTATCAGGGACCGAGCGGTAAACACTCGGATGAACAGGAAGGTAACGGTGACTTCTTCCAGCCCCGGTGACCTCAACTGGTTACTCGACGACCTCGTCGACCGCCTCGCCGGCGTACGCTACGCAGTAGTACTATCCACCGACGGCCTACTCCTCGGCCGCTCCACCACCATGACCCGCGAAGACGCCGAACACTTCGCCGCCATGTCCTCCACCCTCTACGGCCTCGCCCGCAGCGCCGGAGCCCGCTTCGACGGCGGCAGCGTCCGCCAAGCCGTCATCGAACTCGACCGCGCGATACTGTTCGTCACCTCCGCCGGCGACAACGCCTGCCTAGCACTACAAGCCGCCGAAACAGCCAACCTCGGCATGGTCGCCTACGAAATGAACGTCACCGTCCAACGCGTCGGCACCTACCTATCCACCCCAGCACGACTGCCATGACACACCACGGCGGGCAATGGTACGACGAACAAGCCGGCCCACTGGTCCGGCCCTACGCACTCACCCGCGGGCGGGTGATGGGAGCAGGCCACGACCTGGACATGCTCACCGTGGTCGTCACCACCGACCCACCACCCACCCTGCGGCGAGCCGAACCGGAATACGCGGATATCGTGCGACTCTGCCGCGCACCACAATCCGTCGCCGAGGTCGCGGCCCACCTGAAACTCCCCCTAGCGGTCACCAAGATCCTCGTCGGCGACCTGATCGGCGAGGGCCACCTGATCTTCCGGGCACCGGTCCAGCCGGAAGCAGGCCCCGGCGATCTCAACATATTGCGAGCGGTACTGGATGGCATCCGAAAACTTTGACCCCACCCACCCCAGTGCGACACCACAACTGGCGGCCTCGGTCAAAATCCTCATCGCCGGCGGATTCGGCGTCGGCAAAACAACCATGGTGTCCTCCATCAGCGAGGTCGCGCCACTGCGCACCGAGGAGTTGATCACCGAAGTCTCCACCGGGGTCGACGACCTATCCGGCGTCGAACACAAAACCACCACAACCGTGGCTCTGGACTTCGGACGCATCACCATCGACCGCGACCTCGTCCTCTACCTATTCGGCACCCCCGGCCAAGACCGATTCTGGTTCCTCTGGGACGAACTCTCCCGCGGCGCACTCGGCGCAATCGTCATCGCCGACACCCGTCGGCTCGGCAATTCCTTTGCCGCCGTGGACTACTTCGAACGCCGCGGACTGGCATTCCTGGTCGCGGTCAACTGCTTCCAGGGCGCACCCGTCTACACCATCGATGAGGTACGCGACGCACTCGACCTCGATGACCACATCCCGGTCATGCTGTGCGACGCCCGCGACCGCACCTCCAGCAAAGAAGTACTACTCAACCTGGTACAACACCTCATCGAACGGGCCGGGCGGTCTCCGGTCGCCACCTGATCGCGGCTACCGGTATTCGAGCCTGGCGCTGATGTGGTGGCCGGCGATGCCGTCCACCTTCCAGTCGATGAGGCAGCCGACGAGACGGCGTTCGGCATGTTCACCGAGCGCCGGTTCGAGAGTGGCCAGCCAGGCGCCCGCACGTTTCACCGGCCCCCCACGATCCGCACGTGATTCACCACCGCATCTGCGGGCCCTGCCCATGCCCCATTCAGACTTGATGCCACCAGGAGATGAACAGCACCACCCCACCGACGACCAACAACAGCGATACCGGAAGGGGCCACCACGGACCGTGCCGACCGAGTAACCGGCGGGTCAGGCGCACTTGCACTGCACCGAATCCGGCCAGCGCCAGACCCCATACGGGCAGTAGCCCGACCCCGAGCAGTGCATGCACCGCCCAGGCTCCGGCCAGCGTCGGACCACCCCAGGAGTGCTCGAGATCGTTGTCCGCGATGAGTGGATAGAAGATTCCGCGTACCGCGGCGATGGTCGCCAGGAAGGCAAAAAACCAGGTCAGCAGGCCGACCGCACCGGCCAGCACCGAATGCGCGACCGCACGCACTGCCAGACGATCTCGCGGCGCGATGAAAATGCCCAGCAATCGGCGCGGGACGCGAAACCGGCTCGCTATCGGGCCGAGGCCGATTACCGGCGCAACCAACGCGTATGCGGCCCAACGCAACAGTGAGCGAACCGTGGTCATGCCATCGACCGTATCCCGCGCGGCGGATGCGCGGGCACCTCAGGCCAGTCGGCCCGCATCGACCAGGTCGTCGAACAGCAGCTGATCGACCGGCGGCACCAACGCGCGATCCGCATAGGAGAACCACGCGACCTCTTCGATCTCACTACTCGCCGCGAGGATGCCACGATAGTCGGCGGTGTAGCAGCTCATCCGTACGATCACATCGTTGGCCGGCCCGTGCAGTGCGGCCTCGTACGTGCCGACGTGGGCGACGGTTTCCGGAACCAGCGCGACGGTCAACTCCTCTTCGATCTCGCGCAGCAGCGTCTGCAGATCGGACTCCGCACCCTCGCGTTTGCCGCCCGGAATGTAGAAGATGTCCTTGCCTTTAGGTCGTGCACAGAGGATGCGGCCGTCTTCGATGCGCACCCACGCGACCGTGTCGATCAACTTCCGCACTCGCCCATCCGCCACCGCCGCAGCCTAATGGACGTATCGATCAGTGGGCGTGCTGGAGGTCGGCGGGCAGGATCGAGCGGCCGCCCGCAGCGCCAGGACCGTCGACGGGGCTCAGGTCCTGCCCGTGCACCCGCTGGCCGCATTCGGCGCAGACCGGTTCGATCACGGTGGTCTTGCCGCAGGATTCGTGCACGGCCTGCACCGGCGGGCCGTCGGGCGCGGCCCACTGGTCACCCCATTGGCGCATGGCATTGACGACGAGCCAGAGCGAGCGACCTTTTGGGGTGAGCTGGTAGTCGTAGCGCACCGGATTTTCCTGGTAGGGCACCTTGACCATGATGTCGTGCGCGACAAGGTGTTCCAGGCGCTGGGTGAGTACATTGCGGGCGATGCCCAGACGTGCGCGGAAGTCGTCGAAGCGGCTCACGCCGAAGAGTGCGTCGCGCACGATCAGCAGCGTCCACCATTCGCCGACCACCTCCAGGCATTGGGCGACCGAGCAGTTCATCTCGTCGAAGCTGGTCCTGCGCATGCGCCTCAGCATAGTTGGTTGCTTCAAAGAACTCATCAGGAAGCGGCAGGTCCGTCGCATCCACCGCGGTCACCTTCGGTCGGCCGCGGATGGTTGCTACGCCACGTGGACGGTGAAACCGGTGTGGCCCATGGCTGCGGCGACGTGGTCGGCAGCGGCTTTCAGCTCGAGGGTCGGAGGCAGTGAGCCGTTGAAGGTGGTGATGGATAGGTCGTCGGCGCTGGTCTCCCAGGTGCCGGCGATGCGGCCGTCGAGGACCAGGATGGGAGAAATCCACCCTGCTGCCCGGCTTACTCGGGAGCGATGTTCGGTGGGAAGTAGTTCGGTGTCGCCGGTGCCCGGCCCCAGGACGTATTGGTCGAAGGCGCCCAAAAGGTGTACCGCGGTGCGGGCCGGTTTCGTGGCTGCCAGTTCGTCGGCATGTTCGGTGAGTATGTAGGCGCGCCTGCCTGAGATATCGACCTCGGTGAGTGCGTCCCCCAACTCCGAGAACCATCGACGCACCCTCGTCTTCTGGAGGCTGTTGCGGCTGAGCCAGGCATCGAAGGCTTCCGGGGTCGCCGGGCCGTATGCGCCGAGGTAACCGGTAATGGCTACAGGTGCGGCGGCATCGGGTTCGGGCAGGCCACGCCAACCGTTGACCAGATGGGCCGGGCTGGTGAACGTGACCCGATTACCTTGGGCGGGACCGTGACACAGCGCCCCCTGCCAGGCCAGCGGCTTGAGCAGCGCACCCCAGCCGGAGCGCAATTCCTCGCCGAGCCGATGGAATGCGGGGTCGGCGACCAGCGCGTCGACCAGTTCGTCCCGGCTGAGCACCACGCCATCGAGCACCTGCGCCACCGCATCGACCAGCGCCGCGACATCCTTGGGCGACGCCCCGAATGTGCGCTGCCAGGCGGGCTTTTCCCAGGTGCGGGCAGAACCGATCAAGGAAAGAACCGCGGCCGCCATATCAGGGGTGAGCGCGTGCAGAGTTCCGCGCATGGCCCAGGTCTTCATCAGGGTGCCCGCCGCCAATTCCGGTAGCAGCGCACCTGGATCGGGTTTGCTGCGCCGCAGCGCCACCGCGAGATCGGCGGCCGCGGTCACCTGAGCCTGCACACCGCACAGGCGCTCGACGATCTCGGTGACACCGACATCGTCAGGTGACATGACGAATTGCCTGCGCAGTCGCCAAGCGAAAACCTGCTCCCAGGTGACGTGCACCTATGCCCCTCCTCTGTTCTGCCGGCCAACCGGACACAACCCGCACCGGCTCGGGACCGGTACCGGATTCATCCCAGCACTGTGCTGCAGAACAGTACTCCGACCGCAATCTCGAGAAGACCCACCACGGTCGCCGCCATCACGGCGAGCAATGCGGTCCGATTCGTCGCGCGCCGCACCGCGCCGACCGGTGCCACCAAGCGCTCGGCCCGATCCAGTACGGCGGTGGCCGCGGCGCCCAACGCCGCTGTCGGCAGCGGTTCGGTCGCGCCGACAATCGCGAGCAGGCCGCCGAGCAGCGGCTCCCGGCCGTGCGTCCGCGCCGCCGTATCGTCGGCGCACATTTCGAGTAGTCGGCCGATTTCGTGCGTCCCGTCGGTCACCAGACGCATCCCGGGCAGCGTGATCGCGATACCGCGCAGCAATCGGAGCAGTCCGGCATGCCGCTCGCTCAGATGTGCGTGCTCATGAGCGAGCACCGCGGCGAGCTGCCTCTCGGTCAGTGCGTCGACGGCCGCGCTGGTCACGACAATGGTGTCGGGGCGGCCGGCCACGCAATAGGCTTGGCGCTCCGGCGAGTCCAGCACGACCGCACCGACGCCGGGCACGCGACGACCGACCATGCGAACGGCGCGTCCGTGTGCGATGGTCTTGCGTCGCATGTACAACACCGCCTGTGCGGCGTGCGCCAGGATGCCCAGGAGCGCAATGGCGACCAGGGCCGCGCAGGTCAGGGTGCCCAATTGGACCAGCAGGCCACCGTGCATGCGCATCGGTGTGGCCAGCGCGTTGTAGCAGTCGCGCAGCGTATCGGCGGGATGCCAGTAGGTGGCGAATTCGACGATCAGTATGCCGGCCGCGATGACCCAGGCTCCCAATGCGCCCGCGATCGCGACCAGCCAGGCGAGCACCCCGAGCCGGGGTGCGACGCCGCGCCGGGTGAGTCTGCGCAGCACGGTCGGGCCGAAGGTGGCCACCAAGCTGCCGTAGATCATCAGGCTGACGGCTACATTCACGGCGCCTCTGGGGTTTTACGCGAGGTCAGCCGACGCAGTGCGGCCCGCAGTCCGGCCGACTCCTCGTCGCTGATCCGATCGACGAAATGGCTGAGCACCAGATCCGAGCGGCCGCCGGAGCCGAGTGCCTCGAGCATGAGCCGCGCGCTGTGTTCCTCACGAGTGAGCGTCGGCCAATATCGATATGCCTTACCCGCGCGTTCGCGCGCCAACCAGCCCTTGCGGTGCAGGTTGTCCATGGTCGACATGACCGTGGTGTAGGCGATACCACGCTCGGCGGCCAGTTCGTCGAAAATTTCGCGGACCGTTGTCGTTTCCGCGTCCCGATCCCAAATGCGGTCCATGATCACCGCCTCCAAATCCCCGAATCCACGCACGATGCCGACTCCCTCATCAACTACTGGACATCTCTGAAGTCCCAGGGTAGCTGGATCAGCCGATTACTACGTAGTCATACCGTAGATTCGCTCATCGGGCGGCGCACTCCGCACGAGGCAGAACACGTTCTAGGGGTCATCGCCGGCCTGCACCTGTGGTAGCCACTCGCGGTTGGCACCGTAGTACTCGCGATCCCGATCCAACACTCGTCGGCCGTTACTCGGCACTCTCACCCAATGCTCGGACGACATAGAGTGCTGCCGTGGACGTGGTGGTCGTTGTGGGAATCGTCGTCGGTGCGGTGATCGTCGTTCTGGGAGTGGTCGGCGTGCACTGGTATCTCTGGCGGCGGCTGGTGTGGGATACGACGGAGCGCGCGTCGATCGCCCGCCGGGTCGGTACCGGCGTGATCGTCGCGGGGACAGCACTTTTGATCGGTGCGTTCGCGTCCGAATCGGCCGGTGTTCCGTTTCTGATCATCCAGATCATCGCCTGGCCCGGTTATATGTGGGGCGCGCTGTTCGTCTATCTCGTGCTGTGGCTGTTTGCGGGTGAGCTGGTGCGGCCGCTTTTGCGGCGTTGGATGGCGCATTCGAGGACGGCCGAAGACATTGCGGCAACCGTGGCCGCGGATCATCCCGCGCCGGTTTCACGGCGACTCTTCGTCTCTCGGGCGGTAGGCGCCGCGGCGACCCTGGCGGCGGTGAGCACGGTCGGCTACGGTACCCACAGCGTGCTGACCGGCCCGCGAGTAAAGCAGTTGACGGTGCCGCTGGCCCATCTGCCACGCACCGCGCACGGCTACCGGATCGCAGTGGTCAGCGATATCCATCTCGGTCCGATTCTGGGCCGAGGATTCGCCGAGCGAGTGGTCGAGACGATCAACGACACCCAACCGGATCTCATTGCCGTAGTGGGTGATCTGGTCGACGGTAGCGTCGAACACCTGCGCTCGGCGGTCGAACCACTGGCGCGGTTGCAGGCACGACACGGCGCCTATTTCGTGACCGGCAACCACGAATACTTCTCCGGTGCCGAGCAGTGGATCGAGCATGTGCAGGAACTCGGACTGCGGCTGCTTGCGAACAGCCGCACCGAGCTGCCGTATTTCGACCTCGCCGGGGTCAACGATATTCAAGGCGAACGCATCGGACAGGGACCGGACTTCACCGCCGCGCTCGGCGACCGTGATCTCGCGCGTACCGCGGTGCTGTTGGCGCATCAGCCAGTGCAGATCCACGATGCGGTCGAATTCGGAGTCGACCTGCAACTGTCCGGCCACACCCACGGCGGCCAGTTATGGCCCGGCAATTACCTTGCGGGCCTTGCCAGTCCGACCGTCGCGGGCCTGGACCGCTACGGCGACACCCAGCTCTACGTCAGCCGCGGCGCCGGCGCGTGGGGACCCCCGGTCCGCGTCGGCGCACCCTCTGATATCACCGTGATCGAGCTCGCGTCGAAACAGGCGTGACACACAACGTGCTGCCACGCCACCGGCGGCCCAACCGAGATCAGGCGAGGTCGAATCGATCGTTGTCGACCACCTTGACCCACGCGGCGACGAAGTCCTTCACGAATCTCTCGGTGGCGTCCTGCTGCGCATAGACCTCGGCTACCGAGCGCAGCACCGAGTGCGAGCCGAAGATGAGGTCGTTGGCCGTGGCTGTCCACTTGGGTCGGCCGGAGGACCGGTCGAAACCTTCGTAGACGTTTTCCGCCGACTCGGACGTCTTCCACTCTGTGCGCATATCGAGCAGGTTGACGAAGAAGTCGTTCGTCAGCAGGCCCGGACGCTCAGTGAGCACACCATGCTTGCTGCCGCCGTAATTGGCGCCCAGGGCGCGCAGGCCGCCGATCAGTACCGTCATCTCCGGAGCCGTCACGTCGAGCATGTACGCGCGATCGAGCAGCAGACGCTCCAGCGGGGCCTTCTCGCCGGAGCGGACGTAGTTGCGGAACCCGTCCGCGCGCGGTTCGAGCACCGCGAACGATTCCACATCGGTGTTCTCCTGCGTGGCGTCGGTCCGTCCGGGCGCAAACGGCACCTTGATGTCGTGGCCGGCATCCCTGGCCGCCTTCTCGACCGCCGCGGATCCGGCCAGGATGATCAGGTCGGCCAGCGACACCTTCTTGCCGCCGGCTGCCGAACCGTTGAACTCCTGCTGGATCTGCTCGAGCACGGGCAGGACCTTCGCCAACTCGGCGGGTTCGTTGACCTCCCAATCCTTCTGGGGCGCGAGCCGAATCCGGGCGCCGTTGGCGCCGCCGCGCTTGTCGGTACTGCGGTAGCTCGCTGCCGACGCCCACGCGGTCTTGACCAGCTGCGCGATCGAAAGGCCGGAGTCGAGGACCTTGCGCTCGAGCTCCGCGATGTCCTGTTCGTCGATCAGTTCGTGATCGACGGCCGGCACCGGATCCTGCCACAGCTGCGGCTCGGCAACCCATGGCCCGAGGTAGCGGCTGAGCGGTCCCATATCGCGGTGCAGCAGCTTGTACCACGCCTTGGCGAACGCCTCGGACAGTTCCTCGGGGTGCTCGAGCCAGCGGCGGGTTATCTCCCGATAGATCGGATCTTCCCGCAGCGACAGGTCGGTAGTCAGCATGGTCGGGGTGCGGGCCGGCCCGCCGAACGGATCTGGAATGGCGCCCTCGCCCGCGCCGTCCTTCGGCTTCCACTGCCACGCCCCGGCCGGGCTCTTGGTCAGTTCCCACTCGTAGCCGTACAGGTTCTGCAGGAAGCCGTTGCCCCACTTGGTCGGAGTGGCAGTCCACACGACCTCGAGACCGCTGGTGATCGCGTCCTTACCCTTGCCGGTTCCGTGGGAACTCTTCCAGCCCAGGCCCTGCTGCTCGAGCGGGGCCGCTTCGGGTTCGGGGCCGACCAGATCGGGATCGCCCGCACCGTGGGTCTTGCCGAAACTGTGGCCGCCGACGATCAGGGCGGCGGTCTCCTCGTCGTTCATCGCCATGCGGCCGAAGGTCTCTCGGATGTCCCGCGCGGCGGCCACCGGATCCGGGCGGCCGTTGGGCCCTTCCGGATTCACATAGATCAAGCCCATCTGGACAGCGCCGAACGGCTTCGCCAGATCCCGGTCACCGCTGTAGCGCTCGTCGCCGAGCCAGGTGTCCTCCGGGCCCCAGAACACTTCTTCCGGCTCCCAGATATCGGGGCGGCCGAAACCGAAGCCGAAGGTCTGGAAACCCATCGATTCGAGAGCGACATTGCCGGCGAACACCAACAGATCGGCCCAGGAGATCTTGTTGCCGTACTTCTGCTTGACCGGCCACAGCAGTCGACGAGCCTTGTCCAGACTGGCGTTATCCGGCCAACTGTTGAGCGGCGCGAAGCGCTGCGCGCCCTGACCGCCGCCACCGCGGCCGTCGGCGATTCGGTACGTGCCCGCCGCGTGCCAGCTCATCCGGATGAACAGGCCACCGTAGTTGCCGTAGTCCGCGGGCCACCAGTCCTGCGAGTCGGTCATAACGGCGGCGACGTCGGCCTTCAGAGCGTCGACATCGAGCTTCGCGAACTCTTCGGCGTAGTCGAAATCCTCGCCAAGTGGGTTGGACTTGGACGAATGTGCGTGCAGCACCGAGACATCGATCTGCTCGGGCCACCAGTCCTTGATGGTGCGCGGGCGATGGTCGGTTTTCGCAGTCGGAGACGGGATGGCCGGGTTCTCACTCTCGCTCGCGCTTCGAGTTCCGGTCTCCGGAGCGGGTGGACGGCTATCGGATGTCATGACATTCCTTCCTGAATGAGTAAGGCGGGCTGCGGTCAGGACGTGATCATCTGGCGTGCGATGCGGCGCAATCGGGACACAGACCCCAGTAGATGACCTCGGCCTCGTCGATCGAGAAGCCGCGGTCGTCGGACGCGGACAAACACGGGGCCTCCCCGACCGAGCAGTCGACATCGGCGATCAACCCGCACGCCCGGCATACGACGTGATGGTGGTTATCGCCGACCCGCGTTTCGTACCGGGCGACCGAGCCGGAGGGCTGAATACATCGAAGCAGGCCCGCGGCGGTGAGCACGCGCAACGAGTCGTACACCGCCTGGTGCGATACCGCTGACAGCCGAGATCGCACGGCGCGGATGATCGCATCCGTATCGGCGTGCGGATGGTCGTGCACCGCACTCAACACCGCAATACGCGGAGCGGTCACGCGAAGCGAAACTCCCCGCAGCATCTGCTGGAATTCCGTGGCCGTGGACACGCCCAGAGTCTCGTCCGCTTTCTGGAACGAGTCAAGCATCGCCGCGCGGTTGGAGGACGGGCACCCTGCCAGGAATTTGGTGCGCTAGCGGGTCGCGTCGGGGTGGGAGTTCCGCCGGGTGCGCGTCCGCCCCGGCCGTGACCTTCCTCGTCGCGTCAACACCGCATGAGCCGGCTGCCGGGGAAGCTCACCGATGCGGCTCGGCGTGTACATGCGACCGCAGCCCCTGCAAGCCGAACAGGATGAGCAGCTCGACCGTGCCGCCGTCGGCGCTGCCCAGCCAGTGCGGTAGGGAGGTGTCGAATTCCGCGGCCTCGCCGGGCGGCAAGGTCAGGTCGCGCTCGCCGACTACCAGTCGGAGGCGGCCGTTGAGCACATACAGCCACTCGAAGCCGTCGTGCGTTTGCGGCGTCGGCTCGAGCGGTGCCGGAACCCTGGGAATGATCATCTTGAACGCGTGCACCCCGCCCGGCCGCCGGGACAGCGGCACGAAGACCATCCCGAACCGCCGGATCGGTTTCAGATGGATTCGGGGATCGCCAGTGCGGGGCGCACCGACGAGGTCGTCCAACGGCACGTCGTAGGTGCGAGCGAGCGGCAGCAGCAACTCGAGGGTTGCCCGGCGCTGCCCGCTCTCCAGCCGCGACAGCGTGCTCTCGGAGACACCGGTCGTCGTCGCGAGATCGGCGAGGGTGATACCGCGCTCGCGCCGTAACGCACGCAGCCGCGGGCCCACCGCGTCGAGCACGTCATCTGTTTCGGGGTCCATGCGCCCATCTTGCCGGAACCGCAAGATTGCGTGCCAGATCACGGAGCGCCGGATGAGACTGAGTCCTACCCACCCCGCCGTCTCCGAAGCCCATTCCGACAGTAGGAGTCTCGATGACCACCACCGATGCGGTCACGTTCTGGGACGGCGTGTATGCCGACCGGACGGCACCCGCGGACCCGCGCCCGAATGTTCTTCTCGCCGAGACGGTTCCGGATGTGTCACCCGGCGACGCACTGGACCTCGGCGGCGGCGACGCGTTATGGCTCGCCCAGCGCGGTTGGCGGGTGACCGCCGTCGACGTCTCGGCCGTGGCGATCGAGCGGCTCGCCGGCCGTGCCCGCTCGCACGGCCTGGACGACCGGATCGCCGGCGAGCGGCCGCCACGCCGGCCACGCTGACATCCTCCGCGAACTATTCGACGGCACGACCGGCCGCTGACTTCATCCAGGACAGGACCACATGATCACCGCAACCCGGCCACGCGGCTTGCTCCGCTCCACGCGCGCGGTCGCCACCGTCGCACTCACGATCCTGCTCACGATGGCAACCGCGGCCTGCTCCACGACAACGCCCGCCGTCCCCTCCTACGCCGCCGCCACGCACGGGGATCCCAAGTTCGAGAACACTTTTCAGCACAATTTCGCCGACGTCGACGGCGTCCGCATGCACTACGTGACCGGCGGCCACGGCACGCCGGTGGTGCTGATCCACGGCTGGCCCCAGACCTGGTACGGCTGGTGGCCGATCATGCCCGCCCTCGCCGAACACCACACCGTCTACGCCATCGACCTCCCCGGACTGGGTGACAGCACCGGCTTACCAACCGGCTCCGACAAGGCCACCCTCGCCCGGTACGCGCACACCCTGATCGCCGACCGGCTCGGAGTGCGGGACGCCCGCGTTGTCGGACACGACTTCGGCGCCGCCATCGCATTCCAGTACGCCGACCAGTTCCCCGCCGACACCGCCCGCCTCGGCTACCTCGACCTGCCCCTGCCCGGCCCCGCGATCGATGCACGCACCTACCGCGCGCTGAGCTGGCACATCGCCTTCCACTCCCAGCCACGGGTCCCCGAAGCGATCGTCGGCGACCACGTCCGCGAGTACCTGGCCATGTTCTACCCGCAGGTCTCCTTCGGCGGCACGGCATTCGGCGGCACCTCGGAGCGATCCCCGTTCACCGACGCCGAGATCGACGAATTCGCACGCACTTACAGTCGCCCCGAGGCCCTGTCGGTCGGCTTCGAGCTCTATCGCGCTCTCGACAAGGACGTCCGCGACACCGTCGCTGACCCACCGACATCCGTCCCGACCCTGCTCATGACCGCCCAGGGCCAACTCGACGCGATCCGAGCCACCCTCTCTCCGCGCCTGACCAACATCGTGCGAGCCGTGGACGTCCCGCACGCGGGGCACTGGCTCGTCGAGGAGAATCCCCAATTCGTCACCGCGGAACTCGAGCACTTCCTCGACTGACGACGCCCGGGCCGGTCCGGATGGCAACTACATCATGGTCGGAGTCGCCGCCGGGCCCGAAGGAATTCGACTGCGGAGGGCGGGTTTCCGCGCCTGCCTCGACCCCGCCGTCCAAGGCGACAACCCGCCGGTGACCGCCTGCGCGGCCCGGCGGGCGCCCGTGCGCCCCGGGACCATATCCATTGATCGCGTTTCAGCCTTTTGGGTCGAGGTCGTCGTTAACGGCATACCGATGCCGGCCACTGGCGAACCGCGCGTCGTGCACACGCCTCTCGGCACGCACGTCGCGCTCGACCTGACCGCCACTTCGGTCAGCATCCGGAACGAGGACGGGAAATGAGACTGCAAGGAAAGATTATGAGCGACAACGATATCGATCGCATGGTCGATCGCACTGTGCTGATGACGGGCGCGACGGACGGACTCGGCCGCGAACTCGCGGTGCGGCTCGGCGCAGCGGGTGCCCGGCTGATCCTGCACGGCCGCAACCCCGATCGGGCCGCAGCGGCCGAGGTGACAGCCGCGAGCGGACACGCACCGCAGATCGTCCTGGCCGACCTGTCGCGACTCGCGGAGGTGGACCGGCTGGCCGACGAGATCATCGCCCGCACTTCGCGATTGGATGTGCTCGTGAACAATGCCGGCACCGGCGGTCAGCCGGACGGGAAACGCGAACTCAGCGCCGACGGCAACGAATTAGATCCTCATGAGTACTGATCTTCGACCGGATCCAGACCGCGCCCATCTGATCCCGACGTCGGTCGCGGGCCGGCGCACCAGGGCAGGCAAGGTGTCGGCCAGGCCTGGCCCGCGCATCCGCGGTCCGGGGGCAGCAGCCCACCACCGCCGAATCCCAGATTGTGTTCGTCGCCGAATGCCCCCTATTGCCGCATGGCGCGCGTCTGAGTGGCGGCTCCTGATCGCCTGTCCGACAACGTATCTCGCATCACGGCCGGTGCTCGGCGGGTGGCTCGACAGCTCGATCAGCGCAGGTGTGGCTCTACCACGGGACGCTCTGGCCGTGCCGATCCAGGAACTGCAGGCCGGGCGCACCGGACTGCGTCTCGAGGACGTCGGCGACGGCCGGGATGCTCTCTTGCGGGGCGAGAGGCGCGTCGGGTCCGCCGAGCCGGGTCCGGTTGTGGCCGGGGTCGATGAGCAGTTTGGTGTGTCCGTCACCGGCATGGCGGGTGGCGTAACTGCGCATCAGCTGGTTGAGCGCGGCCTTGCTGGCTTTGTAGAGCTCATAGCCGCCCTCGGTGTTTCGGGAGATGCTGCCCTGGTCGGAGGACATGACCGCCACGGTTCCGCCAGGCACGACGAGCCCACGCAGGGCCTCGAGGACGCGCAACGGGCTCAGTGCGTTGGTGATCATCACCTCGGTAAACATGTCGGTGGAGACCTCGTCGATCGGCAGATTGCCGCGGTCGATGGCGGCGTTGACGAACAGTAGGTCGAGTCGGTCCCTGTCCAGGCGCTCGCGCAGCGCGGCCAACTGTTCCGAGCTGGTCATCTCCAGCGTTTCGATGTGCAGCCGCCCATTGGAGGCATCGGAATTCACTTGTAGCTCGTCGCCGTCGCGGCGCGTGGTGGCGATGACTCGCCAGCCGCGTCGAACGAGCTCACCGGCCAGGGCAAGACCCAAGCCTCTGGAGGCCCCGATGACGAGTGCTTGACGGTTGGACGTGGCGGACATTATCTGCTCCTACCTGACGAAATATTCTATAGACGCAACGTTGCGTCTAGACAATACATTACGTCGCCGTCCGGTCACGGCATCACCGACCGGTAAGGTGACCCCATGCCCGCCCCGGACTCTCCGCCCAGGACGCGCTCGGGCAACCGTCGCGACGAGGCTGCGCGGCTGGCCGTGCTGCATGCCGCGGACGATCTGCTCGTCGAGCACGGCTTCGGCGCTTTGACCATCGAGGCGATTGCGCGTCGTGCCGGCGTCGCCAAGCAAACGATCTACCGCTGGTGGCCCTCGAAGGTCGAGATCCTCCTCGACACGCTTATCGAAGACAGCGACAAGCGCCTCCCCGTCCCAACGGACAAGCCCACAGCAGAAAACATCCGCGCGTACATCCGCGGCTTCGCCCGATTCCTCACCCGCGAGCCTGCCGGCAAGGTCCTGCTCGCACTCATCGCCGAGGCGCAGCACAATCCCGGCACAGCCGAGAGCTTCCACACGCGCTATCTCGATCCACGCCGCGCTCGAGAACGCGACATGCTCGCGCACGCAATCGACGCCGCTGAGATCTCGCCCGAACTCGGCCTCGACGCCACGCTCGATGCCCTACTCGGTCCGCTCGTTTATTGCGCTCTGACCGGGGCGAGCATCCCTCGCGCTCTCACCAGCAGCCTGGTCGAGGATCTGCTGAAACCTCGCTCGAGATAAGTATCCAATCCGGACCGGACATCCGCTCATGGCTCCCCTTTTCGGCTCTTCGGCGGATTTGAACTCCCGCTGCCATCACTGCTGGTCAAGCCATTGTCGTTGTTTTTCGCGCGATTACTACTTTCGCCGCCAATTGCATCGGATTGCGAACTCGCGACGGTGTGCACATCGACCGGTTCGAGGGCGGCAATTGCGGCTTCTGCCAGAGGATTTCAGCTGCCGAGGCACTGGCGATGGTAGCCGTCTGCGGTCTGTTCATGACCGAGTGTGGCCCAACTGCCTGCGGATTCGTCCATGACTCGCATCAGATGCGAACGGTGGAGGGTGGGTGGTTCGGTGGGTTTCTCCGGTTCGGTGCCAGGTGCGGCACGGCTGCATCTGCTCGACGGGGTGTCGCTGCTGCGGCCGGAAGAACAGGTCTTTCGGGCCATGCTGGCCGGGTTCGCCAATCAGCAGCTCGCGCGGAACCTGGCCGCACGACGGTGGAAGGCCGTGAGAGCACGGGCAAGGCGTTCACCGCGTATGTGAATGTCTATCTGTGGCAATGGACTCCGGCGATGATCGACGAATGGCTCGGTGACCTGCACGTTCAACAGAACGAGTCCGATCCGAAGAAACGGGTGTTCACGAAAGCGGAGCTGCACGCCTTCTTTGCTCACTGCGACAACGAAGTCGCCCGGATCCGAGCCTTCGGCCGCAAGGGCTGGTTGCCCGCGTTTCGGGACGCCACCTTGTTCAAGACCGCCTATGCATTCGGGCTGTTCTCCGGGGCTCCGCTCACGTGCGTTCCCGCATTTCTCTGAGTTTGTGCAGTTCAGAGGCTGATGCCGGAGATGCTAGCCGTCGCGACAGATGTGGTGCGAGTCGACGTGGCGGGCAATCCTCAGCGGCTCGCGCGCAGTATGCGGATCGCGCGCAGTGCGCGGGGCGGTTCGCCTCCGAATCTTGGGGATCCGTCGAGGTAGCGAGTGACGAGGTCGGGGGCGGAGTGGTCTTCGAGGTCGGTGAAGCCGAGGGCGCGCAGCTGTGCGGCGATGTCGTCGGGCGTGAAGTAGCTGAACACGGGTTCGCCGACGCCGGCCAGCCGATCGGCACGTGCCTGCTGGTGCGCACGGTCCTCGTCGCTGTTCGCGGGCTGCAGGTAGTCGAAGACCACCTCGACCGGCTGGGCCTGACCAGCGATGTATTCGAGAGTGGCGTGGGCGGCGTTCGGAGTCAGATAGAAAACGACGCCGAGCCACACGAATACGGCCGGGTCCGTCCGTTTGAACCCGGTGGATTCCAATCCCGCTGCCAGCGTCTGGGTTTCGAAATCGACCGGCACGAAGGTCAACGTCTCAGGGCGGTCGATTCCGGCGGTAGTAAGGCGTTCGCGTTTCCACGCTTGGGTGGCGGGGTGGTCGACCTCGAAGATACGCAAGTCCGGGCGCGGATTGCGATAGGCGAAGGTGTCCAGACCGGCGCCGAGGATCACGACCTGCCGCACACCAGCGGTGATGGCGGCGGCCACGGCGTCCTCGGCAAAGCGCGCGCGTGCGGCGAAGAAGAGTCGGCGGGGCCGATCGCTGGCCCCGTCACCGAGGTGATTGGTTGTGGGCGTGCCCAATTCGGCCAGTTCCTCTGCGGTGACGCCGAGCAGACGTGCCGCCAGGGGGTCGGTGAAGATCTGTGGTCGGTCAGCGATCTGGTGATAGGCGCGGGCGTACGCGGTGATGAGCGCTGTACGGCTGGGTCCGTCGTTATCCATATTCAAGAACCTACTTGCGAATGTGGCGTGTGCTCTATGAACTCACTCACGCTCACTCCGCAAAAGAGCACGCGAACACGATCGGTAACACTGATTACGGTCGGCCCTCCTTCGGGGCGGTTGCCACGAGTCGACAGGGGCGGGCTCGAACCTGTTATCGGGGCTGGGTTGATGTGTTGAGCCGGGTCATGAGTTCGCGGTTGGTGGCACGAGCGGCGGCAAGATCGTCGTCGCGTTCGTCGAGTTGTTGCTGCAGGTCGATGTTTCGCTGTTCGAGCTGGTTGGTCTTCTTCGGCGCCATCGAAGTCGACATCGACGCCGATCTCGCCCAGCTGTGCCCCACCGGCTACCGGCCTCTACGAGTCCGCGACACCCTGTTCTGAGCACCGGACCTATTGCGGCGGAGGTTATGTGAGGCGAACATCCGCAGTGGCGAGGCCGAAAACCTTGCGTCCGGCGGACTTCGCGACTATGACGACAACAGCGGTCCTGGTTTCGGAGTCGACCGACTTGATGCGCCCAGTGAACTCAACGCTTCCAGCGGAGGCGGCTTCGATGACCGTGTAGTTCGACAGCCGGACCCCGTATCTGATCACCGCGCCCGGGTCGCCGAGCCAATCGGTGACGAATCCCGCGCCTAGGCCCATGGTGAGCATGCCGTGGGCGATCACGTCCGGAAGGTCCGCGAGTGCCGCGACCTCGTCGTGCCAGTGGATAGGGTTCGCATCCCCGGAGACCCCGGCATAATTCACCAGATCCCCGCGTGTCAGGTGCACGGTGCGAGCAGGAAGCTCGTCACCGACGGTGACGTCCTCGAATCGGAGTGCGGTGCGCGGGACACGTGTGCGCGAGACCGGGGAGGTACGTACAGCGGTCGTCGCATCCGGATCCGAGCCCAGCAGCCCATCCGCGTCCGCGGGCGCGGGCGCGACTGCGGTTCGGGCGGTCGTGTCGAGTCCGCTCATGATCACGCGTTCGATCGTGTCGCTGATGCCGGCGTCGACGTCCTCACCGGTGATGCCGACGACGGTGGTGTGCATCACCTGCACGACGTCACCGTTCTGGCCGGTGAAGGTGTTGGTGATGGTGAGCAGATCCTTGCCCGCGATGCGGCGCACCGAGGAGAGCTCGACATCGCTGACCAACCGGTCGCCGGTGAGCACCGGCTTGTACATTTCGAAGACCTGATCGGTCTGCACGAACATGTCGTAGCCGGTCATGACGGTTTCCAAGAGCCTGCGGTTGGCGAGCATCGCGGCGGTCGAGATGAACGTAGTGGGCGCGACCAACCCGGCGTACCCGAGCTCACCGGCAGCAGCTTCGCTCCAGTGCACCGGGTGGAAATCTTGTACTGCTCGCGCGTACTCGCGTATCTTCTCTCGCCCTACCTCGTAGTAGTCGGCCACGCGATAGCGATGCCCCACCAGCCCAGCCACATCGAACGCTGCTTCCACCAAGCCCTCTTCCATCCGGATTCCTTCGGCACGCGTAACCGTTATCGGCAGAACCCAATTCACGAGTGAAACCCCACCTTCTCACACGACAGAGTGACAGAGCCGAGGAAACCAAACGATCTTGGACTCAACAGGTCAACGCGTCACCGACGATAACTGATCAACCCCAGAAGATCGGGTCGCCACTGTTGTCGATGTGATCGAGCAGGTCCTGAACGTGAGGGCTCGGCTCCAAGAACCGGTAGCGGTGAAATTTGAGGTGTCGGTCCCGCCAATACAACGTCCACAACCCGGTTTTCTTCGTGTAGTGCAGGCGGGCGATCGGGAATCGTGTCCATTCCGGGCCGAAGTCCTCGTGCCATGGTGGTCGGCATTCGCAGATCGTGACATGGCGCGGCGAGACGTCGCATTCGACCCGAATCTCGTGGCGATATTGTTCGGGAACTCTACTGGCGCAGTACTTCACGATCCGGGCGACATCGAGTTCGGGAAGTCCTGTGGTAGCCATGCCGGCCATCATGCCAACCACCCCTGATGGCCTGGTTCCGGATACCAGGTCGCCTTCCAGATGCCCGGGCTCGCTACGATCGTCCGCCGCAGGAGGTCGGCGATCGATGGAGACCATGTTCCGTATCGTTGGATTTCGGGATTACTACCGGAACCCCCACTACCCCAAGAAGACTCGTCGAAACGGCCAGAAAACTTACCGGCGTCAAGGACACTCATGGGAGGTGGTGCGGCAATCTCGATTCCGATGATGCCGGCGTGTAACGAGGTCAGTGCGCCCACTGGTACGGCCCGCTCGACCCACATCACCCGAAGGAGACGACCGTGCGATTCGCCTGTGTTCTTGCTTTGCCAGCAGCCGGGCTGCTGCTCGGTTCCACCCTCACGCTCGTTGCCGCGTCGTCTGCTCTCGCGGAGGACACCGTACTCGACATCGCCGCCTTCAACTGTCCCGAGCCCGACGGGCTCTTCCCCTATCCCGGAGACGTGACGAAGTACGTCGAATGCTCGAACAACGTTGCGACCGTGCACACGTGTCCGACCGGCCTGAACTGGAACCAGAATGGGAAGTACTGCGATTGGCCGGCCGACGCTGGCGCGGTGGCGGGCCGGTACCAATCCAGAGATTCCGCTGACCCCGGCCCGGTGAGATCGCAGTAGGCCAGACTCCGACGTAGACGGGACGATGGCGCCGACGTTCGGGTCCCTGGTCCTGGCCGCGCACGACAACGACGGTCGGCTCACCTATATCGGCAACGTCGGCACAGGCTTCAGCATGGCCGCTCGCCGTAGCCTGCGGGCCCGGCTGGTCGATTCTGGAAACTATCCGCGGTACCGGCTCCACGCCGAGGCTGCCCAATAGCAAAGGTCAGGTCGGTTCGCGCTACCGCCTGATTCCGCGCTGCTGCTCCTCGACCCCCTTGCCGTCGTGTTCGATGATCGCCCGATCGGTCGGCTCATTCTTGTCAAGCCCCCCTCATCACGCGACAAACCACACCCGCCACCACCGGTTACCAGGCAGTTGTGCTTCATGTGCCAGATGACACGGTTCTTACGGCAGCTGGTTCTTGATCGCGAATCTGGGCAGCAGTCGGTCGTGAATCTCGACATCACTTCGGGATTTTTGTGATCGCGAATTTCGACACCGTTGTGGTGGCAGGTCCTCGCTCAGACCTCGCGCCGACCACCAAGCAGGGACAGGACGCTGGACCACACATCGCCCACCCTGTGCTCGGCAGAGTCTTGCGCCTTCACCATGGCCGAGATCGCCCTCGTCATTACAGGACTGCGGCTCTGTCCGGCCGCGGACGCCGCCATCACCGACTCCTACATACTCGCCCACGCCTGAGTAACCCACCGCCGACCCCGCACAGCACGACACGCCAATCCGACATATCAACTCAGGCGATGGTCAATTTTCGCGACCGGGATCGGGAATCACCCAGCCCAACCGATGCCTAAATACGCGAACAACCAGCAACGCGATTCGCGAACAATGACACCAGAATTCGCGAACAACCAGCAACGGAAGCCGCGAACAATGACACCAGAATTCGCGAACAACCAGCAACGGAATTCGTGAACAAAGCCCAGGCATCCGAAATGGACGGTGACACCTATCGAAGCCTGGCCACAAGTTCACCCCTGGCGTCCAGTTTCCCAATGGCTACCGGCAGAACACGAGAAACGGACAACGACTGGACGAAGGTGGACCGGGGATTTATTGCCAAAGTGTCGCAACTGGAGGGTTACTGAGTATAGGCGGCGAAACAAACGGCCAGGCCCGTGCTGCTGTGGGAGAACCCTTTTCACGTTCACTGATAGAAAGCAAAAAAATGGCACCTGTCATCACCTCGCTGACACCCTCTTTCGGCCCTCCAGCGGGTTTCAACTCTGTTGTCATCACCGGCTCCGGATTCAGCAATGTCGGTCCCGTGGGTGTCCGGTTCGGCACGACGGCAACGACATTCACCATCGACTCCGATACCCAGCTCACGGCCATCGCGCCGCCTGGAACCGGCACGGTGAACGTCACCGTACAGGTACTGCTGGACGGCACGAGCAACCCACTGCCCTACACCTATGGCGTGCCTGCTCCTACCTTGACCAGCATCAGTCCGGCTTCGGGGTCGGCGGCCGGCGGAACGACGGTCGTGCTCACCGGGACGAACTTGACCGGAGCCACCGCAGTGAGTTTCGGTGGGACACCGGCAACCTCGTTCACGGTCAACTCCTCGACGCAGATCACGGCGATGACCCCAGCCCATTCAGCTGGGACAGTGGCGGTTACCGTCACCACCCCCGGCGGGACCAGCAACGGTGTCGCGTTCACCTATATCGCGGTGCCCACCCTCACCAGCATCGCTCCGACCTCAGGTCCG